>DATFPK010000108.1:0-23037 GCA_035264885.1 Solirubrobacterales bacterium
GGGGACCTGGCCTCGCGCGTGCCGGTCGACGACGGCAGCGAGGTCGGTCTCCTCCAGGCGGGGTTCAACCGCATGGCGGAGGGACTCGAGGAACGGGAGCGGCTCCGCGACCTGTTCGGCCGCCACGTCGGTGAGGGCGTCGCCCGCGCGGCGCTCGATGCCGAGGTCTCGCTCGGCGGGGAGGAGCGGGAGGTCGGCGCCCTCTTCGTCGACCTGGTCGGTTCGACGGCGATGGCGGTCGAGCGGCCGCCGTCCGACGTCGTCAGGCTGCTCAACTCGTTCTTCCGAATCGTCGTCGAGCTGGTCGAGGAAAACGGTGGCTTCGTCAACAAGTTCGAGGGCGACGCCGCTCTTTGCGTGTTCGGGGCGCCGGTCGACCGGCCGGACCCCGCCGGGTGCGCCCTGATCTCGGCCCGCCTCCTCGCGGCGCGGCTCGCCGAGGAGGTCCCGGAGACCGGCTTCGGGATCGGCGTATCGGCCGGTCGCGCGGTCGCCGGCAACATCGGGGCCGAGCACCGCTTCGAGTACACGGTGATCGGCGATCCGGTGAACGAGGCGGCGCGCCTCAGCGACCTGGCGAAGGCGCGCGGAGAGCCGGTCCTCGCCTCGGAGGCGGCGGTCGAGCGGGCCGGCGAAGAGGCGCAGCGCTGGCGCGTCAGCGGGTCGGAGACGCTGCGGGGCCGGGACCGCCCCACCGGCCTCGCAGTCCCGGTCGAGCTGTCCGAGCAGGCGGCGCGGACTCCCGCGAAGTAGGTCGGCATCCTGAGGCCCGCATGAGCGGGGAATCCCGAGCAGCCGGCCTCGTCCTCACGGGCGTCTTCTCCGTCCAGGCGGGAGCCGCCCTCGCGACGACGCTGTTCGACGAGGTCGGTCCCGCCGGGACGGTCCTGCTCCGCACCCTCTTCGCGGCCATCGTGCTGCTTGCCGCGTGGCGGCCGACTCTCAGGGGACACGGCCGCAGCCGGCTCGAGCTGGCGGCCCTGTTCGGCGCCGCGCTGGCGGGGATGAACCTCTGCTTCTACGAGGCGCTCGACCGCCTACCGCTCGGGATCGCGGTGACGCTGGAGTTCACCGGGCCCCTGACCGTCGCGGTGCTGGGCTCGCGCCGCCGGCTCGACCTGCTCTGGGTCGCGCTCGCGGCGGCCGGCATAGTCCTGTTGTCGGGGGGGCTGGGCGGCAAGGGGGTCGATGCCGTGGGGGCGATCCTGGCTCTTGGCGCCGGCGCCCTCTGGGGCGCCTACATCCTGATCAGCGCCCGGGTGGGCCGCGAGTTCGAGGGAGGGACCGGGCTGGCGCTGGCGATGGCGTTCTCGGCGATCCTGCTGATCCCGCCCGGCGTCGTCGCCGGCGCCGAGGACCTGGTCGCCCCGGGCGTCATCGCCGCCGGCCTGGGCGTCGCGCTGCTCAGCTCGGTGATTCCGTATTCGGTCGAGCTCGAGGCCCTCCGCCGCCTCCCGCCGGGCACCTTCGGCGTGCTGATGAGCCTCGAGCCGGCTGTCGCGGCGCTGGTCGGTCTGATCGCGATCGGGCAGGACCTGTCGGCCGTGGAGGTCGCCGCGATCGGCCTGGTCGTCGCCGCCAGCGCCGGGGCCCTCCGGTCCGCGGCCGCTCCGCCTCGGGACGCCTAGCCCGCACCACCCGCTGTGCCCGGAGGCCGCCCCCGCCCCGCTAGATTGAAGGCACTCGGTGGACGTAGCTCAGCTGGTAGAGCTCCTGGTTGTGGTCCAGGCGGTCGGGGGTTCGAGTCCCCTCGTCCACCCTCGAGGGGTCGTCCGGGCGGAAGCTTTGGGAGTGGTCTAAGCCACCTGAAGCACCGGTGGCCCGCGGCGGAGGAAACCGCGCAGCCTGAGCGGGTGAGGGGTCAGACCGGGGCGCTCGGGCGCAGCGCCAGCAGCGCCGCGTCGCGATCGCGCATGACCAAGCCGGCCTCCTCGAGGCCCGTCATCTCGAGAACCCTCTCGACCTGTCCGCGGCAGCCGTGGAGGAAGATCCGCCGGCCCGCCGAGGTGAGGTCGCGGTTGGCGCGGACGAACAGCGCCAGCCCGGAGGAGTCGATGAACTTGCAGCGGGACAGATCGATGAGGAGATGGTCGCCGCGGCCGGTCGCCTGGTCAACCGCGGATGAGAGCTGGTCGATTACGGCGATGTCGACCTCCCCCCCGATCAGGAGCTCGGTCACGTCGGGCCGGACCTGCTCCTCCGTGAGCTCGAAGGGGGCGGGACGGCCGCTCGCTTCCGGCGTCGGGTCATGGCCATTGGCGCTGGCGTCGATCATTCGGGGGCTCCCATGAACCGTTCATCCTGAACACTTCGAGAAGGTCCCCCGAGGACGACGACCGTGCCGCTTCCTCGAAAGTGCCCGCTGGGCGATGCTCGACCCTGCCGCTGTCAAGACCAAGCCAGGGCACCGGCCGATCGCAAAATGATAGCCGCCTCGCACCGCTTGTTGCAGGGTTTCCCGCGATCTCTCCGGGGGTACCTCCGGTCGCATGGAGCTATCACTGCTGTTGATCGTGATCGGGATCGTTCTGGCGATCCTCGTGCATTACGCGCTGGGGATCATCTTGATCCTGATCGGGCTGGCCCTCCTGCTGCTGCCGCGGCTCCGCGGCGGCACCAGACGCGCCTAGCCGAAGACCCAGGGAAAAGGGGACGTCGGGGCAGGGAACGGCCGCCCCGGCGTTGCCATGCCGGGAGGGCCCCTCAATGGACCCCGCGGGACGCGGGGGCGGCGACCTCGAACAGGTGATAGTCCCGCCCCAGGACCGGCACCGACACGTTGTAGACCGGGACGTCGGCGACCCGACCCTCGAACCGGCCGGCGTGCGCATGCCCGTGCACGACGAGGTCGGGGCCGTGCTCGCGGATCGGCGCGGCGAGGCGATCCGAGCCGAGGAACGTCCAGATCCCCTCCGGCTCTCCGACCAGCGTCTCCTCGGTGGGCGAATAGTGCAGGACGACCAGGCGGAGGTCACAGGCGGCCGTGGCCCGCAGCCCCGCGTCCATCGCCGCGACCTCCTCGCCGGCCTCGCGATAGACCGCCCGCAGCGAGTCCTCTCCGTAGTCGCTGAGGTGGGAGCCGGGGAAGCCGCCGACGTAACCCTTGGCGCCGACTACGCCGATCTCGAGGTCGTCGAGCTCGAGCGTCGCGTGCTCCCCCTCGAGGACGACGGCGCCGGCGGACTCGAGGACGGACCGGATCTCTGCCTGCCTGCCCTCGTGCCAGTCGTGGTTGCCGAGCACGGCGAAGACCGGGAGGCGGAGCCCGCGCACGGCGTCGGCCAGGACCTCGGCCTCCGGAACGAGGCCGTGCGCGGTCAGATCGCCCGCAAGCAGCAGGAGGTCGGCGCGGGCGTCGAGGTTGGCGAACGCCGCGATCGCCTCCTCGCGCCGGCTCTCGCGGCAATGGATGTCGCCGACCGCGGCGACCCGGACGCAGGAAGAGCCTTCCCCCGGGGGCTCAGCGGAGAGGAACACATCCCTGAGATACCCGCGGAGGCACGCATTGGAACCGCGGGGCGCGGGTAGATTCGCCTCGTGCCCACGGCCGACCTCCAACCCGAAGTCGAGCGCACCCTGAAGCGCGCGATCCGCGCGCTCGACGAGGCCGACGTGCCGTTCATGCTCGGCGGCGGGCTCGCCGCCTGGGCCCACGGCGGCCCGGCCGGCACCTACGACGTCGACTTGATGGTGCGGCCCGAGGACGCTCCGCGGGCGCTCGAGGCGCTCGAGGCGGCCGGAATGCGACCCGAGGACCCGCCGGAGCAGTGGCTGCTGAAGGCCTTCGACGACGACGTCCTGGTCGACGTCATCCACGAACCGTCGGGGCTGCCGATCACGGACGAGGTCTTCGAGCGCGGCCAGCGGCTCAATGTCTGCGCGATGCGCACCCGGGTCATGGCGCTCGAGGACGTCTTCGCGACGAAGCTCTTCTCGATGAACGACAACTCGCTCGACTACGGGCCGCTGATCAAGATGGCGCGGGCGGTGCGCGAGCAGGTCGACTGGGCAGACGTCCGCCGCCGGACCGAAGGGTCCCCCTACGCCAGGGGGTTCTTTGCGCTCGCGGCGGAGCTCGACCTCGTCGAGGTCGCGGGCCAGAGCCGCCGGCCGAGCGCCAGCGTCCGGGCGATCTAGCTCGACAGGACCCAGGCGCCGAGCACCAGCAGCACCAGGCCGGACTCGACCAGGACGATCAGCGCCGCCGCGTCGATGAGGGAGTCCGCCGGGGAGGAGTCGCCCGGGATAAAGACCAGCGCCGAGAGGGCGAGCAGGACCAGCGCCACTGCGCCCCAGGCGACCAGGGCCCGCTCCCAGCTCTCGGCTTGCTCGGGACGCGACGCGACGATCCGCCGGTTGGCGGCGAATGGGACGGCGAAGAGGGCCGCGAATGAGGTCACCGCGAAGGCGCCGACGAAGGGGTTGAGCGAAGAGACGTCGAGGTAGGGCGGGCCGATCGCCCCCGCCAGGGCGAGCGCCGCGGCGCTCAGGCCGGCGCCGATGCCGACTGCCGCCGCCGGCAACGGCGCGACAGGTTCCTCCCGGCCCGCTCGGGGAACGTCCACGGCGCCCTCAGCATACGTGCACGCCGGCCCTGCTCCGGACCACCTGGAAGGCGCTGCCGGGGATCCGCTTCAGGCCGTTGAGGTTCTCGTCGTTCCAGCGGCGATCGCTGGTGCCGCTGATGAACCAGTTCGACCCGTTGTCGGCGACGATCACGCCGTAGCGCTTGAGCGCGCGAGCGATCGCCTTGGCGGGGCCGGTCAGGCCGCCGAGGGGGTAGCCGGGCCGGAGCCGGAGGCGCATGCCCATCGGCGGGGCGTCGGGTTCGCGCGTGTCCCCGGCGCAGTGTGACGCCGGGTGGATCCAGGCGTCGCGGGTGCTCTCGAAGGTGATCCGGAAGGCGTGGTCGATGCGGCCGCGCCTGGCCTCGTCGTAGCGGACGAGGCCGGGGAAGATCGGCAGGCCGGCGGCGTCGGCCGAGGTGTATCCGTCTGTCCGCAGCTTCGTGGAGCGCAGGTTCCACTCGACGCCGGAGCCGGCATTCCAGTGCGGGGCGGGGCGGCGCCTTGGGAAGGCTCTGTAGAGCTCGTAGAGCCGGCAGCGAGCCCGGTCGATCGTGAGGACGTGGCGGTCGCCTTCGCTCGACCCGCCGCCCTCGACCGGCGCCGCGAGCGGTACGGGGAAGGGGCCACGGTCGCTCTCGGAGCCGTAGGCCGTGTAGCGGATCGGGAGCCGTCGCTGGCCACGGCCGACGACCGCATAGGGGAAGCCGTAGGGGCGCGGGGAGCCGAAGTCGGGGTGCAGGAAGTTGCCGCCGTGGGCGTTGATGGAGGCGACGATCCGCCGCGAGCGCGGGTGGACCGGGGCCCTCGAGACGTCCTGGTTCCATGCCGCCTGGCTGGGCAGGGACGGGGCGCGGGCGGACAGGCCAGGCGGCGGGTCGGGGAAGACCTTGCAGCCGCGCAGGCCGGGATAGGGGCCGACCGCGCCGGCCTCGGCGATGGCGAGGGCCGCGACGGCCGCGAGGGCGAGGGCGGCGGCTGATCGGGTTGGTCTCACTCTCGGATGATCGGCGGCGGTTACGGGTTGCCCGAGTGGGGAGCGACAGGTGTTCTACCCCTCGCTTCGGCTATCGCGAGGCGCGCGCCGTGCTCAAGTGGCGCGGCGAGGCTTCCGGTTCGCCTACCCGCCGCGCAGCTCCCCGAAGACGCCGACCATCCCGTCCTTGCGCTCGCGGCCCTCGTCGACGATGACGTGGGAGACGGCGTTGATCAGGGCGAGGTGGGTGAAGGCCTGGGGGAAGTTGCCGAGGTGGCGTCCGGTGACCGGGTCGTACTCCTCGGCGTAGAGGTCGAGCCACCCGGCGTGGGAGAGCAGCCGCTCGCAGAGCGCGCGGGCGCGCCCCCGCTCACCGATCTCCGACAGCGCGGCGACCATCCAGAACGAGCAGATCAGGAAGGCGCCCTCCTCGCCCTGGAGCCCGTCATCGGTCTCCTCGACCCGGTATCGCAGGATCAGCCCGTCGAGGCCGAGGCCGAGGCCGCGGTCGATCGCGTCGACGGTCGCCCGGACCCGTTCGTCCCCCGGCGGCAGGAAGCGGACGAGCGGCACCAGCAGGGTGGACGCGTCCAGTGCGTCGGTGTCGTAGTGCTGCCGGAAGACGTTGTCGCGCACGCCGCGCTCGAGGATCTCGCCGCGCATCGCCGACGCCTGCTCCCGCCAGCGGTCGGCCAGCTCGCTCTCGCCGCGCGCCTGGGCGAGCCGCCGTCCCCTGTCCACGGCGACCCAGATCATCAGCTTCGAGGAGACATAGTGGCGCGGCTGGCCCCTCGCCTCCCAGATCCCCTGATCCGGATGGGGCCAGGCGGCGATCGCATCCTCGACCTGCTGTCGCGCCAGGTCCCACTGCGCGTCCGGTACGTGTCCCAGCGCCTTGGTGTGGATGTAGACGGCGTCGAGCAAAGCCCCCCAGACGTCGTTCTGCCGCTGGCAGTAGGCCCCGTTGCCGATCCGAACCGGACGCGATCCCTCGTAGCCGCCGAGGTGGTCGAGGGTGCTCTCGGCCAGCTCCTTCTCGCCCCCGATCCCGTACATGACCTGGAGCGATCGTTCCGCCCGGCAGACGTCGGTCATGAACCCCATGAAGTCGGCCGCTTCCTCGTCGAATCCGAGGATGTGGAGAGCCCAGAGGCTGAACGTGGCGTCACGGACCCACGAGTAGCGGTAGTCCCAGTTGCGCTCGCCACCCGGCGTCTCCGGCAGCGAGGTCGTCGGTGCGGCGATCAGGGCGCCGGTCGGAGCGTAGGTCAGCCCCTTGAGGACGAGAGCCGAGCGCTGGAGGTGGATCCGCCAGGGATGGTCCGGGAAGCTCCCATGGCGCAGCCACTGGCGCCAGAAGTCACAGGTCGAGGCCATTCGCTCCTCGGCCTCGGGGATGCTTCGCGGGCCGCCGAGGCTGCCCTCCTGCCAGGTGACGGAGCAGAAGGCGCGGTCCCCCTCGCGCATCGCGATCCGGCCCCTGACCGAGCCGTCTTCCTCGCGGAGGTCGAAGTCGCTGGTCAACTCGAGCCGCCAGTCGCCCGCAGTCGCCTCCGCTTCTCCGAACCCGCCGAGCGACCAACTCGCGGGCGCCGTCGCGTACTCGAACGCCGGTGCGCAGTCCATCTCGACCTCGCAGTGCCCATCGATGCACTCGACGACCCGCAGGATCGAGTGGTCGGCCTCGTGGTCGGTCCGCGGCCGGGCAGCTCCCGGCTCCGGATGGCCCCACTCCCCGATCGTCATCGCGTCCCGGACGACCAACCAGCCGGTGTCGGTGACCCAGGTCGTCTCGAGGATCAATGTCCCCGGCTCGTACCGCCGGCTGATCGGCACGACGACCCCCGGCGGCGCCACCCGGAAGCGCCCGCCGCCGCGGTCGAGGATCGCGGCGAACGCCGAGGGGGAATCGAACCGCGGAAAGCAGAGCCACTCGACCGCCCCGTCGAACGAGACGAGGGCTCCGGTGTGGCAGTCCGACAGGAAGCCGTAGCTCCCGATCGTCGGGAACTCGGCGCCGCGGCTGGCTCCTCCCGCGGCGGCCCCGCCGCTGGTCAGGCGAGCCCCTCCGCCTCGTATTCGCGCAGGAACCCCTCGAACAGGCGCTTGTGGCCCTGCTCGTCGTGGAGGATCGCCGTCACCATGTCCTGGGTCACGGGATCGACGCCGTCGGTCTCCTCGATGACCCGGGTGTAGTGCCCGATCGCGCCGGTCTCGGCCTCGATGACGCCGCGAATGACGTGCACGATGTCGGTCTGCTCGGCCGGCGGCTGCAGATAGCTCTGCGCGGGCGCGAAGGCCATCGACCCGGGGACCACCCCGTAGAGCTCCTTGATCCGCCGCGCGAACTGCTGCGCGTGACCGAGCTCCTCCTGGATGTCCTGTTGGAGGGACTCGATGATCTCCTGGGCCCGGACCCCGTCCGGGTTCACCGAGTTGGCGATGTAGCTCATCACCGTCTCGATCTCCATCCAATAGGCCTGCTCGAGCAGCCCGATGATCCGCCCTCGCTGATCGCGGTTCTCGTCGGCGTAGATGCCCGTTGCTGCGGTCGTCTGCTCCATCCTGCTCCTCTCGCCGATCTACCTGAACCTAGCAACTGCCCCCCCGACCGCAGGGCAAAACGGCACGCGCGGGGAGGAGCCGCCGGGCCGGGCGGGAAGTGGTAGCCGCCGGAGATCGCTGTGATCGTCGACTGCGCTCACTACAAGGACGGGACTCGCCAGCACGAGGGTCCAATGCCGCTCGAGGCCGCCGCGGCACGGACCGGGGGGGAGAGCCCCGACGACTTCGTCTGGGTCGGGCTCCACGATCCCACAGCGGAGGAGATGGAGGAGGTGGCAGCGCGGTTCGGCCTCCACGAGCTCGCGGTCGAGGACGCCGAGCGCGCCCACCAACGGCCGAAGGTCGAGGATTACGGGGACTCGCTCTTCCTCGTCATCAAGACGGCGCGTTACGACGAGCAGTCCGAGACCGTCCACTTCGGCGAGATCGACGTCTTCCTCGGCGCCGGCTACGTCGTCCACGTGCGGCACGGCGACGCCAGCGGGCTGAGGGGCGCCCGCAGGCGCCTCCAGGAGCGCGAGGACCTGCTGCGCCAGGGCCCCGGGGCGGTCGTCTGGGCGATCCTCGACCAGGTCGTCGACGACTACATGCCGGTCGTCCAGGGGATCGACGACGACGTGGAGGAGGTCGAGGCCCAGGTATTCGACCCCGAGAGTCCCGCGCCGACCGCGCGGATCTACTTCCTGAAGCGCGAGGTGATCGAGTTCCACCGCGCCGTCTGGCCGCTGCTCGCGCCGCTCGAGTCGATCGAGCGCGGCGCCTTCCCCGGCATCGAGGAGCAGCTGCAGCGCTTCCTGCGAGACGTCTCCGATCACGCTCGCCGGGTCGACGAGGCGGTCACGTCGCAGCGCGAGCTCCTGACCAGTGTGCTCGAGGCGAACCTCGCGCTCGTCAGCGTCAACCAGAACGAGGTCGTCAAGAAAATCTCGGCCTATGCCGCCCTGATCGGCGTGCCGACCTTCATCGCAAGCGTCTACGGCATGAACTTCGAGCACATGCCGGAGCTGCGTTCCGAGATCGGGTATCCCGCCGCACTCGCCGCAATGGCGGTCGCCGTGGTGATCCTCTACGCGCTGCTGCGGCGCGCCCGCTGGCTCTAGCGCAGCCGCCCGGGGCGGCTTCGGGGCGCCGCTACGCTCAACCCGTGACGCCTCCGGTGGGACACGCCGCGGCCACCTTTGCACCGCTCGAGGCCGTGCCGCTGACCGTCGCGGCGCTGCTCTACGCCCGGCGCGCCACGACCCTGGCATCGCGGGGGCGCCCGGTGCCCCTCTGGCGCCAGGTCTGCTTCGGGTCCGGCGTCGCCCTGGTCGCGATCGCCCTGTTCTCGCCGATCGGCCACATGGCGGAGGAGCTCGTCCTCATGCACATGGTCGAGCACCTGTTGATCGCCGACATCGCCGCCCTGCTCCTCGTGCTCGGGCTGACCGGACCCCTGCTCCAGCCGATCCTCGCGATCCCGGCGTTCGACCGGCTGCGCGTGCTCGCGCACCCGGCCGTCGCCTTTCCGCTCTGGGCGGCGAACCTCTACTTCTGGCACATCCCGGCGTTGTACGAGGCGGCCTACGGCGCCGCGCCCGTGCACGCTCTCGAGCACGGCAGCTTCCTCGTCTTCGGCTGCCTCATGTGGATGCCGGTGGTCGGGCCGCTCCCGGTGCCCGCCTGGTTCGGCAACGGCTGGCGGCTCGGCTACATCCTCGCCGTCCGCTTCGCCGGCGTGATCCTCGGCAACGTCCTGATGTGGTCGGGCGCCGTCCTCTATCCACGCTACGCCGCCGGCGAGGCCTACTGGGGCATCCAGCCGCTCGCCGACCAGAGCACCGCCGGCGCGATCATGATGGTCGAGGGAACGTTCGTCGCCCTCGGCGCCTTCGCGTGGCTGTTCTTCCGCACCGCGCAGCAGGGGACGGAGCGCCAGCGGCTGGTCGAGCTGGCCGAGCGGCAGGGGATCGCGCTCGACGAGGGGCGGGCGGCGCGCGCCGTCGCGGCCGGGCAGGGGGCCTTGCTCGAGGAACGGCTGCTGGCCGGGCGCGACGACCGTGAACGCGCCTAGCCGGTATCTCGCCGTCCTCGTCTTCGTCGTCGGCTCGGCGAGCCTCGGCGCCGAGATCGCCGCAGCCCGCCTGCTCGCGCCGTACTTCGGCGCCTCGACGATCGTCTGGGCGAACACGATCGGTGTGGTTCTCGTCGCGCTTTCGATCGGCTACTGGCTGGGAGGGCGCTACGCCGACTCGCACGCACACCTCCGCGGCCTCTGCCTCCTGGTCCTCTGCGCGGCCGCGCTGATCGCCCTGGTCCCGTTCGCGGCCCGCCCTTTCCTGACCCTGTCGGCCGACGCCTTCGACAACATCTCGGTCAGCGGCTTCCTCGGGTCCCTGTTCGGCGTCCTCGTGCTGGTGGCGGTGCCGGTGATGCTGCTCGGCGCCGCGTCGCCCTGGGCCCTGCGAATCTCGATGCGCGACGTAGAGCACTCCGGTGAAATCGCCGGCCGGCTCTACGCGCTCTCGACGGCCGGGTCGCTGTTCGGGACGATGGTCTCGGCGCTGGTGCTGATCCCGTTCCTCGGGACGCAACGGACGTTCCTCACCTTCGCTCTGGCGCTGGCCTCGGTCGCGGTGGCGGGCCTCGGGCGGCGCTACCTCCTCGCCCCCGTCGCCCTGGCGGCGGTGATGCTCGTGCCGGCGGGGACGATCAAGGCGGCCGAGACCGGCCGGGTCCTCTACGAAACGGAGACCGAGCACCAGTACGTTCGGGTCGTCGAACGGGACGGCGGCGACCGGGTCCTCGAGCTCAACGAGGGCCAGGCCGTCCACTCCCTCTACCGTCCCGGCAGCTACCTCACCGGCGACTACTGGGACGGTTTCCTCGTACTGCCGTTCGCGTCGCGGCCGCAGCCGCCCCGCCGGATCGCCCTGCTCGGCAGCGCCGCAGGCACGACCGCGCGGGCGTACGGGCACTTCTTCCCCGCCGCCCACGTCGATGCCGTCGAGATCGACGGCGAGCTGTTCGATGTCGGCCACCGCTACTTCGACCTCCGCAACCCCAACATGGATGAGTTCGCGGAGGACGCCCGCCCGTGGTTGGAACGGTCAGACGGCGGCTACGACGCGATCATGGTCGACGCCTACCGCCAGCCCTACGTGCCGTTCTACCTCGCGACGAAGGAGTTCTTCGAGCTCGCCCGCGACCGGCTGGCGCCGGCAGGGGTCGTCGTCGTCAACGTCGGGCACCCGGAGGGCAACGACGACCTCGAGCAGGTGCTCGGCCGGACGATGGCCGAGCCGTTCACCGCGGTCATGCGCGTCCCGGTCGAGGACACGAACACGCTGCTCGTGGCCGGCGACGGGCCGCTCTCGGCGGCGCGGCTGCGTGGTGCGGCGGGGTCGCTGCCGGCCCCCCTCCGCGCGCCCGCCGACGCCGCCTCCGCCGCACTTGCGCCCCGCCTGCCCGGAGGCGACGTCTACACCGACGACCGCGCTCCGGTGGAATGGCTGGTCGATGCCTCGCTTCTCGGCTATGCGCAGGACAACTGACCACGGTCTCGGCCCGGCTGCGCGTGCCATCGCTGCGGCCGAGCGGGCCCGCGCGTGGGTCGTGACCGGAGCGCCCGGGCGGGGCGCCGCCTTCGGGCTCGACTTCCTCGCCGCCGTCCGCAGGGGGCTGCGCGGACGCCGCTGACGGCGGCCGAGTCGATTCCTCTAGCCTCACCCGGCGATGAAGACGACCGTCACCGAGCTGCCGGAGTCGCGCGCCCGGGTCGAGGTCGAGGTCGCCGCCGAGGACGTCGATCGCAGCGTCAGTCGCGCCGCCCGCGGGCTCGCCCGGGAGCTCCGCATGCCCGGCTTTCGCAAGGGCAAGGCGCCGCCCGCGCTGATCGTCCAGCGGATGGGCCGGGGGCCAGTAGTGGAGCAGGCGGTTCGGGACTCCCTGCCCGAGTGGTACGAGCGAGCTCTGCTGGACTCGGGCGTGTCCCCGGTCGGCGACCCGAACATCGAGGTGACCGTGGTGCCGGAGCGCGAGGGCGAGCCTCTCGGCTTCCATTTCGAGGTTGGCGTCCGGCCGGCCGCGCGGCTCGGGGACTACAAGGACCTCGAGGTTGGGCGTCCCGAGACCCAGGTGCCCGACGACATCATCGACCGCGAGATCGAGCGCCTGCGCGAGACCGGGGCCCGGCTCGAGCCGGTGCAGCGGTCAGCGACCGAGGGCGACGTCCTGCTCGTCGACTTCGAGGGGAAGATCGACGGCGACCCCTTCGAGGGCGGAGCGGCGAACGACTACCTGCTGGAGCTCGGCAGCGAGAGCCTGATCGAGGGCTTCGAGGAACAGCTCCACGCAGCGTCGGCAGGCGAGGAGCGCGAGGTCGAGGTGACGTTCCCCGGCGATTACCGTGCCGAGCACCTGGCGGGCCGCGGCGCCGTCTTCGCGGTGAAGGTGAAGGAGGTCCGCGAAAAGGTCCTGCCCGACCTCGACGACGACTTCGCCGCGGAGGTGTCGGAGTTCGACACGCTGGAGGAGCTGCGCGCGGACATCGCCGAGAAGCTCGGCGACGCCGTCGGCCGCCGGATCGAGCAGGACTTCCGGGTCGCCGCAATCGACGCCGCGGTCGACAACGCGACCGTGGACGTGCCGGGCGAGATCGTCACCGCGCGGGCGACCGAGCGCTGGGAACGGGTGGAGCGCCAGCTCGCCGGCCGCGGGATCGAACCGGACACCTACCTCCAGATGCAGGGCAAGAGCCGCGAGGAGCTGATCGAGGAGTCGAAGCCGGACGCCGAGCGGGAGCTGCGGCGCGAGGCCGTACTCGAGGCGATCGCCGACGCCGAGGGGATCGAGGTCACCGAGGAGGAGATGGTCGAGGCGCTCGAGCACACCGCCGAGCACGAGCGGATGAAGCCCGAAAAGCTGCTCGAGCGGCTTCGCCGGGAGGGTCGCGACGCCCTGGTGGAGGCCGACATCCGGATCCGCAAGGCGATCGACCTCGTCGCCGGCTCCGCCAGGCCGATCCCGATGGGTGCGGCCGAGGCTCGCGAGAAGCTCTGGACCCCGGAGAGCGAACAGACCGCCGCCGGCGCCGGCCAGCTCTGGACGCCGGGAACCTAGGCGACCGGCGCGAGCTCGACCGGGATCCCGTTGAGGACCGCGTTCCCCGACAGCGGGTCGATCAGGTCCTCGCGGGAGAGGCGGTTGCTGTTGGCGCCGGCGTGCTCGCTGGCGACGCCGAGCTCGATGCCGGGGACGTCGTGCCCCCAGCCGTGGGGAATGCTGACGACGCCCGGCATCACGTCCTCGGTCACCTCGACCGTGATCTCGATCCCGCCCGATGAGGAGGTCACCCGGGCCGGCTCCCCGTCGCTCAGCCCGAGTCTGCCCGCGTCGTCGGGGTGGACCTGGGCGGTGCAGCGTGCCGGGCCCTTGACGAGCTTCTCGACGTTGTGCATCCAGGAGTTGTTCGAGCGCAGGTGCCGGCGCCCGATCAGGACCATGTGCCCGTTGGACTCGCGGTCCAGCGCCGCCCGCAGTCGTTCGACGTCGGCCGCGATCGGCTCGGGCGCCAGCTCGACCTTTCCGCTCGGGGTCCGCAGGACGTCCGGGATCCGCGGCTCGAGCGGCCCGAGGTCGACACCGTGCGGGCGGTCTTCCAGGCCCCGGAGGGTGAGGCCGCCGGTCGCCTCGCCGAACCGATCGCCGTAGGCCCCGGCTCGGAGGAGGAGGTCGAGCAGTCGCTCCGGTCCCTGTCGGTCGCCGAGCTCTGCGGCGATCGCCTCCCCGTCGGCGCCCTGGAGGCGTGAACCCGGCGCGCCGAGCTCCCGCCGCACCGCCTCGGCGGCGACGAAGTCATCGATCGCCTCGACATCGGCGTCGGGTCCCTGGCCGGTCACGATGCCGGTCAGCCGGAGGATCGTCCGCCACTCGTCGGGAACCCCGGGATCGGGCTCGAGCACCGGCTCCGAGTAATTCGCGACGTTCCTGATCGCCAACTGGTAGAGCGCGACGTCGTAGTGCGAGCGGCGCAGGGGGGAGGTGCCGGGCAGGATCACGTCGGCGTGGCGGGTGGTCTCGTTGACGTAGACGTCGAGCGAGACCATGAAGTCGAGCGATTCCAGCGCCGCCTCGAGCCGGCCGGAGTTGGGGGCAGAGACAGCCGGGTTGCCGGCCATCGTCAGCATCGCCCGAATCCCGTCCTCGCCGGCGCTGTCGATCTCCTCGGCCAGGGCGGCGACCGGCAGCTCCCCGAACGCCTCGGGGAGCTCGCGCACCCGGGTCGCCCAGCGCCCGGGCTGGTAGCCGCGGTCGCTTCCCGCCGTCCCGCTCGAGTTCGACTGGCCGGCGGCGGCGCGGGTGAACATGGCACCGCCCTCGCGGTCGAGGTTGCCGGTGATCGCGTTGAGGACGTCGACCAGCCAGCTGGCCAGCGTGCCGAACTCCTGGGTGCAGGTCCCGATCCGGCCGTAGACCGCAGCCCGCGGGGCGGCCCCGAGCTCGCGGGCGAGACGGCGGATCTCCCCGGCGCCGATCCCGGTGGCGTCCGCCACCGCCTCGGGAGTGAAGTCGCGGGCCAGCGCACCGACATCGTCGAGCCCGTTCAGATGCTCGGTCAGCCGGCCGGGGTCGGCGAAGCCCTCCGCGAAGAACACGTTCGCCATGGCGAACAGCAGGAGCGCGTCCGTGCCCGGCCGGATGAAGTGGTGTTCGTCGGCCTCCTGGGCGGTGCGACTGAAACGCGGGTCGACGACCACGACCTTGCCGCCGCGGGCGCGGATCGCCCGCAGGCGACCGCGCATGTCCGGCGCGGTCATGAGGCTGCCGTTCGAGGCGAGCGGGTTGGCCCCGAGGATCAGCAGGTGGTCGGTGCGGTCGACGTCCGGGATCGGGACGCTCAGAGCCGTCCCGAACATGTGGCCGGCGGAAACCTGCTTGGGCATCTGGTCGACGGTGCTGGCGGTGAAGATGTTCCTCGTGCCGAGCGCCTTCAGCAGGACCCGGCCATAGAGGATCGAGGAGAAGTTGTGAGCGGCTGGGTTGCCGACGTAGACGCCGAGGGCGTCGCGGCCGTGCCGCTCGAGCAGCGGCGGAAGGCGGCGGTCGATCTCGGCGAACGCCTCGTCCCAGGTCGCCGGCTCGAAGCCACCGGCGGCCTTGACCAGTGGCGTCCTCACGCGGTCTGGATCGGCGTCGAGGTCGGCGAGACTGGCCCCCTTGGGGCAGATGAACCCGTGGCTGAGGACGTCGTCCGCGTCGCCGCGGATCCGGGTGACGGCGCCGTCCTGCACCGTGAACTCGAGCCCGCAGGTGGCCTCGCAGAGCGGGCACGTCGCGTACTTGAGGGAGGACGGCACTCGCAGCCATTCTGCTCCTCTGGCCCCCGACAAGCAAGCGGGGCCCCCGACAAAGCAAGCGCGGCGGCCGAAGCCGCCGCGCTCACCGAGTGACCGGCGCGTCTGGCGTCAGTGCGCCGGGCGCTCCTCGTATGGCTCCCGAGCCACTTCGTGGCCGTAGCGATCGATCTTGCGGTGGTAGCGCTCGCCCGCCTTGCCGCCGAGCACCGCCGCGATCAGGCTGCCGAGCAGGATGGCGGCCAGGGTGATGGCGCCGCCCGCCGTCAGCGAGCCCTCGTCGATCGGGATGCGCGGCAGGTCGAGCCCACCGAACAGGTTGTATTCCGAGCCCGCGATCGCGCCCAGCGCCGCCAGCAGCAGGGTGATGATCACGAGCCAGGCCCAGACGGCGAACCCCTGCCGGGCGCCGTCGAACCGCGACATCCGGCCGGCGACATAGCCGCCCGTGTAGTACGCGATCAGGAAGATCGCGATCAGCAGCGCGCCGCCGATGATCCCGATCGTCTGGGCGTTCTGGTTCGCCTCGTTGTCGCTGACCTCGGTCAGGCCGATCGCGGCGCCGGCGGCGCTGAGCAGCGCCGTCAGCAGCACACCTAGTCCCACTGCGACCAGCCAGCCGAGGAAAGCGGAACCCCAGTTGATCCCCCCGAACTCGTCGCGCTGGCGCTCGCGGATCTCGCCGCGATCGGTCGCCGGTGCGGTGGCCCCGGTCGATCCATCCGTCGTGCCCCGTGGGCGGTCGACGGTATCGGTCGTCGACCGCCGGGCAACGGTCTCCTGTTCGTCGCTTCGCTCAGCGACGCCGTCCCTGGTCATGGCTCTCCTCCCTCGTCGAGTGCCTCCTACAGATGCCCCGCTCGCGCTCTGGAAAACATCGGATGAACGCCTGAAAACCGGCTTCTCGCGGGCATTTTCCCGGCGCCGAGGGCCGCCGGAGTCCGATCCTTATACTGCGCCGCCATGAGTCCCCTGGTCCCGATGGTCGTCGAGCAGACCTCGCGCGGCGAGCGCGCCTTCGACATCTACTCGCGCCTGCTGAACGAGCGCATCGTCTTCCTGGGCACGCCGGTCACCGACGACATCGCCAACCTGATCGTCGCCCAGCTCCTCCATCTCGAGTCCGAGGACCCGGACAAGGACATCAGCGTCTACATCAACTCGCCCGGCGGCTCGGTCTACGCCGGCCTGGCGATCTACGACACGATGCAGTTCATCAAGCCCGACGTGCAGACCATCTGCGTCGGCGTGGCGATGAGCATGGGCGCGCTGCTCCTGTCGGGCGGCGCCGCGAACAAGCGGATGGCGCTGCCGAACTCGAAGATCCTGATCCACCAGGTCTCCGGCGGCTTCCAGGGCCAGGCCACCGACATCGAGATCCACGCCAAGGAGATCATCGACGTCCGCCGGCGCCTCGACGAGATCATCGCCAAGCACACCGGCCAGCCGCTCGAGAAGGTGGCCAAGGACACCGAGCGGGACTACTTCATGAGCGCGGAAGAGGCGAAGGAGTACTCGATCGTCGACCGCGTCATCGAGCACCACTAGGACTCGAAGTCGGCGTGCGCCGCGCTGTCCCGATCGCCGTCCTCGCCGTCCTGCTGTCGCTGCCGGCCGCGGCCGCCGCGGCGACCAGGGACGTGCGCCCCGGCGGCCTCCATCGCGCGATCGAGCGCGCCGCGCCGGGCGACACGCTGATTCTCCACTCAGGCCGCTACCGCGGCCCCGTGGTGATCCCGGAGCGGCTGAAGCTGTTCGGCGCGCGGGGCGAGGCGCGGCCGCTGATCGACGGGCGCTGCCGGGCGCGGGCGACGATCACGGTCGCGGCGAACGACGTCCGCCTCCGCCGCCTCGAAGTGGTCGGCGCCGACGAGTCCGGCGGCTCGTTGCCGAGCGAGGTTGACTTCAGCGACCTCGAGTCGGGCGGGATCACCGACTCGATCGTGCGCGACACCTGCGATGCCGAATACGGGATCAACGTCTTCCGCAGCCGCCGGATCGACGTGCTGCGGAACACCGCCGTCGGGTTCAGCGACGCCGGGATCTACGTCGGCGGGATCACCGATACCGGCCGGGGGGCGATCGTGGTCCGCGGCAACGAGAGCCTGCGCAACAACCGCGGGTTCATCCTCGAGGACTCGAACGGTGGCAGGGTCCGGGTCGTCGCAAACGGGTTCGAGGGAAACCGGAGTCGCGGGGAGGGCGTCCCCACCGGGGTCTTCATCCGGAACAGCGACGGTGCCCTCTTCAAGCGCAACGACGTTGCCGGCAACGGGCGCTTCGGCGTCGACCTCGACGGCAACTCCGACCGCAACCGGTTCTTCGGGAACAGGATCTTCCGAAATCCGGTGAACGTCAGGAACCGCGGCGCCGGCAACTGCGGGGGCGGCAACCGCCCGGACGCGTTCCCCGCCTGCTGAGCCCAGCAAGTTCTCTGCCGGGAGCAGGGGGCGGCGAGGCGGCGCAGTAACTGCCCCCCGAACCGACAAGCCGGTGGAGCGCCCCGATTAAGCTTGGGCGGCCGGCAGCCGACATTGCCCGAGGAGGGATTTCCGCTGGCACGCCCCACAGATTCCAACGAGCAGCTCCTCTGCAGCTTCTGCGGGAAGTCGCAGCGCCAGGTCAAGAAGCTGATCGCCGGCCCCGGCGTCTACATCTGCGACGAATGCATCGATCTCTGCAACGAGATCATCGACGAGGAGCTCACCGCCCCGCCGGCGTTCGAGCTCGAGAACCTTCCCAAGCCGCGGGAGATCTACGAGGTCCTGAACGAGTACGTGGTCGGGCAGGAGGAGGCGAAGCGGACCCTCTCGGTCGCCGTCTACAACCACTACAAGCGGGTCCAGATCTCGCAGGCCGAAGAGGCCGACATCGAGCTGCAGAAGTCGAACATCATGCTGCTCGGCCCGACCGGCTGCGGCAAGACCCTGCTCGCGCAGACGCTGGCACGGATCCTCAATGTCCCGTTCGCGATCGCCGACGCGACGGCGCTGACCGAGGCCGGCTACGTGGGCGAGGACGTCGAGAACATCCTCCTCAAGCTGATCCAGGCGGCCGACTTCGACGTCAAGAAGGCGGAGACGGGGATCATCTACATCGACGAGATCGACAAGATCGCCCGCAAGGCCGACAACCCGTCGATCACCCGCGACGTGTCCGGCGAAGGCGTCCAGCAGGCGCTCCTCAAGATCCTCGAGGGGACCACCGCCTCGGTCCCGCCCCAGGGGGGCCGCAAGCACCCCCACCAGGAGTTCCTGACGATCGACACGACGAACATCCTGTTCATCTGCGGCGGGTCGTTCGCCGAGCTCGACAAGGTGGTCGAGCGCCGCCTCGGCAACAAGGGCGTCGGCTTCGGGGCGGCGATGGAATCGACCGTGGATCGCGACATCGGCGAGCTGTTCGAGGAGGTCCTGCCGGAGGACCTCATGGAGTACGGGCTGATCCCGGAGTTCATCGGCCGCCTGCCGGTGGTCGCCGCGATCCACCAGCTCTCCCGCGACGATCTGATCACGATCCTGACCGAGCCGCGCAACGCCCTCACTCGCCAGTTCATGCGCTTCTTCGAGTTCGACGACATCGAGCTCGTATTCGCCGACGACTCGCTCGGCGCGATCGCCGACAAGGCGCTCGAGCGCGAGACCGGCGCCCGCGGCCTGAGGTCGATCCTCGAGGAGACTCTCCTCGACGTCCAGTTCGAGCTCCCCTCGCGCCGCGACGTGACCAAGTGCGTGGTGACCAAGGAGACGATCGAGGGCGGCCGCCGCCCGACCCTCGTCACCGAGGCCGCGCCGGACGACGCCGACGAGCCCGAGCTGCGCGAAGAATCAGCCTAGCCACACGGGTCAGGCGGCTCGGGGACTGCCCCTCGGGCCTGCCACCCTTCCAACGCCCCTCGGGGCAGCCCCCGATCCGCCCAGAGCTCCGCAGCGGCGGCCGAGAGCGAGACACGGCGCCTAAACTCGCGCCCTCGTGAACGACCGGCGCTCGGAGCTCGAATCGAGGACCCGCTACGACCCGGCGGAGGTCGAGCGGCGGGTGTTCGAGGAGTGGATGGCGGCCGGGTACTTCCACCCTCCGGCCGAGGGGGCGCCGGAGGAGAACTTCACGATCGCGATCCCGCCGCCGAACGTGACCGGCGCCCTCCACATGGGGCACGCGCTGAACGGCTCGATGCAGGACGCGCTGGCCCGCCTGCAGCGGATGCGCGGCCGCAACACCCTCTGGATCCTCGGCACCGACCACGCCGGGATCGCCACTCAGGCCGTCGTCGAGCGGCGCCTGCGCGAGGAGGGAGTCGACCGCCACGAGCTCGGTCGCGAGGAGTTCGTGAGGCGGGTGTGGGAGTGGAAGGAAGAGTACGGCTCGCGGATCGTCGAGCAGTACCAGCGCCTCGGCGCCTCCTGTGACTACGACCGGGAGCGCTTCACCCTCGACGACGGCTACGTCCACGCCGTGTACCGGGTCTTCGCCGCCCTTCACCAGAAGGGCTACATCTACCGCGACAATTACATCGTCAACTGGGACCCCGGCTCGCGCTCGGCGATCTCCGAGCTCGAGGTGGTCAACCGCGAGGTAGAGGACCGGCTCTACCACGTCGCCTACCCGGTCGAGGGCTCCGACCGCGAGCTGACCGTGGCGACGGTCCGGCCCGAGACGATGCTGGCGGACACCGCGGTCGCGGTCCATCCGGACGACGAGCGCTACCGCGACCTCGTCGGGCAGACCTGCGTCCTGCCCCTGGTCGGGCGTCGCCTGCCGGTCATCGCGGACGAGCACGTCGACCCGGAGTTCGGCACGGGCGCACTCAAGATCACGCCGGGTCACGACCCGAACGACTTCGAGATCGGCCGCAGCAACAACCTCGACGAGATCGTCGTGATCGGCGAGGACGGGCGAATGACCGACGCGGCCGGAGAGGGCTTCGCCGGTCTCACCGTGTCCGAGGCACGCGAGGCGGTGGTCCGGGCGCTGCGCGAGGAGGCCCACCTACGCGGCGAGGAGGAGTACACGCACACCGTCCCCTTCTCGGAGCGCAGCGGTGAGCGGATCGAGCCGTTGATCTCCCTTCAGTGGTTCTGCCGGATGGAGGAGCTGGCGGCGCCCGCGATCGAGGCCGTCGAGCGCGACGAGGTCCGGATCGTCCCCGCGCAGTGGAAGCGGGTCTACCTCGACTGGATGCGCGAGATCCGCCCCTGGTGCATCTCCCGCCAGCTCTGGTGGGGGCACCGGATCCCGGTCTGGTACCGGGGCGAGGAGACCTACGTGGGCGAGGAACCGCCCGCCGGCGACGGATGGAGCCAGGAGGAGGACGTCCTCGACACCTGGTTCAGCTCGGCGCTGTGGCCCTTCGCGACGCTGGGGTGGCCCGACGACACCCCCGAGCTGCGCGCTTTCTACCCGACCACGTTCATGACGACGGCGCGGGAGATCCTCTTCCTCTGGATCGCGCGGATGATCATGACCGGGATCGAGTTCGCCGGCGCGATTCCCTTCCGCGACGTCTACGTCCACTCGGTCGTGCAGGCTCGCGACGGCCGCCGCATGTCGAAGAGCCTCGGGACCGGGATCGACCCGATCGAGGAGATCGACGTCCACGGCGCCGACGCCCTGAGGTTCGGCCTCCTCGCGATGTCCTCCACCCAGGACGTCCGCTACTCCGACGCCAAGGTCCAGCAGGGCCGCGACCTCGCGAACAAGATGTGGAACGCGTCGCGGCTGATCCTCCTCAACGCCGCCGACACGCCGGCCGAAGCGCAAGGGGACCGTGTCGAGGACCGCTGGATCGCCTCGCGGCTGCAGCGGACCATCGCCGGCGTGACCGAGAAGCTCGAGGCCTACGACTTCGCCCACGCCGCGCAGGAGAACTACGCCTTCTTCTGGTCCGAGCTCTGCGACTGGTACCTGGAGATCGTCAAGCCCCGCCTCTACGACCGCGACGAGGCCGCGTCGGCGACGCTGCTCTGGGCGCTGGAGCAGGTCCTGGCGCTCATCCACCCACTGATGCCGTTCGTCACCGAGGAGATCTGGTCGCACCACCCGGCTCGCGGGGGCCATCTCGCGGTCCATTCGTTCCCGCAGCTCGACCGGGGCCTGCTCGACCCCGACGCCGAGGCCGAGCTCGAGGAGGCGATCGCGCTGACCCGGAGCCTGCGCGCCTGGCGCGACCTGGCGCAGGTCCCGCCGGGCAGCGTCCTCAGCGCCCGGGTCGACGGCGATGCGCCGAGCGAGTTCGTCGGCCGCCTCGCCCGGTTCAGCTTCGAGGCCGACGGCGGTGACCCGATCGCGGCGGTGGGCCGCGTCCAGGTCCTCGCGTCCGGTGATCTCGATCCCGAGGCCGTGCGGACCCGGGTAGAGGGCCGCCGTGACGAGCTGCGCGGCGAGATCCGGCGTGCCGAGGGGAAGCTCGCGGACGAGGGCTTCGTCGCCAAGGCGCCGCCCGAGATCGTCGAGGAGGAGCGCGAGAAGCTGGCCCGCTACCGCGCCGAGCTCGAGGAGCTCGAGTAGACCCCGAGGCATACCTCGACTCGCTCGAGCCGGTCGGGTGGAAGCTCGGCCTGGAGCGCATGCACCGCCTGACGACGGCCCTCGGTATGCCCCAGCACCGGTTCGCGTCGATCCACGTCGTCGGGACCAACGGCAAGTCCTCGGTGACCCGGATGATCGCGGCGCTGCTGGAGGCCCACGGGGTGTCGACCGGCACCTGCCTCTCACCCCACGTGTCGCGGTGGTCCGAGCGGATCCAGATCCGCGGGAGCGACATCGGCCCGGGTCCCTTCCGCGAGGCGGTCGAGCGGACCGCCCAGGCGGCGGCCAACGTCAACCGGACCCTCGGGGGCGGGGAGGAGGTGACGCAGTTCGAGGTCGCGACCGCGGCGGCGTTCGTCGCCCTGGCCGGCGCGCGGGTCGAATGCGGGGTGATCGAAGCGGGACTCGGGGGACGGCTCGACGCCACCAACGTCCTGCCCTCGAAGGTCGCGGTCCTGACCTCGGTCGGCCTCGACCACACCGAGTGGCTGGGGGATACCGAGGAGCAGATCGCCGCCGAGAAGCTGGCGGTCCTCCGGGACCACTCGATCCTGGCGCTCGGCCGGGTCGGGCCCGAGGTGCGCGACCTAGCCATGGCCGCGGTCGCCGAGCACGGAGCCCGGCTGGTCGAACCGCCGGCGGCAGAGGACCCGGACCTCGAGCTGCGCGTCGCGGGCGGCTTCCAGCGGCGCAACTTCGCCCTGGCGAGGACCGCGGCGGACGCCTACCTGGGGGAGCTCGACCCCGACCGGGTCGCGGCAGTGGCGAGGACGGTCGCCGTGCCGGGCAGGCTCGAGCGGGTGGGCGGGGACCCGCCCTGCTTCATCGACGCTGCACACAACCCGGCCGGTGCCGCGGCCCTCGCCGAGGCGCTGCCCGAGGTGTCTGGCGGCCGGCCGTTCTTCGCCTGCATCGGCATGCTCGACGACAAGGACGCCGGCGGCTTCCTCGGCGCCCTGGCGCCGGTCGTCGAAACCGTGGTCTGCAGCGAGCTGCCCGCCGACCGCCTGCGGGCTTCGGCACGGCCCGGCACCGCCTCGATCCCCGCCGAGGACCTCGTCGAGCTGGC
>DATFPK010000109.1:0-17456 GCA_035264885.1 Solirubrobacterales bacterium
GCGCCACCACGATCTTGCGGGCCCCGGCGTCGGTGTCGTGGGTGCCCCAGGACCCGACCGTCGGGTTGGCGACCGTCCAGTCGGTGGTCGGCTTGGGCCACTTCTGGCTGACCGGCGCGCCGGCGGCGGTGAAGGCCTGGAGGTCCTTGCTCGCCGTCCCCTCGATCATCTCCTGGCCGGGCAGGCCGTCGAGGTCGGCGATCGACGGTCCGGTGAGGAACTGGAGGTCGTTGACCGGCTGGGGGAAGTTCGGCCGCAGCTGGCCGCCGCCCTCGACGCTCCAGGCGGCGAGGAAGTCCTGACCCAGGGGCTGGTACTCCGGGAAGGCGACGTCGAGGGCCCGCTGGAGACCCGCCGCCGGCGCGACGAGGGCCGCGCCGGGCCCTCCTTCGAGCCGGCCGAACGCGGGGCTGCCGACCGCGCCGAACATGGGGTGGTCGGGCTGGCTCGCGTACCCGTCGCTTTGCAGCGGGACGTCGTGGCCGGAGCCGTCCTCGCCGTAGCAGGAGCTCCCGTCGGCGTTGAAGACATAGACGGGGCCGTTGTTCGCGAGGGCGCCGATCTTCTGGCCCTCGCCGCCGGAGGGGCAGGTGGCGCGGGCGACCACGGGGTAGCCGGTCACGCCTTCGCCCACGACGGGCAGCAGGCCGCCGTCGAGGATCGCCAGCTTGGCCGGCCAGCCCGGAAGGTAGGCGTCCGCGTCGCCCGGGTGGGCGTCCCCGTCGGGATGGATCGCGAACAGGCGGGTGTTGGCGGGCCCGAGCGGGGCCTCGATGTTGTCGCAGAGCGCGTCCGGGCCGCCTCCCTCGGAGCAGCCCTGCCGGACCTCGGTCAGCGCCGCGCCGACCTGGTCGAGCAGCGAGAGCGAGGAGCCGTTCGGCGGCGCCGCGTTGGAGCCGCCATCGGCGGCGGCGTCGTACTCCTCGTTGGTGCCGACGACTACCTCGGGCAGGCCGTCGCCGTTCAGGTCGGCCAGGGCCGGGGTGTCGACGATCGCTCCCTGCATCGCGGCGCCGGAGCCGGGCTTGAAGGTCAGCGCATGGGTCACCGGGTCGACCGAGGCGACCTTGTCGAAGTCGACGACCAGCACGGGGAAACCGTCCACCGGAGTCCCGTCGAGATGCCAGGCGTAGAGGTGGCGGTCCATCGCCGGGATCACGACCTCCATGCCGCCCTGGCCGTCGAGGTCGGCGATCACCGGCGAGGCGATGAACCCATGCTGCGTGCGCCGCAGCTCGGCCTGGGACGGGTCGGACTTCGGAAAGCGGACGTTCTCGAACGGGGCCAGCGGCTTCCCGGAGTAGGCGATCTCAGACTCCTCGCGGAAGATCCGGTGGCCCTCGGCATCCCAGCCGTAGACCCTGCCGTGGAAGTCAGCGGCGAAGACCTCGGGGATCCCGTCGCGGTTCGCGTCGGCGACCGCGACGGAGGCGAGAATCGGGCCACCGTAGTCGGTCGGCACCTCGCCGCTGGCGAAGGCGCGGGCGCCGGTGTGGAGCGGCGGCTGGTCCCCGCGGACGGGCCAGCCGGGAAGCTCCGAGCCGTCGGGTCGCAACGCGTGGACGAAGCCGTCGGAGCCGGCGAGGATGAGCTCGTTGCGGTTGTCGCCGTCGAGGTCGGCGAGCGCCGGCGAGGACTCGCCGTCGCTGGTCGGCGGGCCGCCGGTCACCGCCCCGCGCGTGATGCCCTTGGGGAAGCCGGGCAGCATGTCCTGGTCGCGATGCAGGTAGGCCGCGCGCTGGTCCTCGCCGGTCATCGCCGGCAGCTCGGCCGTCTGATCGACGCGGGCGACGACCTTGACGACGAACCCGTACGGGTCGTTGGCGGGCCGCCCGTTCGAGACCTGGGGCTGCGCGCCGGGCTCGCGGCCCGCGAACCCGAGTGCCTGCGTGTCGGCCGGGAAGCGGGCCCGCAGGGCGGCGATGTCGATGCTGGCCAGGGGGCCGTCGAGCGGCCCGTCGTGGGGCGTGGTCCCGTCGCAGGCGCCGTTGCCGACCGGCGCATAGTCCCCGGGCGGCGTCTGGGACGTCAGCCGGTTGTTCGGGTAATGGCCGGGCGCGACCAGGACCTGGCAGGTGAACGGGCGCGATTCGCCGGTCCCTGGGTCGCGGGCGGACACCCGCCCGGCGACGGTGAAAGCCGCCGACCCGGGATCGACCTGCTGGTTCCATTCCGGCGAATCGATCTCGACGCTCGGCGGGATCCGCGGCGTGCCGGGGGCGGCGGGGTCGTCGAGCACCGCCTCCACCGCGCGGCGCACGTTGACCCGGCCGTAGCCGTAGTACTGGTCGTGGCCGGCGCGGGCCGGGTAGCTGCGCATGACCGTCTGCTCGATCCCGGTGGGGATGGACTCGCGGTTGGCGTCCACCTGGGCCTGGAGGGCGCCGCCTGCTCCGTTCGGGTTGGTGCAGCCGGGCAGGGCCACCGGGGCGCAGGCGGGTTCGGCGTCGCCCTGCGGCGGGGTGCCGGCGAAGTTGACGTCCTCGGCCTGGTAGCCCTCGCCGGGATCGGCGGGCAGCGGCGCGAAGCCGACGCCGCCGGGCCCCGGACCGGCGATCCGGCCCGACGCGAGGACCTGGCGGACCTCGTTGGGGGTGATCACGCAGTGGTCGTCGTCGGTCACCGGGTTGGGCCGCACGGTCTGGCAGAGAGCGGTGTCGGCAACCGGCGCCAGCACGCCGGCGTCGGCGGCCTCGTAGGCGGCGCTGTAGATCAGGCCGGCGTAGCCGGAGGAGAGGCCGACGGCGTCAGAGGAGCAGCTCGTCGAGGGGATCGCCAGGGTGATCTTGGCGTTGAAGTTGGTGCAGCCGTTGAACGCGAGGTAGGAGCGGTTGCCGGCCGGGATCGGCGAGTGCGTGACCGAGTTGACGAGGATCGAGTGCGGCAGGTAGGGCTGGTTGTCGTGCTGGGCGGCCTCGTCGGCGGCCGAGAGGACCGTCGTCGTCCCGTGGCGGTAGGCGTAGTCCACCGCCTGCCGGGCGAGGGTCGAGTTGTTGAGCGTGCCGAGCGCGCTCTGCACGACCTGGACGTCGTTGTCGGCGGCGTAGAGGACTCCCTGCGCGAAGCGATTGATGTCGGCGATGAACGAGTCGCCGACCCGCATGTGGATCACCCGGCAGTTCGGGCACGTGCCGTAGGAGGAGCCGTTGTCGACTTCGCCCGAGGATCCCTGGGCTTCGCCGGTGCCGTGGCCGTAGCTGACGTCGTCGAAGGGGTCGTTGTCGTTGTCGAGGAAGTCCCAGCCGACGATGTCGTCGACGTAGCCGTTGCCGTCGGGGTCGGTGCCATCGCTGAAAGCGATCAGGATGTCCTGCGGGATCAATACGCCCGGCGGGCCGACCCGCCGCGGCTCGCCCAGGTCGATCCTCGAGTCGCAGGCGTAGTCCCGCACGTCGAAGACCGTGTCGCCATTCGCGTCGTAGGCGTCGGCGTAGGCGGAGCAGGGCTTGGCGCCTTCGAGAGGGGTCCCCCGGTCATGGAGCGGCACGGGCAGCTCGGCGCGATTGAGCCGGGTCTTCGCCCGCAGGTCGGTCATCGCGCCGGCGTCGTTCCATTTCACGCCGGAGTCCATGACCGCGATGGTCACGTCCGGCCGGCCCGTGGTCAGCTGCCAGGCGGTCGGCGGGTCCGGCGGGTCGCTGTTCTTCGGGTCGACCACGCGGGCGCCGCGGATGCCGAAGTTCTCGACCGGGCTCGAGTTGATCAGCGGCCCGTTGCTCGAATCGCGGCTGCCGGCGAGCTTGAACTCCTCGCCGCCGACGTCGTTGGGGAAGGTCCCGTCGTAGGTGTAGGGGAAGTCGGCCCGGGCCGTGGGCGCCACCGCCAGCGCCGCGACCGCGAGGGCCAGCAGGACGGTCCGGCCCCTCACCGCCGCCTCACGTTCTCGCACCGCCGCACCACGTCCTTGCCGTCGACCAGGGCGCGATCCCGGCCACGGCCGCAGTCGACCACGTCGCGGCGACCGTCGCGGGCCTTGAGGACGTCGCTGCCGCGGCCGCCCTGCAGGAGATCGGCTGCCCTGCCGCCGACGAGACGGTCGCGGCCCTTGCCGCCCTCCAGCCGGTCGCGCCCCCTGCCGCCGCCGAGGCAGTCACGCCCGCGGAAGCCGCGCAGGCGGTCGCGACCGCCGAAGCCGAGCAGCCGGTCGCCGAAGCGGGTGCCCCGCAGCCGGTCCTTGCCGGCCCGGCCGCGCTTCAGGTTCGCGCAGGGGCCGTGCCTTGGCCCCGGGCTCACTCCGGCGCGGTCGACCTCCGCGAGGTGGCCCCAATTGCCGGCGTCGTCGCGATAGAGGACCGCGAGGTGGCGGCGCCCGGCGGCCAGACCGGCCGGAACGACGACGCTCTCGGTCTGACCGGCGGCGGCCTCGGCATCGCGCCCGAGGACGACGGCACCGGAACGGGGGTGCGCGATCGGTTCGCTCGCCCCGACCACGCGGAACCGCGACGCCTTGCCGCAGAGCCAGTCGTCGCCGGGCGCCCTCCACGTCAGGCGGACGCCGCCGGGAGCCGGCGCGGCGCGGAGGTTCACAGGCGTGCCGGGCGGTCGCGCGTCATGGCCGTAGTTTGCCCAGCCGTGCTCATCGTGGTGGAAGGTCCACCACTCGGCGTTCGAGCCCGAGCACGCGGGGACGCCCGTGTCCCAGAGGAAGGACCAGCCTTCGCGCGTCAGACTCGTGACGTCGAGGTCGCCGTCGCTGTCCGCATCCCCCACCGCGGGGGTGACCTGGTTCCACCCGCCCGTGAACTTGGGCCAGCCCGGCGGCTCGGCGCCGCCCGGCCCGTACGCATGGACCTGGTACATGCCGGTGCCGACCAGCGCCTGGCGGGCCGGCCCGCCGCCGCCGACCCGGGCGATCGCCGCCTGCGAGAGGAGCTGGAAGTCGTCCGTTGCCCTGGGGAAGCCGGGCAGAGCCGACCCGCTGGCGGGGTCCCAGGCCTGCTCGACGTGGCTGAACGGCAGGTTCTGGTTGACCGCGAGCAGGTTGGCGACGCCGTTCGCCGTCAGCCCGCCCTTGACGACGGCGGGTCGGCCGACGCCGAGCAGGTCGCCGACCGACGCGTAGTCGGCCAGGTTGAGAACCGGGCCCTGGTCCGGGCTCTGCGCAGGTGCCCCCTGGTACTCGCGGATCGACGCGCCGTTCCCGTCGACCAGCCTGGCGCCACCCGGCGTGATCGAGGTCGCGGCCGAGACCGAGACCTCGTCGTTGCCGTCCGAGTCGGCGTCGAGGACCGCCGAGTCGTGCCCGGGCAGGACGAGGGGCAGCAGGTCACCCGCGGCGACGCCGACGCCGACCGGCCAGCCGTCGACGATCCCGTCCGGGTCGCCCGGGTGGGCCTTGCCGTCGGCGTGGACCGCGTAGACCGGGTTCGACCCCGTGCTCGAGCTCAAGACCGCGCTGAAGAAGTCGAAGAAAGAGTCGGGGAACTCGGGGTCGCCGGGCACGACTTCGTTCGTCGAGAGGATGATCTCCGGCGGTCCCTGGCCGTCGAGCTGGGCGATCGCCGGCGAGGTGACGATCTCGGCCCCGTCGGCTCCGGCGCTCGCCAGCTTGACCGGGAAGCCCGCGAGGAGGCCGCCGTCGCCCTGCCAGGCGTAGAGGTGCTGGTCGAGCGCTCCGGCGACGATCTCCAGGTCCCCGTCGCCGTCGAGGTCGGCCAGCGCCGGTGAGCCGATGAAGCCGCGCTTGATGTGGTTCTGCGACGTGATCGCGCGGTCGGCCGGGTGGAAGCAGGGCTTCGGCACGCCCCCCTTGCAGGGCTCCGACAGCGCCGGGTCCACGCCCGGGGGCGGGTCGAAGCCGGCGACGCGAGAGCCGTCGAGCTCCCAGGCGTAGACGTGCTCGCCCCCGGTGGCGACGATCTCCGGCTCGAGATCGCCGTCGATGTCGCCGATCGCTGGGACCCGGAGCGATTCGTGCGGGGTCGGCAGGGCGGCCGGCACCGGGTGGGCGAGCTCGGCCCGGTAGCGGTCGGTGCTGACCGGGCCGCCCTCGTTGAAGCTGGGCAGCGGCGTCCCGTCGGCGCGAAGGACGTGGAGCTCACCGCTCGAGGTCGCCTGGATGATCTCGAGGTCGTTGTCGCCGTCGACGTCGTAGAGCCGCGGCGAGGCCTCCCCGCCGGAGCCGGTGACGTAGCCGCCGGCGTCCGACCCCGTGCCGACCGGGCGCGGCCACCCGGCCAGGTTGCCGTCGTCGCGGTAGGCGTGGAGGGTCTTGCGGTAGCGGCCGAAGTTGGCCCCGTCGCCGACCTCGTGGACCGTCAGCCGGATCTGGAAGGCGTGGCGCTCGGGGTCGGGGTTCGGGTAGGGGTCCGCGGGCCAGGCGCCGTCGGAGGGCGCGCCCGCCGGACGCCCGGCGTCGTTCGCCACCTCGCCGTTGCAGCCGTTCGCGAGATCGAGCAGGAGGGACTTCGGCAGGGTCCCGAGGACGCTGTCCGGCAACCGCTCTCCGGTCCCGGCCGCGCCTGGAACCGGCGCGAACGCGGCGTCGGGAGCGTCCTGGCCGCAGGCGTACTCGACCTCCCAGGCGCCCACCCCGCCGCCGTGGGGGGCGAGGGCGCGGCCGGTGACCGCGACGCCGGCGGGCCCGACGCGGTCGGCGTCGATCGGCGCGAACCAGGCGGGCGTGTCGATCTGCGCCTCGGGTGGGACGCGGTCTGCCTCGATCCGCGCCATCGCCCCCGCGAGGTTCACGCGGCCGTACCCGAAGTGGGGATCCCAGCCGGTGCTCGCCTTGTCGGGCTGGCCGATCTCCCCGGTGTTGGCGGGCAGGACGTCCTCGGCGGTCATCGTCAGGAGCTGGCGGATCTCGTTGCCGCTCAGCGGGTCTCCCGGGAACTTCTCGCGGCCGAACGAGGCCAGCAAGCCGGCGGCTCCGGCCGACTGCCCCGTGTTCTCGGAGCCGGTCGAGCCCATCAGGACGATGTCCGCCTTGCCGCCGTACTGGGTCAGGTTCGAGTTGCGGAAGAAGCTGGTGGTGAGGGGCTGGGTCGTCGGCGTCACGTCGACGCCCTCGTTCAGCAGCCCGAGGAACTCCTGGCAGCCCTCGCTGAACCCCTCGCCGCCGCTCGGCGGGTCGGGTAGGCCGGGCAGGCCGCCGGGGCCGGAGCACGTGTCGTTCGGCGCCGTGTCGGGCAGCGAGCCGGCGACGTAGATCGCCTCCTCGTAGTTGGTCGGGTAGTTGTGGTTGGCGCTGTTGATGTCGCTCGAGACGAGCATCAGGGCGACGCCGTTCTGGTCGGCGAAGCGGAAGGCGGCGCGGGCGAAGCGCGTGTTGGTCAGGCCGCCGACCGCGCCCTCGACGACGCTGGCCCCCTCCCGCGTCGCGTAGACCGTCGCCATCGCGTAGTTGTCGGTGGGGACGACGAAGGTGTCCCAGACCCGCAGCGGCATGATCTGGCAGTCGGGGCAGACGCCGGCGTCGCCGTTGGCGTTGTCGGTCTCCGCCCCCGCCTCGCGGGCGCGGCCCGTCCCGTGGCCGTTGGCACTGCAGCAGCTCGACGCGTCGAACGGGTCGTTGTCGTCGTCGAACCAATCCCAGCCGGCGATGTCGTCGACGTAGCCGTTGCCGTCGGCGTCGCTGCCGTCGCTGAACGCCGCGATCAGGTCGGAGCCGTCGAGCACGCCGTCGGCCTCGTCGTCGCCACCGGCTTCATTGACCCGGCTGTCGCCGGCGTAGTCGAAGACGTTGACCCGGCCGTCGTCGTTCGCGTCGTAGTCGGCCGAGCCCTCGGGCAGCGGCAGCTCGTCGGTGTTCAGCCGGATCTTGCCGGCGAGCTCGGTGTCCTGCCAGCGGATGCCGGTGTCGAGGATCGCGATCGAGACCGCCGGGTCGCCGGTCGAGTACTTCCAGGCGGTGTCGGCGCGGACTCCGGCGAGCTGGGCGCACTCGAGATCGCCGGCGTCGAGGTTCGCCTCACGGCCCTGGGCGTCGAGCTGCGAGCAGTCGGCGTAGGTGGTCGCGGCCACCGGGTGCGCGGTCATCGGCGCGCCGGGCACCTGGTTCGCCGAATCCGGACTGAAGCCGAACAGGCGGAACTCCTCCTCGAAGTAGCTGTCGCAGGGCGGTGGGGTCGCCGGAGCCCGCTGCTCGTCGTCGAGCTCGCAGGGGTCGAACCCGGGGTCGTCGGGCGTGTTGACGCGGGGCGACTCCGAGGGGTCGCTGCCCGGGAAGGCGGCGAGTGCCAGGGCCGGAAGCGCGAGCAGGCAGGCGAGTACGGCCGCGCAGGCGGCCACCCTGCCGAGACGGATCCTCCCGGGACTCCGCATCCGCCGCCAGCCTACCCCGCCGCGGGCGCTCCCGGTGTCAGTCCGGGGAGGTCAGACCGCCGCTTCCCGCGGCTCCCAGGCGGCGCGGTAGACGGTGTGGGTCCCGGCCATGCCCTTGAGCTCGACCTCGCGCCCCTCGTCGAAGCGGAGCCCGTCCTCGCCGTCGGCCTGGCGGCGCAGGTCCTCCGACACGAGGATCTCGCCGCCGCGGGCGCGGGCGGCGATCCGCGCCGCGAGGATCACGTTGCGGCCGAAGAAGTCGCCCTCCTCGGCGATCGCCTCGCCGGTGTGAAGGCCCATCCGCACCCGGATCGTCTCCTCCTGCCCGTCGTCGGCCTCGCGGCCGAAGGCCCGCTGGACCTCGATCGCGCAGTGAAGCGCCTCGACCGGGTCCGGGAACACGAGCATGAACCCGTCGCCCTGGTTCTTCACCTCGTAGCCTCCGTGGATCCGCAGGCGCTCGCGGAAGACGGTGTTGTGGGCGCGCAGCAGGTCGAGCCAGCGCTGGTCTCCAAGCCGCTCGGTCATCGTCGTCGAGTCCTCGATGTCGCTGAACAGGATCGTCACGGTCCCGTCCGGCGCCGCGAGGCCACGGATGTCGGGGCGCTCGGATTCGACCGCGTCGATCACCTCGTCGATCGAGCTGGTGACGTCCACCCCGGCGAGGCCGCGAGCGGCGAGCTTGAACGCCAGCGCGCGCTCGGTGAGGTCGCGGATCCCCAGCTCCTGCGAGGTGGCCAGACAGGCGTCGACGAGCTTCACCGCGCGCTCGGCGTCACCGCGCGCGTCCCGCTCCGCCAGGGTCTCGGCGAGGTTGAGCTGGGCGATCGCGTGGAACGGGCGCTCGCCCATCCTCCGCGAGAGCTCGATCGAGTCGTCGAGCTCGCCGACCGCCCGGTCGAGCTCTCCGCTCGCCGCGGACGCGAGGCCGAGGTAGCGGGTGTAGGGGCCCCACGACGCTGCCGCCCGGCCGGCGACCACCACCTGCCCGGCGAAGGGTGCCAGCTTGTCGTGCAGGATCCGCGCGCGCTCGCCGTCACCGAGGCTCCAGACGACCTCGCAGAGCAACGCGTGGAGGATCGGCCACTGCGCGTCACGCGGGATGTCCTCGAAGTCGTTGCCGGCCAGCCGGTCGAGCTCGGTCCGCGCGTCCGCGTCGCGCCCCAACTGGATCGCGATCGCCGCCCGCGCCGCCCGCCAGGCCGGGATCGCGGGGTACCGGGCGCCGAGCGCGCTGACCTGCTGGAAGATCTCGTTCAGCCGGCCCTGGAGCCGGTACAGGACCGACGCCTGGATCGCGTAGAACTGCTGGGCCAGCGGCTCCCCCGCCCGCTCGCCACCGCGGCGGGCCTCCTCGGCCAGCCGCTCGGCCTCGTCGAAGCGGCCGTCGACCAGCGCCCGCATCGCCCGCAGCAGCGGCACGTGCCAGAGGTGCTGGGGCTGGCGCAGCTCCTCCGCCAGCTTGGCGTACGCCTCCAGGTCACGGTCGACGCTCGCGATGTCGCCGAGCTGGAGGTGGTCGCGCAGCCGGAGGACGTGGGAGCGCATCTCGAGCTCGCGGTCGCCGACCCGCCGGGCCAGCTCCAGCACCTCGGAGTTGGACTCGACTCCCTGGCGGGCCGACTCGGGCCCGATGTCGATGAAGTTGGCGCGGCTGATGACCGCCGCGAGCGTGCGCTCGTCACCGAGCCGCCGGGCCATCTCGATCGATTCCCTGTGCAGCCGCGCCGAGAGGCCCTCGGGGTCGCGCCAGTAGTTCTCCTGCGCGAGCCAGGACAGGAGCATCGCGCGGGTGACGCTGTCGCCGGGGCCGATCGCGTCCAGCGCGGCCTCCAGCACGGCGGCGACGCGCTCGTCGAAGTACCCCACCTCGGTGACGTATGCCAGCGCCAGCGCCGCCCGCGCCAAGAGCTGGGCCGAGCCGATCGACCGCGCCGCCTCGGCCGCCCGCTCGATCGTCTCGCGCGCATCCTCGAAGTGCCCGCCGGTGGCCTCGGCCTCACCCAGGGACACGAGGAGGCGGGCACGCCGTTCGGCGTCCACACCCGCCAGCTCCAGGGCGTCGAGAGCTCGCCGGAAGAGCTCCGCGGCCTCCTCGTACCCGAGCTGGGCCAGCGCCCTCTCGCCCGCCCGCGTCGCGTAGTCGACCGCTTTGGCGGGGTCGCCCGCCGCCCCGGCCTCGTTGTAGTGGTGGGCCAGCTCGGCGAGCCGGCGCTCGAGCCGGCCGGGGTCGGCGCTGTAGACGCCCTCCAGAGTGGACGCGATCGCCGCGTGCAGGGCCGGCCGGCGCGCCGGGGGCACCTCTCCGTAAAGCGTCTCGCGGACCAGCGCGTGGGCGAAGCGGAAGCGCCCGGGGGAGCGCTGCTCGAGGAGCTGCGCGGCGACGCCCTCGGCGAGGGCCTCCTCCACGCGGACGGCATCCGGACGGGAGCCGTTCTCCCCCTGGCCCGCGAGAACGCGCTCGAGGACCTCGCCCTCGAAGTCGCGTCCCACCGCGGCGCCGACCCGCAGCGCCTCGTTCGCCTCCTCCGAGAGGCGGTCGAGGCGGCGGCCGACCACGTCGCGGACCCCTTCGGGGATCGCGATCGCCGGGGCGCCGGAGGGCCCGAGGTTGCCCTCGCTGGCCAGCAGCCGAACGACCTCGCTGACGAAGAAGGGATTGCCCTCGGTCTGCGCGTGCACCGCGGCGGCCAGCTCCGGCGAGGGGTCGGCGCCCGCGGTGATCTCGACGTAGCGGGCGACGTCCTCCTCGCGCAGCCCCCGCAGCACCACCCGGCCGCCGCGCTCGCCGCCGCCGAGCTCGCCAAGGGTCCGGGACAGCGGATGGTGGCGGCCCAGCTCGACGTCGCGGTAGGTGCCGATCACCAGCAGAGCGCTGTCCTCGATCTCGCGGGCGAGGAAGCGGAGCAGCAGGAGCGAGGGCTCGTCGGCCCAGTGGAGGTCGTCGATGACGATGACCAGCGGCCGCGAGGACGCGGCGTTGCGGAGGAAGCCGGTGATCGAGTCGAACAGGCGGAAGCGCGCCTGTTCGTCTTCGCCGAGCGGGGCCGGTGCCTCGATCCCGGCCCGCTCGGCCACCTCGGGCACGACCCGCGCGATCTCCGGCGCGGCCCCACCGAGCTCCCAGCCGAGCGCGACGGGGTCGGCCTCGCGGCAGTAGGAGCGGATCACCTGCACCCAGGGCCAGTAGGGCGGCGCCCCCTCGTCCTCGTGGCAGCGGCCCCAGTGGACCTTGGCGCCGTGGAGGCGGGCGTAGGTGGCCGCCTCCTCGGCCGTCCGGGTCTTGCCGATCCCGGGCTCCCCGGCGAGGAGGACGAGGCCGCCGGCCCCGGCCAGCGCGCCGTTGACCCCCTCCCGCAGCCGCGCCAGCTCGGCCTCGCGGCCGACGAAGGCTCCGCCCGCCAGCCCCTCGAGCGGGTTTTCGGCCTGCTCCTCCGTGGCCGCCTCCTCGGGCGGCGCGTCGCGGATCGCTTCGAGCCGCTCGCGGGCCTCGGCCGCCGACGCGGGGCGCTCCTCGGGGCGCTTGGCCAGCAGGTCGTCGAGCAGGTCGTCGAGCGCCGGCGGCACCCGCGGGTTGTGGCGGGAGGCGGCGACCGGGGCTGCATTCAGGTGCTGGCCGATGATCGAGACCGCGTCGTCGCCGGCGAACGGCGGCTGGCCGGCGACCATCTCGTAGAGCATCGCGCCGAGCGAGTAGAGGTCCGACCGCGGGCCCGGTGGGCGGCCGAGCGCCTGCTCGGGCGGCAGGTAGGCGACGGTGCCGACGAGCGTGCCCTCCCGCGCCGGGCCGGTGGCGGCGAGGCTGAAATCGCCGAGGCGGGCGGCGCCGTCGCCGGCGAGCCAGACGTTGGCGGGCTTCAGGTCACGGTGGACGATGCCGCAGCCGTGGGCGTGCTCGAGCGCCCGGCAGACGTCGATCGCGATCCGCAGCGCCTGCTCGATCTCGAGCCGGCCGTCGGCGGACGTGGCGAGGAGGCGCCTCACGTCGCCGCCGGGCATGAGGGGGCTGACGATGTAGGGGCTGTCCGCCGACTCGCCGGTCTCGCGGACGGGGACGACGTGCGGATGCTCGCCGAGCCGCTCCATGGCCCGCATCTCGCGGCGCGAGCGGGCAAGTGCCGCCTCCCCCACGCCCTCGATGTCGAACAGCGCCAGGGCGACCTCGCGCTCATCGCGCTCGTCCCTGGCGACGAAGACGGTCTTGCCGCCGCTGCGCCCGAGCGGGCTGAGCGGCCGGTAGCGGCCGCCGACCAGATCCGGCGTGCCGGGCGGCAGCGGAGCGTCGGCCCTCGCCTCGGGGGCGGGGGGCGGCGGAGCGGCGGCGGACTCCGGGCCCGCCCCGGGGGGCGCCCCAGGCTGGAGTCGAGCCCCGCAGAAATCACAGAAGCGGGCCTCTGGTCGATTGTCGTTGCGGCAGGCTGGGCACTGCATGCGTCGCTGCCATAGTTTGCCGCCCTCATGGTCGGGACGTACATCGCGGCCGCACTTGTCTGCGCCGCCTCGCTCCTCACCGGTCGCGCGATCCTCGTCCTTTCGGGCCGAGCCGCCTGGACGTGGCTGGAGCCGGCGGTCGGGTTCGCGGCGCTGATGGCGGTGGCCGGGGTCCTGGCACGGCTGCCCGGCAGGGGGACCCTGGCGACCCTCGGCGTCATCGCGCTGGTCGCGGGTTCGCTGCTGACGCTGCGCCGTCCCTACGCCTGGCGCGACGCGCTCTGGCCGGGCCTGGCGGTCGCCGCGGTCGTCGCTCTCGCGCTGGCGATCCCCTTCGCGGTGAGCGGCCGCTGGGGGCTGATCGGGATGGGGTTCAACAACGACATCGGGCTGCATCTGGCGTGGAGCGAGTGGCTGCGCAGCGGCTTCGGGCCGGAGCCCGACACCGGGTATCCACTCGGCCCCCACGGGCTGGCGGTCGCGGTCGCCGCGTTCCCCGGCACCACCCTCGGCCAGGCGTTCACCGGCGAGGTGATCGCGATCGGCGTCCTGACCGGCCTGACCTCGCTCGCCGCCCTCCGCGACCTCGGCCCTGTCCGCCGCGTGCTCGCGGCGCTGCTGGTCGCCGTCACCTATCTCGCCGCCTCGTACTTCGCCCAGAGCGCCTTCAAGGAGACCGCCCAGGCCCTCTTCGTCCTCGCCTTCAGCCTGGCGCTCCCCTGGCCGGGGCGTGAGCCGGTGCCGAGGCCGGCCGTGCCGCTCGTCGTCCTCGCGGCGGGAATCGCCTTCTCCTACAGCTTCGCCGGCCTCGCCTGGCCGCTGGCGACCCTCGCCCTCTGGGCTTTGACGCTGCCGGCGGTCCGCGGCTCGCTCGCGCCGCGGCGGGTCGCGGGCTACCTGCGGCGGCCGGCGGTGGCCGCGGGGATCGCCGCGGCGCTCGCTCTCGGCGCCTTGCTCGCGTTCGCCGGCTCGTTCGGCTTCGCCGGCGGGTTCGGCAAGGTCGCCGGCAGCAACACCTACGGGCCCGTGTCGCCGTTCGAGGCGCTGGGCGTCTGGCCGGCGGCCGACTACCGGCTCGATGCGCCCGGCGGCGCCGATCTGCCGGTCCTCGCCGCGGTGATCGGGACCGTGGCGCTCGTCGCCGGGTTGATTTGGTGGCTGCGGCGCCGCGACCTCTCGGCTCCGGTCGGCCTGGCGGCCTGCGCCCTCCTCTACGTCCTGTCGCTGCCGGTCAGCGGCGAGTACTCCCGGGCAAAGGCGCTGATGATCGGAGCGCCGCTCGCGGCACTGATCTCGCTCCGAGGGCTGCTCGCGGGACCCCCCGAGCCGACCGCCCCCCGCGGGCGGCGGCTGGCGTGGTCGGCGCTCGGCGCCGTCTTCGTCGCCGCGGCGGGATACTCCAGCTTCCTCGTCCTGCGCGAGGCCCCGGTGGCCCCGCCCGGGCACGGCTCCGAGCTGACTGCGTTCCGCGCGCAGACCCACGGCCGCGAGGTGCTCTACGGAGGACAGGATCGGTTCGCCGCCTACGAGCTGCTCGGCGCCGACACCAGCGTGCCCGTCGTCGAGTTCCCCGACGAGCAGGTGCGTGAGAGCCCGACCAAGCCGTTCGACACCGGCGTCGCCTACAGCCCGATCGACTTCGACTCGTTCACGTACTTCACGCTGAACGACTTCGACTACCTGGTCACCTCGGCCGCCGCCTGGACCAGCGAGCCGCCGCCGCAGTTCGAGGAGGTGGCGCGAACGGCGTCCTACGTCCTCTGGCGCCACCGCGGCACGGTTCGGCCGGAGCGCCGGGCGCTGCCCGAGGGAACCGAGGCGGCGGCTTCGGTCAACTGCGCGGCGCCCGAGACGCGGATCTTCGTCGACAACCCCGGCCGGGCGGCGGTGTTCCCTGACGCCGTGCCGGCGCCGAAGGAGCGGTGGGACGAGGGCTCGGAGCTGTCGCCGGGAGACTCCACCAGCCAGGAGGTCGACCTGCCGCCGGGTCGCTGGAACCTGTCGATCCAGTACTTCAGCCCGATCGACCTGACCCTGCGGGCGCCGGGCCTCGAGCAGCCGCTGGAGGCCGCGCTCGACGGGGCCCGGCCGAACACCATCAGCCTCGCGAACGAGGGCAACTACTGGCCCGCCGGGACGATCGATTCCGACGGCGGGTCAGTGCGGTTCACGATCGAGGCCGACGAGGCGACGACGCTCCAGGACCTGAGCGGCTGGGACGGCGAAGCGAAGGTCGGTCAGCTCGTGGCGGCGCTCGACCAGCCGCGCGAGGACATCCCGCTGCGCGAGGCGTGCGGGCGCTGGCTCGACTGGTACGTGGCGCCGCCGCGGGCCGTCGGGATCAGCCCTTGAGGACCGGCTAGACCGGGAACCCGGCCTGGACCGTCTCCAGCGTCCAGTCCGCGCCGGAGGACTCGAGCTCCGCGCGGCCGTAGTTGCCGGTGGCGACGGCGGCGACCCGCAGCCCGGCCGCGTGGGCGGCGGCGACGTCGCGCGGGGTATCGCCGACGGCGATGCACTCCGCCGCCGCCAACGTGCCGCCGGCGACGAGCATCCCGCGCTCGACCGCGCGGCGGGTCAACTCGGCTCGGTCCGTGGAGTCCGAGCCGTAGCCGCCGAAGGCGAAGAAGCGGTTGAGCCCCGCGCGGGAGAGCTTCACGTGGGCGGCGGCTTCGACGTTGCCCGTCGTCAGGCCGAGCAGGAGGCCGTCGGTGACGAGTCGCTCGAGGAGGGCCTCGATGCCCGGCATCACCCGGTAGCCCTCGGATCCGGCGACCGCCTGGTCGAGGTGGCCGAGGTAGCAGCCCATCGCGGCGGACAGCTCACGGGTCTCGGGGTCGCGCCCGAGGACGTGGCGGAGCGCGGTGCGTCCCACCTCGGGGTCGGTCATGCCGGACTCGGTGACCGCGCGGATGTCGACGTCGGTGTCGTGCAGCTCGCGGAAGGCACGACGCCATGCCTCGGCGCCGGCGCCGCCGGTGGTGATCAGGGTTCCGTCGATGTCGAAGAGGACGGCATCGATCGGCTCGTCAGCCACGGCGGGCCGACCGGTAGGCGCGGATCAGCGCGTTGGTCGAGGTGTCGTGGGCGAGGTCGGGCTCGTCGGCGGCCTGGATCTCGCCGAGGACCTTCAGCGCCAGGGCCTTGCCGAGCTCGACGCCCCATTGGTCGAAGGAGTTGACGCCCCAGACGGCGCCCTGGACGAAGACGCTGTGCTCGTAGAGGGCAACGAGAGAGCCGAGCGTCGCCGGGGTGAGGCGCGGGGCCAGGATCGTGTTCGTGGGGCGGTTGCCGGGGAACGTGCGGTGCGCGACCAGGTCCTCGGCGATTCCCTCGGCGCCGACCTCCTCGGCGGTCTTGCCGAAGGCCAGGGCCTCGGTCTGCGCGATGAGGTTCGCCATCAGCATGTCGTGGTGGTCGCCGAGTGGATTGAGGCTCTCGAAGAAGCCGATGAAGTCGCAGTGGAAGGGCTCGGTGCCCTGGTGGAGGAGCTGGAAGAAGGAGTGCTGGCCGTTCGTCCCGGGCTCCCCCCAGAAGATCGCGCCGGTCTGGGAGTCGACCGGCCGGCCATCGAGCGTCACCCGCTTCCCGTTCGATTCCATCGTGAGCTGCTGGAGATAGGCCGGGAGGCGGTGGAGGTACTGGTCATAGGGCAGCACGGCGACCGTCTGGGCGCCGAAGAAGTCCCCGTACCAGACGCAGAGCAGGGCGTGGATCAGCGGCAGGTTGAGCTGCGGCCGGGCCTGGCGGAAGTGCTCGTCCATCGCGTGGAAGCCGGTGAGCATCTCGGCGAAGCGGTCGGGGCCGACCGCGAGCATCGTCGAGAGGCCGATTGCCGAGTCCATCGAGTAGCGGCCCCCGACCCACTCCCAGAAGCCGAACATGTTGTCGGTGTCGATCCCGAACTCGGCGACCGCGTCCGCATTGGTCGACACGGCGACGAAGTGGCGGGCGATCGCCGCCTCGTCGGCACCGAGGCCGTCGAGGAGCCAGCGCCGCGCGGTGCGCGCGTTGGCCATCGACTCGAGCGTGGTGAAGGTCTTCGAGGAGACGACGAAGAGCGTCTGCGCGGGGTCGAGGTCCTGGGTCGCCTCGGCGAAGTCGGTCGCGTCGACGTTGGAGACGAAGCGGAACTGCATGTCCCGGCGGCTGTAGTGGCGCAGCGCCTCGTAGGCCATGGCCGGCCCGAGGTCCGAGCCGCCGATGCCGATGTTGACGACGTTGCGGATCGCATCGCCGGTGTGGCCGCGCCACTGGCCGGAACGGACGCGGTCGGCGAAGTCGCTCATCCGGTCGAGCACCTCGTGGACCTGCTTGACGACGTCGGCGCCGTCGAGGAGGAGGGAGCGGTTCCGCGGCATGCGGAGGGCGACGTGGAGGACCGGGCGGTCCTCGGTGACGTTGATCCGCTCGCCCTTGAACATCGCGTCGCGGCGTCCCTCGACGCCGCGCTCGGCGGCCAGGTCGAGCAGGAGGCGAAGGGTCTCGTCGGTCACCCGGTTCTTCGAGTAGTCGAGGGTGAGGTCGGCCCCGGTGGCGATGAGTCGCTCGCCCCGGTCGGGGTCCCTGGCGAACAGGTCGCGCAGGTGGCGGGGGGCGATCTCGGCGTGGTGGGCCTGAAGGGCCTGCCAGGCCGCTGTCTGGTGGAGCGGCTGCATGGGGCCAGCCTATGGGCGGGCGGGACCCGCGCCGGCGGCCCGCGTGCCGGCGGCGCGCGGTAGGCGCCGGCGGCCCGGACGGCGTGGGCGTGCGGTAAGCGC
>DATFPK010000110.1:0-2566 GCA_035264885.1 Solirubrobacterales bacterium
TGGCCCCGGCACCACGTCGGTCGAGTCGCAGTCGGACGGGCTGGCCGGCGCGCCGTTCGGAGGCCCGAGGAAGACCCCCGCCGGCGAGGGCGTAGCGAAGGGGTTGCTGCCCGCCAGGACGGGGGTCGCCCCGCCGGGGCATCGCCGGAAGAGGTTGTAGTTCGTCCCGCCGAAGGGGCCGTAGTCGTTGAAGACGTCCGCGGCGTCCTGGGGAGTGAACGTGTAGTTGAGCGGGCCGCCGCTGAGCCCGAAGGCGCCGAGACCGGCCGGCTGCACCCGGGCGTAGTGGCCGTCCGCGTCGTAGTAGCCGCTCACCTGGTTGAGGTGGGCGATCGCCGACATCAGGTCCGGCATGTACGGGCGCAGGAAGGCGAGGTTGTCCTCGGAGTCCTGCATCGCCTGGACCGCCACCGGGACGGCGTCGGCGGCGCGCTTCTCGAGGGCCGGCAGGAAGCCCGTGGCGTCGGTCAGATCATTCTGCTTGCCGGGCAGGTTCACCGCGCGGTTCAGGTTGTGGAAGACGGGGACGCCCCTCTTCAGGAGGGGGTGAAGCTGGCGCAGGAAGGGCGCGAGGTTCTTCGTCGCCGGCTTGGCGGCGTTGACCAGGAGGTCGAGGTCATCGAGCGCCGGCCGGAGGTTGTGGAAGGTGGTGTTGGCCTGGCGGAGCGCGGGCGGGAGGGCGACCAGCGCCCGGTCGAAGGAGCGGTTCTCCTGGGCGATCGCCCCCAGCGCCCGGTTGGCGTTCTGGGTGAGCGCCGAGAGGTCGGCGCGGCGCTCGGCGACCGAGGAGACGACGCTCGCTCCGTTGACCAGGAAGTCGGTGAGGACACCCTGATCGCGGTCGAGCTCCTGGACTAGCCGGTCGGTGGCGACCAGCGAGGGGCTCAGGTACTTGTAGGTCCGGTTGGCGGCCGCGGCGTTGCCGGCGTAGACGGTCGAGGAACCCTGGATGATGTTGCGGAGCGCTTGGCGCTCGGGCCCGCGGAGTGTGTTGAAGAGCTGGTCGAGGTCAACGGGAGTCGTGGTGTCGACCTGGGTGATCGTCGCGTCGTCCCCGAGCTCGGGCTCGTTGTTGGGGCCCGGCTGGAGAGAGACGTACCGGTTGGCGATCCCGGAGAGCGAGGTGGCGCGGATGACCGCCGTTGTCCCCTGATGCAGCGGCCGGTCGACGGAGATGTCGATCTGGGCCTGGCCATCGTCGTTGAGCTTGACGTCATCGACGCTGCCGACCGGCGCCCCGCCGATCAGGACCTGATTGCCCTTGACGAGCTGCCCCCCCGTCTCGAAGAGAAGCTTGTAGTGGTTCGAGTTGCCGCCGCCGCCGAGCAGCAGCACGAGGATCGCGATGACGACCAGCAGCAAGGCGCCGAGTGCGGCCAGCCGGCGGAACCCGCCGCCCCCCCGTAGACGCGCGAGCTGCGGTGAAACCGACGCTGGGCGAGGCGTCACCGGCCGCGCCTCGGCGCGGCTGCCCTCATTGCGCGAGCCTCCGCTCGGGCCCCTATGACGGTCCCTTCCTCCAGCAGCTCCTCACCTGCTTCCAGCAGTTCCTCTCCTGCCGCAATCCTGCAGCTCCTGCGCGATCCTACCTAGCGCTAGGGCCGCACTCTGCGTAATTAGCCGTAGTCTCGGCGCCGTTAACGGCTGCTTAATCGCGTCGAACTTCGACCTCGCGGGCCGGTTTCCTGGCCCGCTCGAGTGCGTCGGGGACGGCTTTTCGGCCGCCGTTTACGGGACGGTCACGTAGCCCGCCAAGAAAGCCCTGGCGGACGGCGTGTCCAGGCGGTAGTCGACGTTCGTGGAGCGACACGCCGTATCGCCGGTGATCGTCGTGGCGGCGATGATGTTCGTCTCGGCCGAGCCGGCCCCGAGGAAGTTCGGGCCACCGGAGTCGCCGTAGCAGGTGCCGCCGTCGCCGTGGGAGGCGTTCTGGGAGATCCGCAGCCAGCTCGCGGTGACCGAATTGAGCGTCCCGACGGCGTACTTGCGGACGTCGTCGATCGGGAAGGTCTGGCCGCCCGGCCCGTTCTGGGCGGCGAGCGTCCCGTAGCCGACCGAGGTGAACTGCTGGTTCGCGGGGAGCGTGTCGTTCGAGCCCGCGGCGGGAAGCTGCGCCGGCGTGATTCCGCGGATCGCGTGGTCGAGCACGATCACGGCGATGTCATGGGGATCGCTCTGCGACTGGCTGTAGGCGGGGTCGGCGTGCCAGGTTCCGGTGTAGGTCTTCCCGCTGGGATAGACGTAGGCCGAGTCGAAGGTGACGTTCACCCGGCTGACTCCCGGGATCTCGCAGTGAGCGGCGGTGAGGAAGACGCTCTGGGAGATCAGGGTGCCGGTGCACCGGGTCCAAGTTCCGTCGCTGCGGGCCTGCTGGGCGAGCATCGCGCCCACCTCGGGGTGGCGATTGCCATCCGTCGAGCCGTTTGTGATCGCGCCGGCCGGCGCGGCCGCCAACAGGGCGGCGATGGTGATCAGGATCCCCGCAACGAGCTTCCGCATGCTGTCCCTCCTTGGTCCTCGCTCTAACGGGGCGAGCTTAGCCGACGAAGAGCGTCCCGGCCAGGGG
>DATFPK010000111.1:0-3542 GCA_035264885.1 Solirubrobacterales bacterium
GCCCGGACCCGCGGTTTGCCGCGTCAGCACCCCGTCTGTCTATCAGCCGCCAGCCGGCGGCGGGAGACCTAATCGCTCAGGTGGCCCGGCAGCCGTCCCTCTCCGTCGAGCTTCTGGAGGTGGGCCTCCATCGCGTGGGCGGCGGCGGGGCGGAGTTCCTCGGGCACGTCGTCCCAGGCGGCCGCGAGGAGGGCAGCGCGGGAGCGCTCCCCCGAGTCGAGCGCAGCGACGAGGCGGCGCTCGCGCATCAGCCGGTGCTCCACGTACTCCTCGAGCTTCGCGGCGGGGTCGGTGATCCACGGCCCGTGCCCCGGGCAGATCAGGCTAAGGGGCTCCTGCTGGAGGCGCCGCAGCGACTGGAGGTAGGCGGTAAGCGATCCCCCGTCGGGCGGAACGATCGTCGAACCCTCGCCGAGCACCAGGTCGCCGCTGAAGCAGACGCCGTCGCTTGTCAGCAGGCAGACGTGGTCGGCGGCGTGCCCCGGCGTCGCGACCGCGGTGAGGCCGCCGTGCCGCTCGCCGTCGGTGGGCAGGACCACCGGCAGGCCGAGAGCCGGGGCGCCCTCGGCATGGTCGCGGTGCGAATGGGTGAGGAGCACCGCCTCCGCCCCGCCGCGCTCAGCGGCCGCGCGGCGGACGGCCTCCAGATGCTCGGGGTGGCCCGGCCCCGGGTCGATGACCAGGCAGGGGTTCTCGCCATAGATGTAGGTGTTCGTCCCCTCCAGCGTCATCGGCCCCGGGTTCGGGGCGACGATCCGGAGGATCTCGGGATGGCTCGGCGCCTGCTCGGCGGCTACTTCAGCTCCCGGGCGACGGCATCGCGGGCCGTCGCGGGCTCGAGGACGACGTAATCGCCGGCACCGTCGAGGATCTTGGTGACGAGGTAGGAGGTGCTGGCATAGGGCAGCGCCACGACCACCGACCCGTCGGCCAGCTCCTCAAGAACGGTCCGCTGCTCGCGCTCGCGCCTCGCCTCCTCAGGAGAGACCCAGACCCTGGCGACCTCCTCCGTCTGGTCCATCTCACCGTGGCTCATCCAGCCCTGGAGGTCGAGCAGCGGCAGGATGTCCTCGCGCACCTCATACGTCTCGCCGGTCGTCTCGATCTCCCTGATCCGGTCGAGCCGGAAGTGGCGGACCGCGTTCTGGTTCAGGTCATAGGACGCGACGTACCAGCCCTGGGTGCCGTTCTGCAGGCGGTACGGCTCGATCGTGCGCTTGGTGAACTCGTCCTCGTTCTCCTTGTAGTAGTGGAGCCTGAGGACCTGGCGCTTCTCGATCGCCCGGTTGATCAGCTGCGCGGCCTCGGCGCCGCCCTCGGCGGCGGTGTGGGCGATCTCGAGCCCCTCGTCACTCGGGTCGTGGCCGAGCGCCGTGACGACCTTGCGCCGGGCGCTCTCGAGCCCCGGGATCATCTGCACGCCGATCAGGTCCATCGCCGCGACCAGCGCCTTCGCCTCGAGCGGCAGCAACCGGGCCGGGCGGGCGAAGCTGTCGCCGTAGGGCTCGGAGTCGACCTCGATCTCGTCACCCTGGACCTCGGCGTAGAGGACGTAGGTGCCGCCGCCGAAGTTGACGACGTTGAGCACGTCGATGTCCTCGCGGAGCTCCTCGCGGGTCAGTTTGAGGCGCCGGGTGAGGTCTTCGACGCTCGGCCGCTCCCCCTTCTGAGCGGCCTCGACGAGGATTCCCGCCAGGGTGACCAGGCGGGCGAAGCGCTCAGGCCGGATGGGCGAGTCGCCGCGCCCGTTGGACCGGCGCCTGCCCTCGGGCTCGACCATCGGGCGGTCCAGAGTCTTGGCCAGGTCGAATCCGTTGACGTGGCGGTCGCGCAGCATCTCGAGGCGCCGCTGCACCTCTTCGCGAAGCTCCGCGGGCTCGAGCAGCTCGGCGTTCTGCCGCCAGCGCAGCACCCACGCGACCAGGAGGCGCGGCGTCGCGTACTCGGTCTCGAAGACCACGCCCTTGCCGGGCGCCCCGTCCGACTTCTTCGCCGGGCGGAACTCGCCGTACTCGCCGTAGTCGCGCTCGGCCAGCCAGGCGACCCGGTCGCGGAGGAAGATCTTGGCCTTGCCGAGGGACTCGCCGAGCTGCCAGTCGGCCTTGCGGGCCCAGTCGCGGCGGTCGTAGTCCTCAGGGGGCGTGAAGTCGTGCTCGGCCTTCGAGGCATAGCCGACCTTTCCCTGGATGCGGGAGAGACGGAAGACCCGGACCTCGTCGCGCTCGTGGGAGCGGCCGACGACGTAGAACTCGCCCCCGCGGTAGACGAGGTTGTACGGGTCGACCTTGCGGTCGGAGGTCTCGTCGCGCTCCATCGTGTAGTAGGTGAACTCGATCGTCTTGCGGCGCGAGATCGCAGTCTCGATCTTCGAGAGGCGCTGCGAGATGTCGCGGGTGGTGGCCGAGGCGGAGATCGCCATCTGGATCGGCAGGCGGCTGCCCTCGCCCACCGGGTTGGGTTGGCCCCAAGCGACCTGCTGCAGCGCCAGCCGCAGCGGCTCCGCGTAGGCGAAGCCGTGCCGGGTCAGCAGGCCGAGCGCCGACTGGAGCGCGGTCAGCTCCTGCTCGGAGAACTCGATCGCCGGCAGGTAGAAGTTCTCGGGCGGCAGCGAGTAGAGCTCGGCCTCGAAGAACCCCTCACCCGGCTTCTCGACCTGGAGCTCGATGCCGAGGCTCTCGAGCTCGGCGCGGTCGGCGTAGAAGCGGCGCGCGAAGGCGTCGTCGTTCATGTCGCTGTAGCCCTCGACCTCGCGCTTGATCTCCAGGGCGGAGACTGGCCTTCCCTGGGCCATCAGGAACGAGATCAAGGACAGCTGCCGAATGAGCTTCTCGGTGTCCTTGGCCACTCCGCGGTGAGGATAGTCGCGGAGGGGTCGAGGCACGCGCGTCCAAGCGGCCGATTTCCCGCATTTTGCGTGCCGGGGCGGGCGGTCGGGAGGCGCCGGTCGCCGACCCGCCGAACCCTTGGCTAGGGTGGCCCGGTCCAGAGACAACGCCCAATCCGCGGCGCCACGGCGCCGGGAGCGGGGGAACCAGTGGGGCGAGAGCCCCGGGGGCGAATCGGACGACTTCCGTAGCGCTGCTTCTTCGGCGCGAGCCCGTCAGCTAACCCCGTCGGCTCGAGAAGGAGGTTGTGATGGACCTGAACGTCGATCTCGGACCGGTCGAGCGCGTCGAAGGGGCGCGAGCCTGGATCGCATACCTCGTCGGTGCGATGGTGGGGATGGCGGTGGCGCTACCGCTACTCCAGGCGCTGTTCGACTTCGAGGTTCCGCTGATCTGACCGGGTCCGGCAACGACGTGCACAGGCTCCAGGCTTGTTCACGGAGGTGCTGAGCGCTCGGCTCGGCTACTGAGCGCGGGCTCGGGCTCAGACGTCCTGCGGCTGCCGCGGGACGCTGCCACCTGACATGTGAGAGCGCGTCGAAGAGCCGCCGGTGGGGGCGATTCTCCGCGATGGCGGCGTTGAGCGTCATATGGACCCGAAGAACAGCCATTGGCGGGTCGCGGCGCTGGCGGAGCGGCAGCATGGAGTCGTCTCCG
>DATFPK010000112.1:0-2646 GCA_035264885.1 Solirubrobacterales bacterium
GGCCTGCTCGCCGATGCGGCGGTACTCGCCTTCGGCGCCGGCCCGCATGCGCGCGGCCAGCGCACGCTCCTGGGCGGCCGAACCGGGCCTCGCGAGCCAGACCGTCGCCGCCCCGCCCGCGTCGGTGACCGTCTCGGCCAGCCACTCGAGCTGCTCCCGGGTCCGGCTGTCGGCCGGAAGGGCGACCAGCCCGTCGAGCAGCTGGGCGGCGCCGAGACGGCGCAGGGCGCGCCAGAGGGCGATCCGCGGCGTCGACGGCTCGCGCGGAAGCCGGTAGGCGAGCAGGACCCACTGACCGGAGGGCACGATTGGGACCCTAACACGAGAGCTGCAACCGTGGTTACGACTCGACAGCGCCTACATCGACGAAGCCAGCCGGAGGTGCCGTGGTGCCCCTAGACCCTATGGAGCGGGCACTGCCCGCTCTTCGCCCTTGAAGGGCCGGCACCCCGTCGCATAGCAATCGGGGACTGGGCCGGAGGAATAGGCCTCCGGCCGACACCCCACCTATGGGAGGTGCCGGCACCATGCAGGCTACGGCGTTCGCAGGCCTCGACGTCCACGCAGCACAGACCCACGCAGGAATTCTCGACCACCGCACCGGCGAGCTTCTCCGCCGGCGCCTGAAGGGCGACCCCGTCCGCGTCGTGCTCCCGTTCCTCGAGGGCCTCGGCCCCGGCGTGCGCGCCGTCTACGAGGCCGGGCCGACCGGCTTCGCCCTCGCGCGGGCCGCGGCCGAGCGCGGGCTCGACGTCCGCGTCTGCGCACCCGGCCTGATCCCCAAGAAGCCCGCGGACCGGGTCAAGACCGACGCCCGCGACGCCGAGCGCCTCGCGCGCCTGTTGGCCGCCGGGGAGCTCAGCTTCGTGCGCGTCCCGGCCATAGCTGAGGAGCAGGTCCGCGACCTCGTCCGCGCTCGCGAGGACCTGCGCAAGGACCTCAACCGCGCCCGCCAACGCCTATCGCACTTCCTGCGCCGGCGCGGAGCGTCCTTTCGCGGCCCCGGCCGGGCGTGGACCGTGGCCCACCGACGGTGGCTGCGGGGCCTCGCGTTCGCCGACGTCGCCTCGCGGGCGACCTTCGCCGACTACCTCGCCGCCGTCGAGGCGATCGCCCAACGCCGCGACACCCTCGACCGGACGCTGGCCGAGGTCGCCCCCGAGAGCCCGTGGGCCGAGACGATCGCGCGCCTGCGCTGCTTCCGTGGGATCGACACCCTCGCCGCGATCGGCCTGTGCTCCGAGGTGGGCGACTTCGCCCGGTTTCAGAAGCCGGCCCAGCTCTCGGGCTTCCTCGGCCTCGTGCCGTCCGAGCGCACCTCCGACGAGAAGCGGCGCCAGGGCGCGATCACCAAGGCCGGGCCCGAGCACTCGCGCCGCCTGCTGGTGGAGGCGGCCAAGCACGTATGGCGCCGCCCGGCCGTCTCCGAGGAACTGCGCCGTCGCCAGGCCGACCAGGACCCGCGGGTGTGCGCGCTCGCCTGGCGCGCCCAGCGGCGTCTGCATCGTCAGTGGGAGAAGCTCTTCCTCCGCCGGGGCAAGCCCGCCAACGTGGCCGCCGTGGCCTGCGCGCGCGAGCTGGCCGGGTTCCTCTGGGAGGCGGCGCTGATCGACTGACCGCTGACGAGAGGACATAGCGTCCGACGACGCTGCCGGGGCGCGCACGAGCATCGGAGGGGCCAGGGTCCTCGCATCCGAGAAGGGTCCGCGATCGCACTATGGGCAGCCGGCGCACGCGCCGGTGGCGCCCGTTCCTAGACAGCGGGCTCGCGACGGACACACGGTCATGAGGTAGCCAGCCCTCGCATGTCAGCTTGACTCCGCGAAGTCGACGACGCTGAGCCCCGCTCGTGCGTGCCCCGGGAGCGCCGACCCCGACCCCGGTGGGGCCGCCGCGGCGCGGTCATCTTCGCGCGGGCACTTGACAAACGCGGCTCCATGTCAGCGCTGGACCGCGCCGACCCCGGGGATGTGAGACGACTCAGATCGTCGCCATCCCGGCCGACAGCGACCACAACCCGCCCACGGTCAGGGCCACCATGAGGGCGAGCACCGCGACCTGCGACCGAAGCGCACGGCGCGGCCACCCCGAGAGCTCGAGCGCGCGGTCGTGCGCGAGGACCAGTCCCAGCACGTGGCCGATCACGATCGCCCCCACCTGCACCGTCCAGATCGCGTTCGCGGAGACGACCTGGAAGTCGATCGGGCGGTCGGCCGTCCCGAACAGGTCGGCGCCCCTCCCGAGCGGGTCGGAGGCGAGTCTGACCACGTCCTGGGCCTGGAAGACGAACAGCGGGAAGTAGTGGGCGACCGCGTACGCGAGCACGATCGGCACGAGCGCGTGCACGAAGGCGGCGGCGGTCCCCCGCCGGTGGCCGAGGTCGCCCCAGCCGCCGACGAGCTCGCTCACCCGGCAGACGAGTCGGTAGGCGGCGGTCACGGCCACGACGGTCACCGCCAGCCCGATCGTTGCGACGAGGAGCCCGGCGGCGAGCGGATCGACTCCCATGTCGGTCAGTCGCTGGCTCGCGGCCGTCTCCCGCGCGGCCCACAGGTCACTCGCGAGCAGGCCGTCGAAGATGTCGGTCCCGACGGCGGCGAGGACGAAGGCGGCGTAGGAGTCGTGGCGGGGGGTGGCCGTGACGCC
>DATFPK010000113.1:0-23141 GCA_035264885.1 Solirubrobacterales bacterium
GGCAGTGCCGCGCCCAGCGCCACCGAGGCGAGCGCAACCGCGACCACCTGGACCACGGCCGTTCGCACGAAGAGCCCACCGTCCACGAGTCCGATTCTGCCAGTCGGCCGAGCCCGCCCCAGATCTCCGGCTAGCATCGCCGCCGGGCGGTTAGCTCAGTTGGGAGAGCGCCTGCCTTACAAGCAGGAGGTCGCGCGTTCGAGCCGCGCACCGCCCACTCCTCGAGGTTCGGCGCGGCCTGCGGTTGGGGCAGGTCTCACGAGGGCCCGCGCGGCCGCGCTCCGGATCTGCGTCCACCGGGCTACGCTGCGCTCGTGGGGTCGAGGTTGCTGATAGCCGCCGGCGAGGCCGCCTCCCGCGGCGACCAGCTCCCGGTTGGAGTGCGGGGATTGATCGACGGGGCCGACGAAATCCTCGTAGTTACGCCGTCCCTGCCCAGCCGCCTCGAATGGCTCGCGTCCGCGACCGACCGCGCGCGGGACCAGGCCGATGAGCGCCTGGAGATCGTGCTCGGCCACCTCGGGGAGGTCGGGGGCGAAGCCCGTGGCGCCGTGGGCAGCGACGATCCGATCGAGGCGGTGGCCGACGCCATCCGGGCGTTCAGCCCGGACCACCTCTTGATCGCGCTCAGGCCCGGGCCGAAGGCGGGATGGCAGGAGCGGGGATTGGTCGAGCAGATCCTGGACCGGTTCGGTCTGCCCGTCACTGTCTTCTCGATAGAGCAGGCGTAGCCAGGTAGTCGGGCTCCCTCGTCTCGCTCAGCGGGCCCGTCTGAAGATCAGGTCGAAGTCGGTCTCGAAGTTCTTGCCGTCCTCGGCCTTCTCCCAGCGCCCGACGATCGTGTCGCCGCCGTCTTCGAACGTGCCGACGAATCGCTGGGGGAAGGGAGCGCCCGCTCGCCACAGCCTCCACTCGCGCTCGTCGATGGTCATCTCGTAGAGCCGACAGACGCCGCGGTCGTCGGAGTAGAGCTGGTAGTAGGTCCCTTTGGCCGCATCGCAGCCCATGATCGCGATCGCATCCGGGGCCTCGGGCATCTCCACCGTCGAGCGCTCCACCAGATGAGCGCCCGACTCGTGCCACTCGAACGTCGCCCACGCCTCGCCGGGCCACGGCTCACCTCCGGGCGGTATCGCCTCGAGCGCCCACTCCCCCACCAACGGCTCGAGCTTCTTCAGGGCCTTCTCTGCAGTGGGCTGGTCCATCGGGCCTCCTGAGTCGCTATCGGGCACGGCTGTGGCGCCCTTGAACCAGCCAACCGACGAGTGCTCCGAGCGCGAGCCCGATCTCGGGCGCAAGGGGCAGGTCCGTAATCACCGCGACGAGGATGCCGAGCGCCAACCCGGCGATAGCTCCTACCGCGATGGCGAGGCCGACGCTCATGCCGCCACCCTAGCTGCGGACATCGCCGCAACCTTGTTACTTACCCGTTGTTAGTGGTGGTCCATGGCCATCCCCAGGAACCACCAGCTCTTCGCCATCTTTGCCGCCGCGCTCGTCGCGCTGGTGCCCTTCCTCGCCGCCCGTCCGGCCGATGCCGCCTGGCCCGGCGGCAACGGGCCGGTCGTCTTCGCCGGCGGCGGCGCCACCGCCGGCAACGGCCTCTGGGCGAAGACCCTCGGCAAGCCCGGCCTGCGCCGCTTGACCTCCGACCCCACCGACTCGCAGCCGCAGGCCTCCCCGAACGGCCGCTGGATCGTCTTCGTCCGACAGGTCGTGGTGCCGCTTCAGGGCGGCGGCGTCTTCCCCGCCACCCACATCTTCAGGGTGCGCACCGACGGCGCCGGCCTGGCTCCGGTCACCGGCGGCACCAGCTTCGAGGAGGGTCCCTCTTTCGCCCCTTCGGGCAAGCGGATCGTCTTCGCCCGCACCCAGGCCGGCGGTGGCACCCGTGACATCTGGAGTGTCCGGCTGAACGGCTCCGGTCTCCACCAGATCACCTCGGGCACGACTGACGACCGCAATCCCGTCTTCTCCCCGAACGGCCGCGTCATCGCCTTTGACCGGCGCATTCCCCAGGGCGGCCCCTCCCGCCACGTCCACACCATGCACCCCGACGGCACGCGGATCAAGGACGCCACTCCACAGCTCGCGGCCCAGACGTTCGAGCCCGACTTCAGCCCCTCCGGCAACCGGATCGTCTTCGTCCGTGGCACCACCGCCGAGCCCGGCTCCGACCTGTTCACCATGCGCCCCGACGGCAAGCGTCTGCGACGCCTCACCGGCGTCCCGCGCCGCGCGAAGGGCGCCTACGGCAACCCCGTCTATTCGCCCGACGGCCGCCGGGTCATCGCCCAGTTCGACGTCGACGGCGCCTTCACGAAGCTCCGGGTCATCAACGTCCGCAACCGCTCCCTCGGCGCCACCATCGGAGGTCGCCGGCAGACCCGTACGCCGGACGCGCGCGAGCCGGTCTGGCTCACCCGCTGAAAGCCGGCTGACGCCCGCTCTCAGCTCGCCGCCGGCGCCGACTCCGGACTCGCCAGCGCCACGAGCCGATCCCGCCCCGCCCGCTTCGCCGCGTAGAGCGCCGCGTCGGCCCGCGCCGTCAGGTTCTCGGCTGAGTCCCCCGGCGTCCAGGCGGTGAGACCGGCCGACGAACGCTGGCCCCTCGGCGTCGACGTCCGCAGCCGCTCGACGATCCGCTGCCCGTCACTCGCCGTGCAGTTCGGCAGCAGCACCGCGAACTCCTCGCCGCCGAAGCGCGCGATGAGGTCGGCGTCGCGGATCAGCGACCGCCAGGCGCTGGCCGCCTCGCGCAGGAGCCGATCTCCCGCCAGGTGCCCGTGTCGGTCGTTGTAGCTCTTGAAGTGGTCCAGGTCGATCAGCGCGACGCAGAACGGCCCGCCCGCGCGGTTCGCCTCGCCCACCGCCACCTCGAGCTCCCGGTCCCAGGAGCGGCGATTCGCCAACCCCGTCAGCGGGTCGGTCAGCGCCTCGCGGCGGCTCTGCGCGAGCAGCGCCTCGCGCTGCAGCTCGAGCTCCTTGTGGCGGGAGATGTCCCTCGTCACCGTCGAGGCCCCCGTGACCCTTCCGGTCGCGTCGTGGACCGGCGAGATCGTCAACGAAACCGCGACCATCGAACCATCCTTGCGACGGCGCACGGTCTCGTGGTCGAGCACCCGGGAGCCGTCCCGGACCCGCGCCAGCAGATCCTCGGCGTCGTCATATCCGTCCGGGATCAGCTTCGACATCGGCTCCCCGACCATCTCCTCAGCGGCGTAGCCGAACAGCGCCTCGGCCCCACGGTTCCAGCTCAGGACCAGGCCCTCGAGCGACTCGCTGACGATCGCCTCGTCGGAGTCCGCCACGAGCGCGGCCAGGTGCTCGCGCGACCGCTCGGCCTCACGGCGGGCCCGGACCAGCAGCGAGATCAGGACCGACGTCACGCCGAGCGCGACCATCGTGACCAGCCAGCGCGACACCCATCCCGCTTCGTGCTGCGGGTGAAGGGCCAGCGCCACGGCGTAGATCACCCCAAGCGCGAGGAAATGGAAGCCGGCGGTCCGGGGAGCGAAGAAGTAGGCGTTGTAGGCCGCCACCCAGACGAACATCACGGCGAAGACCGTGCTGGTCTGGCCGCTCAGGTGGACCGCGACCCCGATCATCACCATCCCGATCGCGTCGGCGAGAAGCGGGGTCGAGTGCGGCAGGCGCTCCGCCAGCGCGACCATTGCCGCCCCCATCACCGTCGAGAGCGCGACGAGCGACCAGATCGCCCCCTCGTCGGCCTGCGCCGGGTGGGGGAGGAAGAGCCAGATCGCCGCGAGCCCTCCGCCCGCGAGGAAAAGGAAACCCATCGCGCGCAGCATCAGGGCCTTCTCCGACCTCGGATGGGAGTCCGCTCCGGCGCCCAGCCGCAGTGCTTTTGTCAACTCGGCAGACATTCGCTTGGACCAGCTATCGGCGCCCGAGCGCCGATCGGTTAGCCGGGACGCTGCCTAGACGACGCTCTCGCCCTCGTCCTCGACCGGAGCGATGACGAACGCTCCCTCCGCCACGGCCCGCCGCTCGCCGATGCCGGGGGGTGGCGCCGACTCGTCGGCTGGGATCAGGCGGCGCTCGAGCCGGTGGGCGGCGAAGATGCTGTCGAGGTCGTTCCGGGTCAAAGTCTCGCGTTCGAGCGCGTTCGCGACCAGCGCCTCGAGGCACTCGCGGTTCAGGCTGATCAGCTGACGGGCGCGCATGGAGCCCATCCGGGCCAGCTCCTGCGCGTCGAGGTCGACGTCGCGCCGGGTCTGGTCAGACATGGCGTAATCGCCGGTCGGCAGCGCCTGGGGGGCGTTCTGAGGCGTCTCGTCACTCAGCTTCATCCCGAACTCGGTGACCATCTGCACGCAGATCTCGTGCACCCGGCTGAGGTCGTCGGCCGCGCCCGAGTACGCCTCGTCGAAGACCTCCTCCTCCGCCGCCCTGCCGCCCAGCAGGACGACGACCTCGTCCATCAGCTGCTTGCGGGACTGGAGGTAGCGGTCCTCGGCAACCGAGTGCGCGACGAAGCCGAGCGCCGGGCCGCGGGGGACGATGCTGAGGATCTCGGGCGGATCGAGCCCCACCAGGCGGCGGCAGAGCGCGTGGCCGGCCTCGTGGTAGGCGACGATGCGCCGCTCCTCGTCGGTCAGGCGACGCGACTGCTGGGAGCCCACCGACTGCCGGAGCAGCGCCTCGTCGAGGTCCTCGCGGGTGATCGACTCGTGCCGGGCCCGCCCGGCGATGATCGCCGCCTCGTTCAGGGCGTTGGCGAGTTGGGCGCCGGTCATCCCGGTGGTCTTGCGCGCCACGTCGACCAGGTCGACGTTCGACGAGAGCCGCTTGCCGCGCGCGTGCGAGCGAAGGATCGCCTCGCGCCCGTCGCAGTCGGGCGGCGAGACGAGGACCCGGCGGTCGAACCGGCCGGGCCGGAGCAGGGCGGGATCGAGCTTCTCGACGTTGTTGGAGGCCGCGACCACGATCACGGTCCCCGGGTCCCGCTCGAACCCGTCGAGCTCGACCAGAAGCTGGTTCAGCGCCTGCTCGCGCTCGGCGGTGCCCCCGTCGCCGCCGCCGGACCCGCGATGGCCGCCGACCGCATCGAGCTCGTCGATGAAGATCACGGCCCGCCCGGACTTGCGTGCCTCCTTGAAGAGCCTGCGGATCCGTGCGGCCCCGCGGCCGACGAACATCTCGACGAAGCTGGAGCCCGAGGCGGCGAAGAAGTCGACCTTCGCCTGGGCGGCGACGGCGCGGGCGAGCATCGTCTTGCCGGTTCCGGGGGGGCCGTAGAGCAGCACGCCGCGCGGGGCCCGCGCGCCGAGCTGCTCGAACCGGGCCGGATCCTTCAGCCACTCGGCGACGTCGACCAGCTCCTCCTTGGCCGCGTCGATCCCCTGGACCTCTTCCCAGAGCACCGGCGCCGCCTTGCTCGCCTTGACCGTCTCCGGCCGGGTGGTGCCGATCGTCGAGCGCAGCAGAATCACGAAGACGACGATCAGCACCGCCATGAAGAACACGCCGAAGAGCGGATACCAGTCGAAGAGGAACTCCTGGAGCCCTGCGAGCGGAATGTCCGTAGGTCGATGCAGCGGCACGGTCTTGGGGTCCCTCCCGGGTCCGGCTCTATCGGCAATTGTCCCCCATGGCTCGATGCCTGGGAATGGATAGCCACCGAATTGGCCCTATGACCGAGGCGGGCGCGCCGGGTACTCTCGCGCCGTGCCCAGATCCCGCGCAGGTCTGATCGCCGTGGCCGTCCTGCTCTCGGCGGCGGTCCCCGCCCAGGCGATGCACCTGGGCAAGAAGAGGCCGCCCGGGCTGCCCGCCGCCCCGGTTCCGCTGAGCCGGGGTGTCTTGGTGATCGGCGACAGCCTCGAGGTCGGCACCTCTCCCTATCTCGAGGGCCTGCTCGCCGGGCAGTCGGTCACCGTGGACGCGAGGAAGGGCCGGCCGAGCCCGGAAGGGGTGGCGATCCTGCAGCGCAAGCTGCGGCACCACCACGGTGTCGTCGTCTTCGACCTCGGCGTGAACAACAGCCCGGCAGCACCACAGATCCTGGCCGGGGACCTTGCCGCCGTCCTGGCGACCGCCGGGGACCGCTGCATCGTCGTCGGCACCCTCGCCCGGCCCCCGGTCGGCGGCGCCTCGATCGCCGGGGCGAACCAGGTGATCCGGTCGTTCGCGGCGGCGAACCCGCAGGTCCGTGTCTTCGACTGGCGCGGCGCCACCCTGAGCCAGCCGGGCCTCCTCGTGGGCGACGGCGTCCACGGGACCTCGAGCGGCTACGCCTACCGGGCCGAGCTGGTCGCCCAGGCGATCGAATCCTGTTTCATCCCGCCGCCGGCCGCCGCCCACCCGGCGTCGCGGCAGCCGGCGAAGCGGACGGGCCCTTCGCCGGCCGAGCTGCGCCGCCGTCGCGCCGCGCGGCTCGCCCGCCAGCGGGCTCGCCGAGCACGGCGGGCACAGGCGATGGTCGCGACGCAGGCCGAGCGGGTGCTGGCATCGCTGCGGAGCTGGATCCCATGAGCGCCGAAACGGGCGGGCCTCAGGCCGTCACCGGCGGCGAGCTGAAGGCGCAGCTCGACGCCGAGCGCGCCGGGCGGCCGTTCCTTGTCTGGCGCGACGGCGACGGCGACCACCACGTGAGCCCGATCGACGTCAGTGAGCTCTGGATCGGCCGGGCCGGGTCCGCCGGCCTCAGCATCGACTGGGACGACTCCGTCTCGACCCTCCACGCGCGCCTCGCCGTCGTGGGCGACGTCTGCACCCTCGAGGACGACGGACTCTCCCGCAACGGGTCGTTCGTCAACGGCGAGCGAATCAGGGGAGCCCGCCGCCTGCGCGACGGCGACATGCTCAGGTTCGGCCGCACCGCCGTCCTCTTCCGCGCCCCGGCCGAGGCGAGCGCAGAGCGGACCGCCGCCGCCGGCGACCTCGTCACCGCGGCCACCGTTTCACCCGCCCAGCGCCGCGTCCTCGTCGCGCTCTGCCGTCCCTTCCGGGACGGCGCCGGCTTCGCCACCCCCGCGACCAACGGCGACATCGCCGCCGAGCTGCACCTCAGCGTCGACGCGGTCAAGACCCACCTGCGCGCCCTCTTCGAGAAGTTCGCTCTCGGCGACCTCCCGCAGAACCAGAAGCGCGCCGCCCTGGCCGAGCGGGCGATGCAGAGCGGTCTGATCACCGAGCGCGACTTCTGAGCGCCCGGGCCGGGTGCCGCTAGCTTCCCCCGGCATGGACCAGATAGCCCAGATCGCCGGAGCGATCCTCATCCTGATCGCCTTCGCCGCCCTGCAGCGCGGCACGATGCGGCCCGACAGCCGGGTCTACCTCGGCCTCAACCTGGTCGGCTCGCTGATCCTCAGCGTCGTCGCGCTCGCCGGCTCCGACTGGGGCTTCTTGATGCTCGAGTCGGTCTGGGCGGCGGTCTCGCTGGCCGGCCTGGTCAGCCTGGCCCGGCGGCGGGGCTTGGCGTAGAGCACCTGCACGTCCCCCAGCCGGCCCTCGGCGAACCCGGCCTCCGACGAGCAGAGGTAGAAGAGCCAGAGGCGCTTGAACCGCTCGTCGTAGCCGAGGTCGCGGAGCTGCGGCCACGCGGCGAGGAAACGCCGCCGCCAGGCCGCGAGCGTCGGCGGGTAGTGGGCGGTGATCTCCTCCATCCATACCTGGCGGAGGTCGGTCACGCGGCCGACCGACGCCGCCATCCGCGCCGGCGACGGGAGGCAGCCGCCTGGGAAGACGTGCGTGTTGGCGAAGCTGCGGGCCGACTTCTCGGCCTCGTAGAGGCGGTCGTCGATCGTGATCGCCTGAAGGAGCATCAGCCCGTCGGGCCGCAGCAGCCGGCTGCAGGCGGCGAAGAACTCGCCGAAGTATTGCCAGCCGACCGCCTCGATCATCTCGACCGAGACGAGCCGGTCGTGGGTGCCGCCCAGGTCGCGGTAGTCGCTCAGCACCACGTCGACCAGGTCGCCGACCCCGGCGTCCTCGACCCGTGCCCGCGCCAGGTCGTGCTGGCGCCGTGAGATCGTCGCCGTGGTGACCCGGCAGCCGTGCGCGCGGGCGGCGTGGATCGCCAACGCGCCCCAGCCGGAGCCGATCTCGAGCAGGTGCAGCCCCGGGTGGAGATCGAGCAGCCGGCAGATCCGCTCGACCTTGGCCAGCTGGGCCTCCTCCAGCGAGGCGTCCGGGCGGTCGAAGAACGCGCAGGAGTAGAGCATCCGCTCATCGAGGAAGGACTCGAAGAGCTCGTTGCCTAGGTCGTAGTGGGCGGCAATGTGACGCCTCGCTGCCGGCCTCGTGTTGGCCGGGACGAGGCGGCGGAGCCGATGCCAGACACCGCGCGGCCGGGCGACGATCCGGGCGACGGGATCGGCTCGGGCCAGCTCCCGCGCCGTGATCCGGAAGAAGGCGACGAGGTCATCGGCGTCCCAGGCTCCCTCGACATAGGCCTCGCCGAGACCCAGGCTGCCGCGCATCACCCCGGTCCAGGTGCGCGGGTCATGGACCTCGACCCTGACCGTGAGATCGGCCTCGGCCGGACCGTAGCCGCGGCGAGCGCCACCCGCGACGAGCTCGAGCCGGCCGGCGCGCAGGCGGCGGAGCAGCGCGCTGACCGCCGCGCGAGCCGCTCGCTCGCCTGTCGTCATGGAGAAGTCATACCGCCTCCGAGCAGGCAAGATGTGGGAATCACCGCGAACGTCACCGAGCGGATGGGCCGAGTCGGGTTGCCGGCGCCGATGGCCGAGCTCGCCGGCCGCGACTGGGATGCGGTCGTGGTCGGGGGTGGCCACAATGGCTTGACGGCCGCCGCCTACCTCGCCCGGGCAGGGCTGAGCGTTCTCGTCCTCGAGCGCCGCGAGGTCCTCGGCGGGGCGTGCACGGCCGAGCGCCCCTTCGGCGACGATCGTTATGTCGTCAGCCCCTGCGCCTACGTGGCGGGTCTGCTCGACCCCCTCGTGATCCGCGAGCTGGACCTCGAGCGCCGTGGCTTCCGGGTCACGCTGGCCGACCCGAACCTCTGGTGCCCCTTCCCCGACGGCACGTCCTTCGCCGAGTTCCTCGACGACGACCGGACGGCCGCGCACATGCGCGCGAACGGCTTCGCCGAGGCCGACGTCGAGGGCCTGCTGGCCTACGAGGACTTCTTCGACCGGATCCGGCTCCGCCTCCGCCATGGCCCCGCCGGTGACACCTGGCACCACCCGTCGCCCTCCCGCGAGGAGCTCGAGAGGCTGCTGGGCGACGACGAGATGATCGCGGTGGTCTTCGAGGAGTCGATCGCCGAGACGATCGACCGTTACGTCGGCGACGAGCGGCTCCGCCACGCGCTCTGGGGCCAGGGCGTGATCGGCACCTTCGCCGGACCCCACACGCCCGGCACCTCCGGGATCAAGCTGATGCACGGCCAGGGGGACCTGCTCGGTCAGGGGCCGAACTGGGGGTACGTCGAAGGCGGCATGGGGCGCGTGTCCTTCGCCCTGGCCGAGGCCGCGATCGAGGCGGGTGCGCTGGTCGCCGCCGGTGTCCCGGTCGCCGAGATTCTCCCCGGAGAGGGCGTGCGGGTCGAGAGCGGCGAGCTGGTCCGGGCGCGGACCATCCTCTGCAATGCCGACCCCAAGCGGGCCCTCGCGATGCTCGACCCGGCGGTCGTCCCGGAAGGGTTCAGGGCGCGGATCGAGTCATGGCAGACGCGCTCGCCGGTCGTCAAGGTCAACGCGGCGCTCTCCCGGATGCCGACGTTCGAGGCCGCCGGCGAGGTCGAGGCGCACCGGGCGATGATCACCGTGACCCCCGGACTGGACGCGGGGCAGGAGGCGTTCGACGCCGTCCAGCGCGGCGAGCCCCGTATCGCCTTCGCCGAGCTCTACTTCCAGAGCGCCTATGACCGCAGCGTCGTTCCCGAGGGCGGCGAGACGATGAGCGCGTTCTGCCAGTACGCGCCCTACGAGCCGGCCGAGGGCGACTGGGACTCGCGGCGGGCGGAGATCGGCGCGATGGTGCTGGACCAGATCGCCGCGTACGCGCCCGACGTCCACGAGTGCGTCCGGGAGGTCGAAGTGCTGGGCCCGCCCGATGTCGAGGCCCGCATCGGCCTGACCGGCGGGCAGATCTTCCAGGGGGACGCCCTCCCCGACCAGATGTGGGACCGCCGGCTCGACTACCGCACGCCGGTCGAAGGGCTCTACCTCTGCGGCGCCGCGACTCATCCCGGCGGGTCGGTCATCGCCTTGAACGGCCGCAATGCGGCGCTGGCCGCCCTGGCGGACGCCAAGCATCCGGCGGCGTCGGCCGCGGGGGCATGAAAGGGCGCTTGCAGCGCGGGCACCCGGGCGACCGCAGCCGGGGCGCTGCGCGAGTGTTCGTGGAGGGAGTGGGCCCGACGCTGAACAGCGCCGATCGTGCCCGCGCGTTCGCGCGCGGGGCCCTCTGCGCGTTCGTATTTCTGCTCTTGCTGGCGCCGGGCGCCGGCGCCCAATCGACCGGCGGGATCGACAACGAGCCCGGCAACGGCGGGACCACCGCGCTCGACCGGCCCGGAATGTGGATCTGGTACGTGTCCAAGTCCCAGGGCGGCGACCCCGCGCGGATCGCGGCGCGGGCCCACCGCTCGGGGATCGGCACCGTCTACATCAAGTCGGGAGACAGCGACCACACCTGGGCGCAGTTCAACCGGCCGCTTGTCGCGGAGCTGAAGCGGCGCGGCCTCGGCGTCTGCGCATGGCAGTTCGTCTACGGCAACAAACCGTTCGGCGAGGCCAAGGTGGGCGCCGCCTCGGTCCGCCGGGGCGCCGACTGCCTGGTGATCGACGCAGAGGGCCACTACGAGGGCAGGTACGCCGCAGCCGACCGCTACATCCGCGCGCTGCGGGCGCGGATCGGCCGTGATTTCCCCCTTTCGCTGGCGAGCTTCCCGTATGTCGACTACCACCCGGCGTTCCCGTACTCGGTCTTCATGGGGCCCGGCGGCGCGCAGTACAACCAGCCGCAGATGTACTGGCGGGCGATCGGCACCTCGGTCCGCACCGTCTACGAGCACACCTACCTCTACAACCGCGTCTTCCAGCGGCCGATCTACCCGATCGGGCAGACCTACGGCGGGCCGACCAAAGGCGAGCTGAAGGGCTTCCGCCGGTTCGCGGTCAGCTACGACCGGCTCGCCCCGAGCTGGTGGTCCTGGCAGGAGACCTCGCGCCCCGAGTGGCGGGCGCTCGGGTCGGCGATCCCGGGTCCGGTTGCGAACTACCGTCCGATCCGCCGGCACCCGGTGCTGCGCCGCGGCAACAAGGGCGACCTGGTCGTCTGGGCCCAGATGCACCTCGTCGGCGCCGGTGCGAGCCTGCCGATCACCGGCCTGTTCGGGCCGAAGACCCAGGCGGCGGTCCGCGCCTTCCAGCGCGGGCACGGCCTCACCGCCGACGGCGTGATCGGCCAGGCCACCTGGCGCCGCCTGCTCCTCGTCCGACCCCAGCGTCCTCGCTGGTCGCGGGCCCGCAGCCGGCGGCTCGGACGCGCGACCGGTGCCCCTGCGGTCCCGCTGTCGGCGTCCCTCGCAGCCCGCGGCTACGAGATCGACCCCGGACCGCGCCCGTGAGCCGAGGCCGCCGGATGGTGCTCGCGGCGCTGGCGGCCGCGGCACTGGTCCTCGCCGCGGTGCCGGGCGCCCTCGCGGCTCGCGGCCCGCTCCCGGCTGCCGCCTTCGACATCGCGCCCCCGTCGCCACCCCTCCGCGACGCGGTGCTGCCGGCGCCCAGCGCCACCGCCTCCCGGGCGCTACGGGGCGGCCAGGCCGGCCGCTATCCCGTCAACGACGGCCAGGGACGCACCGTCGCGATCTCCGTGACGCCGGCCTGCGAGGTCACCTGCAACGCCGCCAACCCGCAGGCGGTCGCGAACTTCCTCGGCAACCTGATCCACGGCGACGAGATGAGCCTGCTGCGGGTGGAGCTGGTCGCTCCCACCCCCGAGATGGCGACGATCTGCGGCCAGGGCGCCCTCGCCTGCTACTTCTCCGGCGCCAACCGGATGGTGATCAGCGGTGACGACGACGCCGCGCCGGACGGGGCGACCCGCGCGTTCATCATCGCCCACGAGTACGGCCACCACGTCGCGCAGCACCGCCTCAACCCGCCGTTCGAGCCGGCGATCAACTACGGGACGAAGCGCTGGTCCAGCTTCGAGCGCGTCTGCCAGGGGGCCCGTCGCGGCCAGTACTTCCCCGGCGACCAGGGCAATCACTACTTCCAGAACCCCGGCGAGGCCTTCGCCGAGTCATTCGCCTTCACCAAGTTCCCGAACGCCCCGGTGCAGTGGGCCTGGATCGACTCGCTGAGGCCGCGCCGGGGGTCGTTCCGGGCGATCCGGGCCGACACGTTGAGGCCTTGGGCGCACCGGACGCGGGCCATCGTGCGCGGGGAGCTCAGCGGCCGCGAGGTGCTCACGGCGCGCCGGGTCAGGACGCCGCTCGACGGCGTGCTCAGCGTCCGGCTCGAAGGGCCGCGCCGCTCCGACTTCGACCTCCTCCTGCGTGACGGCGCCGGCCGGGTCGTGCGCCGCTCCCAGGGGGTCGGGTCCGAAGAGCGCGTCTCGTTCCTGATCTGCGGACAGGCCCGGTTCCGCGCGGTCGTCCGCAGGGCCGACGGGCCGGGCGGCGACTTCAAGCTCGTCTTCCGCCGGCCCTGACCTAGGGCCCGGCGATCCGGGTCGCGAGCCGGCCGAGCTGCGGTGACTGGATCACGACCTCGTCGCCGTCGCCGAGCCAGACCCGCGGCTGCCGGGCGCCGCCGACCCCGGCCGGCGTGCCGGTGGCGACGATGTCGCCGGGCTCGAGCGTCATCAGGGTCGAGAGGAGGGCGAGGAGCTCGGCGATCGGGAAGATCAGGTCGTCGGTGCGAGCCGCCTGCATCTCCTCGCCGTTCAGGGTCAGGCTGAAGTCGACCGCGTCGGTCTGGACCTCGTCGAGGGTCGTGATCGCCGGGCCGCAGGGGGCCGAGCCGTCGAAGACCTTGCCTGCCATCCACTGCGGCGTCGCGAACTGAAGGTCGCGGGCCGAGAGGTCGTTGAAGAGGGTCAGCCCGGCGACGTGGTCGAGCGCGTCATCCGGCTGGACCGAGGCGGCGCGACGGCCGACGACGAAGGCCACCTCGGCCTCGTAGTCGACCTTGCGCGAGGCGGCCGGCAGTCGGACCGTCGCCCCCGGCGCGGCGAGCGCGTTGCAGTACTTGCCGAAGATCGTCGGCGAATCGGGCGGGTCGAGGCCGGCCTCGGCGGCGTGCGAGCGGTAGTTGAGGCCGATGCAGACGATCTTCTCGGGGTGGGGGAGGGGCGGCAGGAGGGCGGGCGAGCCGCCGAGTGGCGCGGCGCCCGCGGCGGCATCGGCCAGGTCTCCGACGCGGTCCCCCGCGAGCAGCTCGCGCAGGGAGGAGCGGTGCGGTTCGCCGAGCGCCTGCCAGGCATCGACGACCCCGGCCTCGGCGAGGATCCCCGCCCGCGGCCCCTCTTCGGCTGCGTAGGTGACAAGCCTCACGGCGGCCAGCCTATCCGGCCCGAGGCGTCGCGCCCCACCTCGTCATAATCACTGCCCTACGGGGGCGTAGCTCAGTTGGTTAGAGCGCCGGCCTGTCACGCCGGAGGCCGCGGGTTCGAGTCCCGTCGCTCCCGTGTCAGCTCCTCGCACCGAACTCAGGTGGGGCTGTCGGCCGAGCTCACGAGGCTGATCCGGGTCGCCGGCGCTCCCAGGCCTCGCGGGCTTCGCGGATCTCCTCCGCGCCGGCGGACCCACCGACGCGCACCGAGGTGTCCGACAGGTCGGTGCCCTTGGCTGCGTTCGTCGCGTGTCTGCGCCCCAATCCCGGCAAGGCGTGAACCCAGCGGAGGACCCGCGGATAGAAGACGACGCCCGCCGCCGGGCCCTCGACGGCTGCGACCAGGGTGCGAGCCGCGCCCTCGAGGCTGCCGAGGCCGGGGCGGCCTTCGAGCCATTGCGAGCCTCCTCGCAGGACCCGGTTCTCGGTCGAACCGGCGGTGTCGATCGCACCGAGGGCCACCTCGACCACGCGCACGCCTCGCGGCTCGAGCTCGAGGTGCATCGTTTGCGTGATCGACGCCAGCCCCGCCCGGGACGCGGCGTAGTGACCCAGGTGGGGGAAGGGTGAGACCCGGGCCATCGACCCTGTGTTTACGATCACGCCCTCCCCACGCGCCACCATCCGCGGGGCGATCGCCGCGACCATGGCCAGTGGACTCCAGAGGTTGGTCTCGAAGATCGACCGCGCCTCGTCCCTTTCGCCCACCACCCAGGAGAGACCCTGAATGCTGGAGCCCGCGTTGTTGACCAGCACATCGATCTCACCGAGCAGCTCGCGGGCCTGCTCGGCGACGTCGGTTGCGTTCCCGCGCTCGCCGAGGTCGGCGGCGATCACCGCCGGCCGCGGGTGGCCGGCGCTCTCGATTTCATCGGCGAGGGCCCGGAGACGCCCCTCCCGGCGGGCCACCACGACCAGCCGCCCCCCTTGGGCCGACAAGAGCCGTGACGCGGCCTCGCCGATCCCGCTGGAAGCGCCGGTCACCACTATCCCCTTGCCGCCTATTGACGCCATAGATCACCCCAATCGTTTAGACCGTTCGGTCGAAACCTACCACGATTCGACCGTTCGGTCGAATACGCTTCGATCAATGCCGCGCCGGGCGAAGATCCGTCCCGATGAGCCCGGCCGCGAGCGGATCCTCGACGCGGCCCGGGCGCAGTTCGGCGAGCGCGGTTACGACGCCACCTCAATCGCCGAGATCGGGGCGGGAGCCGGCATCTCGAAGTCCGTCCTCTACCACTACTTCGGCTCGAAGGCCGGCCTCTACCGGGCTCTGCTGGAGCACGACAGCCAAGAGCTGATCGAGGCCGTGGCCGCGGTCGTGCCCCCGCCCGACGCGGACGCGCCCCGCCTGCGCCCCGGTGTCGATGCCTTTCTGAAGTTCCTCTCCGAGCACCCGGGCACCTGGAAGCTGATGACGCGAGACCCGCCGGCCGACCCGGCTCTGCGCGACCTGCACCGGAAGATCGACCGCTCCGTCGCATCCACGCTGCGCCATCTGCTGGCGGACCCAGGCAAGCGCGAGTCCCGGCCGGAGCTCGTCGATCTCATCGCGATGGCGGTGCGAACCTACGCATCCTGGTGGCAGCTCCACCGGGAGGTTCCGCGCGAGCAGGTCGTTGCCGCCATCGGCGATCTCGCCGCCGCGGCGGGGCGTCGCATCCGCAGTGGTCGAGCGGTTCGATCAGGTCAGGTCGTCAAAGCGGTGAACCGGTAGGAAGAGAGATCACGACATGTCGCGCGAACCCACCGCACAGTCACCCGGTGAGCGGGACACTGTCGACCGGCTGCTGCTGCGGCTTCCGGTCCTGGCCAATTTCATCGGCGCCGGGATCGACCGGGTGCGACCGGGCTCGGGGCTTCGCCGCCGGCTGATCAGACTGCAGTTCGGGCGCGCGTTTGCGGCGATGGCGCGCAGCGACGTCGAGGTGGTCGTGCTGTATTACGAGCCGGACGCGGAGGTCTGGGTGCGCGGGATGGCCGGGGTCGGGATCAGCGAGTGCTATCGCGGCCGCGACGGCGTCCGCGCGCTCTATGCCGACCTGGACGAGGCGTTCGACACCTGGAGCTGGACCATCCGGTCGGTGACCGACGCCGGCGACCAACTCGCCGTTCGGGCAGACTTCATCGGAGTCGGACGAGGCAGCGGCGTCACGACGACGGTCGAGGATGGGGGAACGGTCATCGAGCGCTCACCTCGCGGTCTCGTGACGAGGCAGGAATGGTTCGCGCAGCAGGGCGGAGGTGGCATGGCTGTCGAAGCCGCCGGGCTACCGCCTCAAGGCGCAGCCGCGTCCTAGCATCCGCTCGTGAGCGCCGCCGACAACGGGCAGGGGTCCGGCCTCTGGCCGGCGCGGGCCTGGGCGGAGCTCGCGGGTTTCTGGGCGCTGGCGATCGCGTGGCCGGTCTACCAGGCGATCGCGGCCGGGCCCGAGGCGCTTACCGGCGTCGGTGCCCGCAGGGGCGACCTCGTCCTCGTGGTCGTCGTGGTCTCGCTGCTGGTGCCGACTGTGCTGCTCCTCGCCGAGTTGGCGGTGTCGCGCTTCGCGGGCGAGCGGGCGCAGAGCGCCACCCACGCCCTTCTCCTCGCCGCGATCGGCGCCTGCGCCGTGTGGCAGTGGCTGGTGGAGCGCGACCTCTCCGGCCTGCTTGCGCTTCTCGGTTACCTCCTGGCCGCGGCCGGAATCGCGGCGCTCTACCTCCGCTTCGCCGCGGCACGGGCCTTCGCCGGCGTCCTCGCCCTGGCCACTCCGGTCGTCGTCGCCGCCTTCGCCCTCAGCTATCCCGTCAGCGACGAAGTCCTCGCCCACGATGACCTCCCCGTCATCGAACCCATCGAAGCACGCACGCCGGTCGTCCTCGTCGTCTTCGACGAGCTTCCGCTCGCGGCGCTGCTGGACGAGCGTGGCGAGATCGACGCCGGCCTCTTCCCGCACTTCGCGAGGCTCGCCGGGACCTCCACCTGGTACCCCAACGCCGTCGCGGTCGCCGACCAGACGACCTTCGCGGTGCCGTCGATCCTCACCGGGCAGGACCCCTTCAGCGGCGCCACCCCCGAGCCGCCGCCGCCGGGTCTCCCCGACTACCCGCAGAACGTCTGCACCCTGGCCAGGGCGGGTGGCTACGAGGTGCACGCCTACGAGCCGGTGACAGACCTCTGCGAGAAGGACTACGGCGAGGGCACGAAGGCCGGCCTGCTGGTGCGGAGGGGCGTCGGATCCTCCGGCCTGCCCGCCGAGGAGGAGGTCGCGCTGGCCCCGGGCGGCGTCGTCCAGGCGATGGCCCGGGGCTTCGCCTCGCTCTTCCCCGAGCCCTACTCGGAGTACGGCGACGACCGCGACGAGGCAATCGAAAGCTTCCTCGACGGAATGCCGAGGGAACCGCGCTCGCTGAGCGTTCTCCACATCGCCCTGCCCCACATCGACTGGCAGTACCTCCCGGACGGCCAGACCTATCCGACCCTGCGCGACCCGCGGATCTCGACCCTCGACTCTCCGCCGACCCGTAACGAGGTCAACCGCGACTTCCAGCAGATGATGATCCAGCTCGTCTACACCGACCGGCAGCTCGGCCGCGTGATGCGGCGGGTCCGCGCCGATGGCAACTGGGCCGACGCCCTCTTCGTCGTCACCGCTGACCACGGGGCCGCCTTCATGCCGGGCGGCAGCCGGCGCATCCTGGTCGAGCCAAACGCCGGCTGGATCCTGCCCGTTCCACTGCTGGTCAAGTACCCGGGCCAGACGCGCGGTCGCCGCGTCCCCGGCGAGGTCGACTCCCGCGACATCGCGCCGACCGTCCTCGAGGCGCTCGGCGTCCACCCACCCGAGGAGCTGGACGGCCGGTCGCTGATCGGCCGCCGCCCCGATCCCGTCGGCGCCTCCGTCACCGCGAAGGGTGTCCTGATCGGGACCTTCGAGTTCGACCGGGCCGAAGTCGAGCGGCGGCTCGATGTCGCGGAGCGGGAGCGAAACGCGCTGTTCGGCGACCGTAGCTTCTACGCCCTCGGGCGCCATGAGGACGTTCTCGGTCACCCGGCATCGCGGCTGACCGGCGACCGGCCGCTGCCGGCCGAGCCGGTCGCCCCCGAGCCACTGCGGGAGGTCGACACCGGCGCGCCGGAGATCCCTGCGTACTACGAGGCGTCGCTGCGGGTCACGGAGAACCCTGGGCCCCTCGCGGTTGCCGTCAACGGGCGGATCGCCGCCACCGCCCGCGCCTGGCTGTCCGGCGGCGCATGGCGGGTCGGCGTCGTCCTGCCCCCGTCGTCCTTTCGCGACGGCGCGAACCGGATCCAGGTCTACCCGATCCGCCGGTAGCCTGCGCTCGTGGAGGCCGATCAGTACCAGGCGTCGGACGCTGCTCGCGCCGTCCTCGCAGCTCAGTCCCTCTACTACGTTACGACCGGCGTCTGGCCGATCGCGCACGACCGCAGCTTCCAGGCGGTGACGGGCCCGAAGGTCGACGTCTGGCTGGTGAAGACCTTCGGCGCGCTGGTCACCGCGGTCGGCGGCGCCCTCGGCGTTGCCGCCGCGCGGCGCCGCGGCTCACCGGAGACGCAGACACTCGCCCTCGGCGCCGCCGCGGCGATGGCCGGCGCCGACGCTTATTACGTCGCGCGGGGCCGGATCCCGCCGGTCTACCTCGTCGATGCGGCGGCGCAGGCCGCCCTCATGGCGGCCCTCCTGCTGTCGCGGTCAGGCGGCTCCTAGCCCCGTAGCCCCGTCGCCCGGGGATTCCCGCTTGGCGAGTTGGGGCAGCACCTTCGACTTCTCGCCCTTCTGGGCCGCGAGCGCGGTCCGCTTCAAGCGGAACGGCGAGAGGTCGAGGGCGACCGTCCGGCCGCGGCGGGCGCAGCGCGGGCAGTTCGCATACGGCAGGTACGCGCTGCCACTATGGAGGCTCAGACCACAACTGGAACACGTCAGGTACGGCACGTCGAACTTCCTCCTCCTCTGGCACCCCCTCACCGGCTCCCTGCCTGAAGCCAGCGAGAAACAGATTACTAGGTAGGAGGCCCGCTGTCCAGCGAGTACAAGCTGTTGTCCGGCGGTCGGCCCTTATGACCAAGACGCGGCCAGGGACGGCCTAGCGCCGCAGTGCCTCGAGCGCCTCGGCGCGGTCGGCGAAGACGACGCCGTGGTCGCTCATGCCGACGAGCTCCAGCACGCGCTTCACCTGGCGGGCCGGCCGGGCGGCGACGAGCCGGAGCCCTTCGTCGGCCTGGGCCGCCCATCCGCGAATCAGGACAGCGATCCCCGTCGAGTCGATGAACTCGAGGTCGGCGAGGTCGACCAGGACGCTGTACCCGTCCTGGCAGGCGGCCGCGATCGAGTCCGCGAGCCGATCGGCGACGGCGAGGTCCAGCTCCCCGCGCGGATGGAGCTCGAGGATCCCGGCTTCGACCTCTTCGCTGGTCAAAGCAAAGCGGGACATGGTTGGCGCCGCGGGCGCCTGCCCGGGGCGGATGAGCGTGGTTGCCATGGAGTCTCCAACGGTAGGCGTGGACGAAAGCCCTCCGCCTTGCCGCTCGGCTCCCCCCTCCAGGAGGCTCCGGCTACCAGACGCTCGCTGGAGCTTAGCCCCTCTGGGCCTCGAGCAGGAACATCTCGACCGCGACGTCGGCCCGGGTCATGACCTGGCTGTGGTAGTCGCGCACCTTCATGCCCGTGATCTCCTCGATCCGGGAGGTGATCTCGGGGGCCAGCTCGGCCTGCCAGGCCAGGCGCACGCCCCTTACGGCGTCCTCGCGATCGCGCTTGATCAGCTCCTCCTCGAACTGGAGGAAGCAGCGCCGCATGACGATGACGAGGAGGTCGTCGTTGACGTAGGCCTTCGCCTCGTCGCATCCACGGCCGAAGAACCTCGCCTTCATCGTGACCATCGCGTTCGCCGCGTCGGCGAGCTGGTCCCCCGTCAGGTCCACGTCCGCGACCCTAACCTCTATTCGCTCCAGCGGAAACCCCGTGGGTCGAGGCGCGGCTCCATCGGGCTGCTCGGTAGGCCGGGAGGCGGCTCGGGCTCGTTGTACTCGCGCGGCGCCGTGTCGTTCGGGGTGTCCGGGTGAAACAGCGAGGCGAGGCACTGGATATGGCCGCGTCCGACGCCGAGCTCCCACTGGCCGCCGCCGTAGGCGCCGATCCCGTTGGCGTCGCAGTAGTCGTACATCTCGCAGAGGTGGGAGAGGCTGCCGACCCGGGAGGGCTTGATGTTGACCATCGTGGGCTTGAACGGCAGCGCCTCGACGTCGGCGATCGAGTGGATCGGGGCATCCCAGGTGATCCGGTCGAAGGCAGGCCGCAGGACCGGCCTCGTCTCCTCGTTCAGGTCCGGATCCTCGAGCCAGGCGCTCGGGAGCGCCTCGACGAGCTTGCCGTAGAGGACCGGGTCGGTCTCGATGTCGACGGGGGTGCCGCGGTAGAACCCCTTGAGGTCGAGCGAGTCGACCGCGCCCGTCGCCACGAGCTCAGCAATCAGCTCGTCGGTCCAATCGTTGGCCGGGTCGAGCTTCAGGTGGAGGTCCGGGTAGCGGTCGAGCCTGCGGCGGACCGGCTCGATCGAGGAGCGCGCTCCCTCCTGGAGGGGCGCGAGCCGCATCGACGCGACGAAGGTGATCGGCCGCGGCTCCCGCTCCACCACTTCGTGCAGCGCCCGGCCTGCCTGCCGCAGCGCGAGGTCGAGCGCCGCCGACTCGAAGGCCCAGCGCCGGTAGAGGCGGGAGACCTCCCGGGAAGGCTCCTCCGGGAACAGGTCGAGACTCCCGACCAGCTCGCAGAGCTCACCGAGGGTGGCGGGACCCGTCAGATCATGGACCGGCCCCGCCTCCTGGAGGATGCCGTGGGCTTCGGGCTCGTACGTGACGTCCTCGCCGAGGCCCTCCTCGCCACCTCCCCTCATTCGGATCACCGTGGTGCGGCGCTCGAAGGAGCCGGCGTCATGGCTCAGGCCCTCGAGCTCGTAGCCGTCGATCTCAATCGGCAGCTCGGCGAGCGGGTCGAAGGTGGCCACGCGGCGAATCTAGCGAGGCGAGCTCACCGCGCGCCCCGCAGCGCGACCAGCGAGAGCATCTCGTAGGCGATGTTGGCGGCGGCCAGCGCCGTCACCTGACCCGGTCCGTCGTAGGGCGGTGAGACCTCGACGACGTCGAACCCGGCGAACTCGATGCCGGTCAGGGCGCGGACGAGCCCGAGGGCCTCTGCGGTCGTCGGGCCGCCCGGCTCCGGCGTGCCGGTGGCGGGAGCGAAGGCGGGGTCGAGGAAGTCGACGTCGAAGGAGAGGAACGCCCTGGCGTCCCCGACTCGCTCCCGGACCCGGGCCGCGTAATCGGGCGGGGTTAGCCTGCGCAGCTCGTCCCACGCAACGACCTCGAAGCCCAGGTCGGCCGGGGCCGCGACGTCCCCCTCCGAATAGACGGAGCCGCGCATCCCTGCGAGCAGCGAGCGCCCCGGGTCCACCAGCCCCTCCTCGACGGCGCGCCGGAAGGGCGTGCCGTGGAAGTAGCGCTCGCCGCCGTACTCGTCCCAGGTGTCGGCGTGGGAGTCGAGCAGGACCAAACCCAGAGGCCCGCCCTCGGCCGCCAGCGCCCGCAGCTCGCCGAGCGCCACCGAATGGTCGCCGCCCAGGCAGAGCGGCACCGCACCCCCGGCCGCGACCGGCGCGAGCTGCTCGGCGATCTGCCCGATCGCCCGGCCGGTGTCGCCCGGCGCCAGCGCCACGTCGCCCCAGTCGACGATCCGCAGCCCGCCGAGAACGTCGACCCGCTGCACGGGGTTGTAGGGGCGCAGCAGCACCGATGCCGAGCGGATCGCCTCTGGCCCGAACCGCTGGCCCGGGCGATAGCTCGTGCCCGTGTCGAAGGGAAGGCCGACGACAGCGACGTCCGCTCCCGCCAGGTCGCGGCTGTGCTCCTGCCGGGCGAACGTGCGGATGCCGGAGTACCGGGGCGGCGCGCTGCCGGGGTCGCTGCTGCCGGCGCTCATCGTCCGGCCGCCACCCGCAGCGTGCGGAGCTCGCGGTCGGCTGCCCCGCGGACCGACCCGCCGTGGGCGACGCTCTCCGCCACGTAGTCGAGCGTCTCGCGGGTCAGCCGCTCGCCGGGCAGGACGTTGGGGATGCCGGGCGGGTAGGCGGCCAGCGACTCCGCCGCGACCCGGCCCTCGGCGCCGTCGAAAGGCACGACCTCCTGCGGCCCCAGGAACGCCTCGCGCGGCGTCATGACCAGCTCGCCCCACGGCGGCGGCGGCGCGAACTCAGGCTGCTCGGCCGGCGGATCGGCCCCGATTCGCTCGACCGTCCGGCGCAGCGCCGCGACCAGCCGCTCGACCAGCGGACGGGCCGGCGCTCCCATGCCGAAGACCCCGACGGCGACATTCTCGGCGAACAGCTCGAAGTTGATGTCGTCCTCGCTGCGGGCGATGTCGGCGAGACGGTATCCCGTCGAGCCGGTGCCGCGGACGTCGATCGAGAGACGGAGCGGGTCCCACCCGGCGACTCCGGCGCGGCCGACCATGCGCTCGTCGAGCACGTCGAGGCCGGGCACCTCGCGGATTGCGTCGCGGGCGGCGTGAAGCGCCGCGATCGTCTCCGACAGCAGGTCTTCGCCGCGGGTCGCGGCCAGGCGGCGCGCGGCATCGAGCGAGCCGCAGAGAAGCCCGCTGGGGCTGGTCGACTCGACGAGGCTGACGCAGCGGTCGACCACGGCGGCCTCGATCCTGTCGCCGGCGCCGAGATGGAGCATCGCCGCCTGGGTCAGGCTGCCGACGATCTTGTGGGTGGATGAGATGACGAGGTCGGCGCCGGCGGCAAGCGCGTCGGGCGGGAGGTCCGGATGGAATCGCAGGTGGGCGCCCCACGCCTCGTCGACGACCAGGGGGAGACCGCGGGCATGCGCCGCCTCGGCCATTCCCTCGAGGTCGGCGCAGGCCCCGAAGTAGGTGGGGGAGACGACTATCGCTCCCACCGCGCCCGGCGTCGCGTCGAGCGCGCCGGCCAGCGATTCCGGCGTGAGGCAGTGGGCGACGCCGAGCTCGGGATCCAGCTCCGGGGAGACGAACGCCGGCCGCAGCCCCGCCACGACGGCCCCGTCGATCACCGAGGAGTGGACGTTGCGCTGGACGACGACCCGCTCGCCCGCGTGGGCCAGCGCGAGGCAGGCGGCGTGGTTTCCCTGCGAGGCGCCGTTGATCAGGAACCAGGTGCGTCTCGCTCCCCAGGCGCGTGCCGCCAGCCGCTGGGCCTGCTCGAACGGCGGCGGCTCCTGGTCGGTCGCCTCTGCCACCACGTCGATCCCCTGGATCAAGGATGGGATGTCGTGGTGCAGCGCCGTGTCTCCGACGAGCTCGACCAGGGCCGGGTCGGCGCCCGGCCCCCCCTTGTGGCCGGGGACGTGGAGGCGGCCCGGGTCCCGCCCGGCGTATTCCAGGAGCGCGTCGACGTACGGCGTCGATGACTGTTCCGCCATCGTGCCGAGTCTAGGTCCGCGCCCCGCCCTGGCGGAGCTGGACGGCCCGGCCGTGGTCAGGCGCCGTGCGGCGGCTCGCCGCCGGCGTAGGAGGAGTAGGGGTACCACCATTCCTTCGGCGCGATCTC
>DATFPK010000114.1:0-2778 GCA_035264885.1 Solirubrobacterales bacterium
GAGGCCGAGTCGCGCCGCGAGCTTGCCCGCGTCGTCGGCCGCTACGCGCGCACCGAGCTCGTCGTGCTCGATGAGCTCGGCTACCTGGCGCTGCCCGCGGGCGCCGCTGAGCTCGTCTTTCAGGTGATCTCCGAGCGCAACGAGCGCGGCTCTATGATCGTCACCACCAATCTCCCCTTCGGCGACTGGACCAAGGTCTTCCCCGATCCGCGCCTCGCCAAGGCGGTCGTCGACCGCATCACCCACAAGGCGCACATCATCGACACCGGCACCGAGTCCTGGCGCTTTCGCCACGGCCTCGGACGCAGTAACAAGGGCCCCAAGGCGTGACCCGAGCGCTTCACAGCCCCGTTGAGGCCATCGGCCGCCCGCAGCTCGGACCCTCTGGCGGGCCGATCGACGCCGATCCGCCCGGATTCGGCACCTCGGCGCTCGAAATGAGGCCCTCTGCGGCGACCTGCGGCCCTCCCACCGACCGGTGCGACCGATCCCCTGGCCCCAAACCGGCCCGTCCGACCCCGCCGGGCCGGCGCGCCGGCCGCCCGCTGGTCGGGTAGCCGGGGCGGTCACCCGCCCCGGCTCCCACAGAACCGTACGTGCGCTGTTCGCATACGGCTCCTCGGGACGGCGGGTTGCAACCCCCGCCGCCGGCCGGTTTGCGACCTCGAAGTCATCCCCACTCCAATGCCAGTTGGGGCTGGGCGGGGGCGGCGATGCCCTCATGTCGGCGACGGTGGAGATCGACCAAGAAGACGAGCCCGCGCTCGGCGAAGTACGCGTTGCGAAGGCCCCGGTCGACCGCCGGGTCGTGGCTCAGCGCCCATCTGGACTTGCGTCCCGCGTAGACCCGTCGCCACGCCGTGTGTCGCGCGACCCCGAGGGCTTCGAGGTTGCGTGCGATCGTTCGGCGGCGCTTCCAGTGGCTCAGCACGATGGCGCGCAGACGCCGACGGATGTGGGCGTCAAGCGCGCGCAGCGTGAACTCCTCGCTCGCGGGGGCGATCCCGAAGAAGCCGTGCCAGCCGACAAGCCACACGTTGATCCGGGCGATGCAGCTTGCGAGGCTGCCTCCCCAGGTCCTCGGCGTGAGCTTGCGGATCCGCTCCATCGCGTCACGCTTGGTGCGCTCCGAGAGCAGAACCTCGACGGTCCCCGTCTCAGGGCAGCGCCTGAGGCAGAAGCCGAGGAAGTGGCGCTCCTCGGGTCGGGCGACGGCCGACTTCGACCGGTTCACCTTGAGGCGCAGGCGCCGCTCGATGAAGTCGGTCAGGCTCGCCATCACCCGCAGCCCCGCACGCTCGCTACGCACGTAGACGTTCGCGTCGTCGGCGTAGCGGACGAACCGGTGGCCACGCCGGGCGAGCTCTCGATCGAGCTCGTCCAGCACGACGTTCGACAGCAGTGGCGAAAGGGGCGAGCCCTGCGGCACGCCCTCCTCGCTTGCGATCACGACGCCGTCCGGCAAGAGGACCTTCGCCTTGAGCATCCGCCCGATCGCCACGAGCAGCCGCCGATCCGAGACTCGCTCGGCGAGCCTCGCCATCAGCCGCTGGTGGCAGACCCGATCGAAGAACTTCTCCAAATCGAGGTCCACCGCCCACTCGTGGCCGTCTTCGAGATGCGCCTTGGCTTCGGCTACCGCCGTGTGGCAGCTGCGGCCAGGTCGGAATCCGTGGCTCGACGGGTGAAACGAAGGCTCGAACCGCGGCTCGAGCACCTGCCGCACGGCCTCCTGAACGACCCGATCCACCACGTTGGGGATCCCCAGATCGCGCTGCCCGCCGCCCACCTTGGGGATCTCCGCCCGGCGAATCTCGCCGGGCCGGTAGGTCCCCGCGATCAGGTCGGCTTCGAGCTTCGGGCGGACGACCGGCCACCGCTCGCGCAGCTCCTCGATCGTCTGCCCATCCGGTCCGGGGGCGCCCTTGTTCTGCGCCACGTTCCGCAGCGCCGATGTCAATCGCCTTGCAACCTCCTCCATCGTCGCGGGCGTGCCTTCCTCTGCATTGACGGTCGCCTCCGGCGCCCCCGCGTGGCCTGCCCCGGATCGGTCCGGGGCCGCCGCGCGGGTGGCCCCTCGCGGGTTTTCTGCTGTTGCGACCGGCAGTTCGAGTTGCGACGCCACTTCTTCGACCGGGATCGCCTTCCCTTGCCCGCCGGTGCTCGACCCGGCAGGCTCGGCGGGCGTTACCCCGCCTTCCGGTCCTATGCGATCCTCCGACTTCTGCTGGGCCATCGGCCGTCGTCCTTTCGTCCTCGGGCCTACCGAGGCTCCTCGGAACCCAGCAGATCTCCCGGGGTAAGGCGGTGAGACTTCGCCGTGATTGCGTCGCCAATACGCCCTCGGGACCGACAGGAATCGGGCATCGCGGCCGGCGGCCCGCTCGCCCACCCGGGGAACGCCTTACGGCGCTTCACTTTCGTTCGCAACCACGGCGCACCTATGGCTTCCTTCAGACCCGCCCTCGCGGAGGCCTGTCGGCGATACGCGCCGTCAGGCCGCCCGGTCAATTCCGGGCCGCGCCCTTGCCTCTTCGGTGTTGGATTCCCCCTGTCAGGGCTCCAGGTCAGGATTTTCACCTCCGATCTCATCGTCATGCCCGGTGCACCGCTCCGCTCGCCCTCCGGGCTCGCTCCGCGAGACGGCGATGGGACTACTCTGCAACCTCCAACCGACCACCGACTCTCATTGGGAGTGGACCGATGAGGGGGGTCCGTCCAACGGGCCCGGCGACGAGGCGATGACCTCGCGCTTCTGCTTCCTGCGCGTGCGCGTGG
>DATFPK010000115.1:0-1639 GCA_035264885.1 Solirubrobacterales bacterium
GCCGGCAGACCCGGATCGGCGCCGCGGCCGCCGCGTTGCGCGTCAGCGCCAGCGCCGAGCGGACCTCGGGCGCATCGCAGGCGAGCAGGCCGACGTCGGTGCCGCCGTCGCCCTTGAGCCCGCAGGCCACGCCTGCGGCGCGGAAGCCGGGCGCGAGCTGCGCCGGGTCGAGCTCCTCGACCCCCTCGGGCGGGGTGACCCAGCGTGAGGAGAAAAAGGTCTTCGTCGCGGGACTCACGAGATCCCCTCGCCCTCCGGCAGCCCGAGCATCAGGTTGAGGTTCTGGATCGCCTGCGACGCGGCGCCCTTCCAGAGGTTGTCGATCGAGGCGAACGCGAGGACGCGGCCCGACGCCTCGTTGAGCGCCAGATGGATCCGGCACAGATTCGTCTCCCTCACCCCGCTGACGCCGGGCGGCTCGGTCGTCACCTCGACGAACGGCTCGTCTCGATAGCGCTCCTCGTAGAGCGCGAGCATCCGCGCCGGGTCGATCGGCTCCGCCGTGCGGACGTAGCAGCTCACCAGCTCGCCCTGGTCGTAGGGCATCAGGTGAGGCACGAAGGTGAGGTTCGAGGCAACCGCGCCGTTCGCGCCGGCGAGTTCGCCGAGCTCCTGCGCGATCTCTGGCGTGTGACGGTGCGCGGCCACCTTGTAGGGCCGCGTGTCGTCGGTCTCCTTGACGACCGCCATCTCCTCGGCGGCGGCCTTCCCGGCCCCGGAGACGCCGGACTTTGCGTCGATCACGACGTCCTCGATCAGACCCTCGCTCGCCAGCGGAGCGAGAGCCAGGATGCTCGCGGTCGGGTAGCAGCCCGGATTGGCGACCAACTCGGCGCCGGCAATCGCCTCGCGATGGAGCTCAGTCAGCCCGTAGACGGCCTCATCGAGCAGCTGCGGAGCGCGGTGCTCGCCGTACCAGTGGGCGTAGGTGGCGAGGTCGTGGAGGCGGAAGTCCGCCGAGAGGTCGACGACCTTCGTGCCCTGCTCGCGGAGTGCCGCCACCACCGGCGCGGCGGCGCCGTGCGGGTACGCGACGATCGCTGCGTCGACATCGGCGCCGTCCTCGGCGGCCGGCTCCTCGAGCACCAGACCGACGCCGTACTGCGGGTAGAGCTCGTCGAGGCGCTTGCCGGCGTCGGTGCGCGCGGTGATTCGCGCCAGCTCCAGGCTGGGGTGATTGCGCACCAGCCAGGCGGCCAGCGCCCCCGCGTAGCCGGACGCGCCGGCGATCAGGACCCTAGGCACGGAGCGACCCCCCGAGCTTCTCGACCGCAGCCTCGATCGCGGCTCTGCGCTCAGCGACCTCATCGTCGGTCAGCGTCCGGTCCGCGGCCCGGAAGCTGAGCCGCAGTGCGAGGCTCTTGCGGCCCTCGCCGACCTGGTCCCCCCGGTAGAGATCGAACACCTGGGCCGAGCGCAAGAGCTCGCCGCCGCCTTCGAGGATGGCGGCGCGAACCTGGGCCGCCGGCAGGGACTCGTCCACTACGACCGCCACGTCCTGGTGGACCGCCGGGTAGGAGATCACGTCCTCGTAGCTCTCGGTGCCGAAGGGGGAGGCCGCCACCAGAGGGGCGAGGTCGATCTCGAAGCCGGCGGCCTCCTCTAGGTCCCACTGGCGGCAGACGAGGGGATGGATCTC
>DATFPK010000116.1:0-14803 GCA_035264885.1 Solirubrobacterales bacterium
AGCAGGATGTGCTCGCGGGTCTGGGGCATGACGCCGTCGGCCGCCGAGACGACCAGGATCGCGCCATCCATCTGGGCGGCGCCGGTGATCATGTTCTTGACGTAGTCGGCGTGCCCGGGGCAGTCGACGTGGGCGTAGTGGCGGTTCTCGGTTTCGTACTCGACGTGCGAGGTCGCGATCGTGATCCCGCGCTCCTTCTCCTCGGGAGCGTTGTCGATCTCCTCGAAGGTCTTGGCCTCGCCGCCGCCCTTCTCGGCGAGCGTCTTCGTGATCGCGGCCGTCAGCGTCGTCTTGCCATGGTCGATGTGACCGATGGTGCCGACGTTCACATGCGGCTTGTCGCGCTCGAACTTCTCCTTGGACATCTCGCTCTTCGGTGCCTTTCTCTTGCTCGGGAAGTTTCCGTCTGGGTCTGGTGTAAGTCTGCTGCTCTGGGCTCGGCAGGGGCCGATCCGCGCTGGCTGGGCGCGAACCGTGGAATATAGCCGGATGCAGGCGGGCTCAAAGCGGCCGCCAGCCAGCTCCGCCCGGCATGGCGTCACGCGTGGGCGGGACCGAGCAGGATAGCGACTCTTTTCACGCGGGTTCACGCGTGTTACGGTCGGTAACCGGCCATGCGAGGTTCCGCTACGAATCTGAGGTCGCGCCGGGTCGTCCTCACGGTCGGGGTGGCGCTCATCTGCCTGGCCTGGGGGCTGTGGCAACGCGCCGCGATGGCGCCGGCGGGGACGTTCGCCGATGTGACGTTCTCCGACGGCGTCCTGAAGATCGTCGGCGACATCGGCGGCACGACCAACGACAGGCATGCATTGCGGTGCAAGGAAGGGTTCGTCCTCGTCGGCCTCTCGCAGCGCCCGGAGGATCCGGTGCGCTGCGGGCAGGTGCGCGAGGTCCTCGCGCTCCCAGGCGGGGGGAGCGATTCAGTCGACATGACAGGGGTCACAGGAGAATTCGGCCCGGGCGGCCCGATCGAGATCAAGGTCTTCGGAGGCGACGGGACGGATCGGCTCGAGGGCGCGCCCGGGCACCACAATCTCCTGTCCGGCGGCGCCGGCTCCGACCGGGCCGACGGCGGCGACATCGCCGACCGGATCCTCGGCGGCGCGAGCAGTGACATCCTGGCCGGAGGGGCCGGACGCGACTCCCTGTACGGCGGGGCCGCAAGCGACCTCCTCTACGGCGATGCCGGAAACGACTCCCTGTTCGGCGGGCCGGGCAACGACGCCCTGAACGGCGGTCCTGGGCGCGACAAGCTGCACGGGGGCCCGGGCCGCGACCGCGAGGCGCAGGGCTACCAGAGCGGACGCAGATAGCTAGGAGGCGGCGCCGACGGGCTCGCCCGAGCGGTACTCGACTATCTCCTCGGCGATGTTGTTCGGCACCTCCTCGTAGCGCTCGAACTGCATCGTGTAGGTCGCCCGGCCCTGGGTGGAGGAGCGCAGGTCGGTGGCGTACCCGAACATCTCCCCCAGCGGTACGAAGGCCTGGACCGCCAGCGCGTTGCCGCGCTGTTCCTGGCCCTGGACCTTGCCGCGGCGGCGCGAGAGGTCGCCGATCACGTCGCCGAGGAACTCCTCGGGCGTCACGACCTCGACCGCCATGACCGGCTCGAGCAGGACCGGCTTGGCCCGCCGGGCGCCGTCCTGGACCGCCATCGACCCGGCGATCTTGAAGGCCATCTCGCTCGAGTCGACGTCGTGATAGGAGCCGTCGACCAGCTCGATCCGGACGTCGACCATCGGGTATCCCGCCTTGACGCCGTTCTCGAGCGCCTCCTCCATCCCCTGCTCGGCCGGGCCGATGAACTCGCTGGGGATGGCGCCGCCCCTGATCTTGTTGACGAAGTCGAAGCCCTCTTCCGGCGCCGGCTCCACGTTGATCACCACGTGCCCATACTGGCCGCGGCCGCCGGTCTGGCGCACGAACCGGCCCTCGACCTTCTCGACCCGCTGGCGGATCGTCTCGCGGTAGGCGACCTGCGGCTTGCCGACGTTGGCCTCGACGTTGAACTCGCGGATCAGCCGGTCGACGATGACCTCGAGGTGGAGCTCGCCCATCCCGTGGATCAGGGTCTGGCCGGTCTCCTCGTCGGACTCGACCTGGAAGGTCGGGTCCTCCTCGGCCAGGCGCGCCAGCGAGGCCCCCAGCTTCTCCTGGTCGGCCTTCGTCTTCGGCTCGATCGCCACCGCGATCACCGGCTCGGGGAACTCGATCGTCTCGAGCTCGATCGGGGCGTCGGGAGCGGCGAGCGTGTCGCCGGTGGCGGTCTGCTTGAGGCCGACGCCGGCGCAGATGTCACCCGCGTAGCACTCGTCGATCTCCTCGCGGTGGTTCGCGTGCATCATCAGCAGGCGGCCGATCCGCTCTGTCTTGCCGGTCGAGACGTTGAGCACCCGGCTGCCGGCGCTGAGCTTGCCGGAGTAGACGCGGAAGTAGGTCAGCTTGCCGACATACGGGTCGGCCATCACCTTGAACGCCAGCGCCGCGAACGGGGCAGCGTCGTCGGCCTCCCGGCCGGCCTCGTGGCCCTCCTCCTCGCCCTTGGCGGGCGGCTCGATGCCGGTGACCGGCGGGACCTCGAGCGGCGAGGGCAGCAGCTCGACGATCGCGTCGAGCAGGGGCTGAACGCCCTTGTTCTTGAACGAGGAGCCGCAGAGGACCGGCGTGACCTTGATGTCGAGGGTCGCCCGGTGCAGGGACTTCGCGATCCGCTCGTGCGGGATCTCCTCCTCGTTGAGGTAGGCCTCCATCAGCTCGTCGTCGTAGTCCGCGCAGGCCTCGATCAACTGGGTCCGGTACTGCTCGGCCTGCTCGCGCATGTCCCCGGGGATGTCCTGGGTCTCGAACTCGGTGCCGAGCTCGTCCTGCCAGGCCATCGCCTTCATCTCGATCAGGTCGACGACGCCGACGAACTCGGACTCCTGGCCGATCGGAAGCTGGATCGGCAGCGGGTTGGCTCCGAGCCGGTCTGTCATCGTCTCGACGGCGTTGTAGAAGTCGGCACCGGTCCGGTCCATCTTGTTGATGTAGGCAATCCGCGGCACCCGGTACTTGTCGGCCTGGCGCCAGACCGTCTCGGACTGGGGCTCGACGCCGGCGACGGAGTCGAAGACGGCGATCGCGCCGTCGAGGACGCGCAGCGAGCGCTCGACCTCGACGGTGAAGTCGACGTGGCCGGGCGTGTCGATGATGTTCACCCGGTGCTCGCGCCACTCGCAGGCCGTGGCGGCCGAGGTGATCGTGATCCCCCGCTCCTGCTCCTGCTCCATCCAGTCCATGACGGCGGCGCCCTCGTGGACCTCGCCCATCTTGTGGGTGCGGCCGGTGTAGTAGAGGATCCGCTCGGTCGTCGTCGTCTTACCGGCGTCGATGTGCGCCATGATCCCGATGTTGCGCGTCTTCTCGAGGGGGAAGGTGCGTGGCATGTTGTGCGTAAAGTGTCGGTTTGTCGGGGGGAGTGAGGAGAGGTTGTGTTCTTGGTGAGACTCGGCTCAGCGCATGAAAAAGGCCCTGACGGGCCCGGCGCGACCAGGTCTCCGGTGACCGGGGCAGGCGACTATGTCGAGCGGCGATCCATCGTCGAGAGCACAACTTCGCCCTGGGCGCACCAGGCACGGACCCGTGCCTGAGCGACGGGCGATGATAGCAGCATGAGGGTCCCTTCCTGGGCGCGTCGCAGGGCTCGTGACGAGCCGGAGCAGAAGGACTCGGCCGCGGCGCCGCGGTCGCGCGGGACCTCAGCCGAGCCCGGCGGGGAGGAGGCAGCCAGCCGCGAGGCGCGGCGCCGGGACCGCGAGGCGCGGCGCCGGCGCCGTGAAGAGGCGGACGGGAAGGCGCCGGAGGCGGCCGCCGGCAAGCCGCGGAAGGCGAGGGCTCGCGGCAGGCGCGCTGAGGCCGGGCCGGTTCGCAAGCCGCGAGCGCGGAAGCCGGGACGGGCTGGGGACCGCCGCGAAGCGGCGGGCACCCGGGTCGCCGCCGCGCGGCGTGCGTCTGCGCAGGGTCTTCGGGCGACCGGCAGCCGGGCCGCCGGTCTCACGCCCGTCGTGAGGCGGGCCGGCCACGCGGTCGCGAGGGCCCTGCGGTCGGTCCTCGCCGTCTTCTTCGGAGCGCTTGCCCTGCTCGAGCGCTGGGCTCGCCGCGCCGGGGGGGCCGCTCGGCGGCTCATCCGCGCGGCCGTCGCGCGGCTCGACTCCTGGCTCATTCCCGCGCGAGCCGCCTTCGCAGTGGTCGTGGCGGCAGCGGCCTGCCTGGTCCTCTCGCAGTTCGGTGACTATCGCGGGGTCGAGGTCGGCCAGCCCGCCTACGCCGACGTCGCGGCGATCGCCGCGCCGCCGCAACGGGCCAAGGAGACGCCGGTGGACGCCCACTCCTATGCCCTGGTCGCCGTCGCCGCGGCCGCGGCGGGCATCGCGCTGGTGGCGCTGCTTCGCCGCCGGCGCCGGCTCAGCCTCCTCGTCGTCCTGGCCGGAATCGCCGCCCTGGCCGTGATCCTGCTGGTCGACATGCCGCAGGGTCTGGACGAGGGCGACGCCGCCCTCCAGTACGAGGGCGCCCACGCCACCCTCAACGACGGTTTCTACGCCGAGGTCGCGGCGGCCGGTGGGCTGATCCTCGGCGGCCTGGCGCTTGCCCTGCATCTGCGGCCGGCGCGCGGGCCGGCGCGGAAGCGCGCGCGGGCCGGGCGGCGGCGCTCGCGGTCACCGAAGCGGCCGCGGCTGGCCGGGAGCGGGTCATGAGCGCGCCGCCGGCCGAGCAGCCCGAAGCGCGGCGCGGCGCGGGCCTGGAGCGGCTCCTGCCGCTGGCCTGCCTCGGCGGGGGCGTGCTGCTCTTCGCCTCCCAGTTCATGGACATCTTCGAGCTCAACTCGCCGGGCCCGACCGTCCAGGACCTGATCACCTCGGCCGACCAGCACTGGTACGCGATGGCCGTGCTCGGCCTCTACGCGGTCTTCGCCACCGTCGGCGCCGTCGCGCTGGGCAGCAAGCCGCTCGCGGTGTCGGTGGCGGTGGCCGGCCTGGCCGCCCTGCTCCTCTTCCTCCTCATAGACCTTCCGGACGCCGGCAAGACGGGGACCCTCAACAACGAGACGGTCACCTTCCTCACCGCCGAGGCCGACCCGGCCGGCGGGTTCTGGCTCGAGCTGCTCGGAGCTCTGGTACTCGCTGTCTGCGGAACCGCCCTGGCGACCCTCAGCAGCCAGGGCTTGCGAGACCTTCGCTTCCGCGGGCCCTCAGGACGCGAGAAGCGACGCTTCGCTGCGTCCTGACTACCAGCGGTAGTGGGCGAAGGCCTTGTTGGCCTGCGCCATCCGGTAGATGTCGTCCTTCCGCTTCCAGGCGTTGCCCTGCTGTCTGGTCGCGTCGAGGATCTCGTTGGCGAGGCGCTCGGCCATCGAGTACTCGCGCCGGGCGCGTGCGTAGCCGACCAGCCAGCGGACGGCGAGGGTGCGGGCCCGGCGCGCCGGGACCTCGACCGGGACCTGATAGGTCGCGCCGCCGACCCGGCGCGAGCGGACCTCGAGGACGGGGGTGAGCTGCTTGATCGCGTTCTCAAGCGTCTCGACCGGGTCCTCCCCCCCGCGCTCGCCGACGATCGCGAGGGCGTCGTAGACGATCCGCTCGGCCAGTGACTTCTTGCCGTGGACCATCACCTTGTTGATCACCTGCTGGACCAAGCGGCTGCGATGACGGCTGTCCGGCTCGATCGGCCGGCTGCCCGCTGCCGTGCGGCGCGGCACTAGCGCTTCACCCCGTAGAGCGAGCGCCCCTGCTTGCGATCGGAGACGCCGGCGGCGTCGAGGGTCCCGCGGACGACCTTGTAACGGACGCCAGGCAGGTCCTTGACCCGGCCGCCGCGGACCAACACGACCGAGTGCTCCTGCAGGTTGTGACCCTCGCCGGGGATGTACGTCGTGACCTCCATGCCGTTGGTCAGGCGCACCCGCGCGATCTTTCGCAGGGCGGAGTTCGGCTTCTTCGGCGTCACCGTGGCGACGCGCGTGCAGACGCCGCGACGCTGCGGCGCGGCAACGCCCTTCTTGCGGCCCTGCCCGGACTTGAGGCCGGGCGTCGAGACCTTCTTCTTGGGCCGCCTACGGCCTTTCCTGACTAGTTGGTTCGTGTTCGGCACGAGGCGCGCAATGGTAGCGATCCAGCTCTCTACGCTGCGGCCATGGCCGCCCGCCCGATCCTCGCCGTCGACGTCGACGGCGTGATCAGCCTCTTCGGATTCGAGCAGCCGCCCGATGCGTCGGTCGCGCGGTTCGAGCTGATCGACGGCATGGTCCACTGCGTATCGACCGGCGCCGCGGAGCGGCTGCGGCGCCTGAGCGAGCTCTTCGACCTCGTCTGGGCCACCGGGTGGGAGGACCGCGCCAACGACCATCTCCCCTCGCTCCTGGGGCTCCCGGAACTGCCGGTGGTCGGATTCGACGGCGCGGCGCGGTTCGGCAGCGCGCACTGGAAGCTCGGCCCGATAGACGCCTACGGCCGCGACCGGCCGCTTGCCTGGATCGACGACTCGTTCGACGAGAGCTGCTACGTCTGGGCGCGCGAGCGCGAGGCGGGCGGCCTGCCGACGCTGCTGGTCCCGACCGAGTCGGCGCGCGGTCTCGAGGAGGCCCAGGCGGAGTCGCTGGCCGGGTGGGCGCGCGATCTTGCCGCGCGATCCCCCGCCGGCGGCTGAGCCCGGGTTACACTGAGGCCGGTGGAGGGATTTCTCCCTGTCTTCTTCCTGCTCGTCGTGCTGAAGATCCCGGTCCTCGGCGCGATCTGGCTCGTCTGGTGGGCGGGCAGGCAGACGCCGGAGCCCGAGGCGGCGGGCGATGACGACAGCGGCTTCAAGCGGTTCCGCCCCGAACCGCGCAGCCCGCGTGGCCCGCGTCGCGGCCCCCACGGCGGCGGGGCCAGGGCGATGCCGCCCTGCCCGCCCGGCGGCCGCACCAGGGTGCTGACACCGCCGGCGCCCGCCAGGGCCGCGCTCGGGCGTGCCAACGGCGCCGCGCATCCCGAGCGCGAGCCGGCCGGGCGCTGACCCCGCCCGGTTCGCTCCGGTAGGCGCCGCCCCGCGGCGACGGCTCAGTCGCCGCCGCCGTCGGAGGTCGACTCGATCTCCTGGGCGAGCTCCTCGAGCTCCTCGGCGAACGAGGGGCCGAACCCCTCGACGTTGTCGCCGTCGCCCTCGAGCCCGAGCTCGGCGGCGAGCTCGTCCTCGTCGAGCAGGCCCTCCTCGCTGGGCGGCTCGATCGGCTCGGAGGGCTCGATCCCGACCGTCCGGTAGTGCTTCAGGCCGGTAGCGGCGGGGATCAGCTTGCCGATGATCACGTTCTCCTTGAGTCCGACCAGGCGGTCCCGCTTGCCCTCGAGGGCAGCGTCGGTGAGCACCTTCGTCGTCTCCTGGAAGGAGGCCGCCGAGAGGAACGACTCCGTGGCCAGCGAGGCCTTGGTGATCCCGAGGATCACTTCCTCGGCCTTGGCCGGCGTGCCGCCCTCGTCCTTGACCTGCTTGTTGATCTTCTTGAGCCGCTGACGGTCCTCGAGCTGGCCGGGCAGCAGGGTGGTCGAGCCCTTCGACTCGACCCTGACCTTCTTGAGCATCTGGCGCACGATCAGCTCGATGTGCTTGTCGTTGATGTCGACGCCCTGGGCGCGGTAGACCCTCTGGACCTCACGCACGAGGTACTGCTCGGTGTCGGTCCGGCCCCGGATCGCCAGCAGGTCGGCGGGGTAGAGCGAGCCCTCGTTGAGCTGCTCGCCCACCTCGACCCGGTCGCCGTGGGCGACGTACAGACGGGTCCGGGCGGGGAACGTGTAGGAGTGCTCCTCGCCGCCCTGGTCGGTGACCGCGACCTTGATGTTCTTGTCGGTCTCCTCGACCGACACCTTGCCGGCGACCTCGGCCATCTGGGCCAGGCCCTTGGGCTTGCGCGCCTCGAACAGCTCGACGACTCGGGGCAGGCCCTGGGTGATGTCGGCGCCAGCGACGCCTCCGGTGTGGAAGGTCCGCATGGTGAGCTGGGTACCCGGCTCGCCGATCGACTGGGCGGCGATGATCCCCACCGCGTCGCCGGTCGCGACGGTCGAGCCGGTGGCGGGCGCCACGCCGTAGCAGGCGCGGCACACGCCGGACTGGGCGTCGCACTTGAGGCCGGAGCGGACGGGGACCGAGACGTCCTCGTCGCCGAACGCCTCGGCGATCGCCTCGACGTCCTCGAGGGTGATCTCCTGGTTGCGCTTGAGCAGCTCGCGACCGCGCTTGGTCTCGAACTTCTTCGCCGCCAGGCGGCCGATCAGGTTGTCGTTCAGCGAGTTGTCGTCCTTGCGGAGCGACATCTCGATGTGGTCCTTGGTCTTGCAGTCGTCCTCGCGGATGATCACGTCCTGGGCGACGTCGACGAGGCGGCGGGTCAGGTACCCCGAGTCAGCGGTACGCAGCGCGGTGTCGGCCAGCCCCTTCCGGGCGCCGTGGGTCGAGATGAAGTACTCGAGCACCGACAGCCCCTCCATGAAGTTGGACTTGATCGGCCGCTCGATGATCTCGCCCTTCGGGTTTGCCATCAGCCCGCGCATGCCGGCGAGCTGGCGGATCTGCTTGAACGACCCGCGCGCCCCGGAGTTGGCCATCATGTAGATCGGGTTGAGCTCGTCGAGGTTGTCCTCCATCGCCGTGGCGACCTCGTCCGTGGCCTGGTTCCAGAGGTTGGTGACGGCCTCCTTGCGCTCCTCCTGGGTGATGTAGCCCTCGTCGTACTGCGCCTGGATGTCGGCTGCCTGGCGCTCGTAGCGCTCGAGGATCTCTTCCTTGGTCGGCGGCGACACGACGTTGTTCTTCGAGATCGTGATCCCGGCCTGGGTCGCATAGTGGAACCCCAGGTCCTTGAAGGCGTCGAGGACCATCGAGATCGCCGGGGCCCCATAGGTCTCGACCAGATCGGAGACCGTGTCGTTGACGTCGCGCTTCTTCAGCGCCCGGTTGACGAACTCGTACTTCTCGGGGTCGTACTCCTCCTCCAGCGCCTCGGCCAGGGCCCGCTCGACCTTGTCGTTGAAGATGATCCGGCCGACCGTGGTCAGGAAGTGCTCGTGGCCCGGCCGCCGGTATTCGGCGTAGTCGTGAAGGCGAACGCCCTCGTTCTCGTAGACCAGCTCGGCCTCCTGGGCCGAGCGGAACACGTGCGGGCGCGAACCGTTCTTCGACCGGCCCGACTTGAGCTGCTCGTCGAGCTGCCGGAGCTCGTCGGCGTCGGGGCCGTAGGTGAGGTAGTAGATCCCGAGGACCATGTCCTGGGTCGGCGTCGCCAGCGGGGCGCCGTGGGCCGGCGACAGGATGTTGTTCGCCGACAGCATCAGGATGCGGGCCTCGGCCTGAGCCTCGGCCGAAAGCGGCACGTGGACCGCCATCTGGTCGCCGTCGAAGTCGGCGTTGAACGCGTGGCAGACGAGCGGGTGGACCTGGATCGCCTTGCCCTCGACCAACACCGGCTCGAAAGCCTGGATGCCGAGACGGTGCAGGGTCGGCGCGCGGTTCAGGAGCACCGGGTGCTCGTGGATGACCTCCTCGAGGACGTCCCAGACCTCCGGGATCATCGACTCGACCATCTTCTTCGCGGCCTTGATGTTCTGGACCGCCTTGCGCTCGACGAGGCGGGCCATGATGAACGGCTTGAACAGCTCGAGGGCCATCAGCTTCGGCAGGCCGCACTGGTGCAGCCGCAGGCTGGGCCCGGAGACGATCACCGAGCGGCCCGAGTAGTCGACCCGCTTGCCGAGCAGGTTCTGGCGGAAGCGGCCCTGCTTGCCCTTGAGCATGTCGGACAGCGACTTCAGGGGGCGGTTGCCGGGCCCGGTCACCGGCCGGCCGCGGCGGCCGTTGTCGAACAGCGCGTCGACCGCCTCCTGGAGCATCCGCTTCTCGTTGTTGACGATGATCTCGGGCGCGCCGAGGTCGAGCAGCCGCTTGAGGCGGTTGTTCCGGTTGATCACCCGGCGGTAGAGGTCGTTCAGGTCCGAGGTCGCGAAGCGGCCGCCGTCGAGCTGGACCATGGGGCGCAACTCCGGCGGGATGACCGGGACGCAGTCCAGGATCATCCACTCGGGTCGGTTGATCGAGTTCTTGAACGCCGACGCGACCTTGAGCCGCTTGACCGCGCGCGCCTGCTTCTGGCCCTTCGAGGTGTTGATCGTCTGCTCGAGCTCCTCGATCTCGGCGTCGAGGTCGATCTGCTCGAGCAGGTCGCGCACCGCCTCGGCGCCCATGCCGCCCCGGAAGTACTCACCCCAGCCGAACGGTGATCCGAACCGGTCCTTGAGCTCGCGGAAGACCGTCTCGTCGTTGATGACCTCCTTCGGCTTCATCTCCTGGAAGATCTTCCAGACCTCCTGGATCCGCTCGATGGCCTCGTCGATGTAGGCCTCGGTGTCGGAGATCTCGGCGTCGAAGGTCTTGCGCAGCTCCTTTTCCGTCTTCGTGCGGTCCTCGTCGGACAGCTTGCGGAGCTGGGCGGCGGTCATCTTCAGGCTGTCGGCCCAGATGTGGTCGTCGTCGGAGAACTTGTCCTGGGAGCCGTCCTGGAGGTAGCGGACCCGGCGCTCGAGCGACTCGCTGAGCTCCTGGGTGCGCTTCTGGCGCTCGGACTCGTACTCGTCGACGACCTTCTGGATCTCCTTCTCGAGCTTGCCCGCGTCCTTGGACCGGGCCTCGTCGTCGACCCAGGTGACCATCGAGGCGGCGAAGTAGAGGACCTTCTCGAGCTCCTTCGGAGCCATGTCGATCAGGTAGCCGATCCGGCTGGGAACGCCCTTGAAGAACCAGATGTGGGACACCGGGGCGGCCAGGTCGACGTGGCCCATGCGCTCGCGCCGGACCTTGGAGCGGGTGACCTCGACGCCGCAGCGCTCGCAGACGATGCCCTTGTAGCGGACCCGCTTGTACTTGCCGCAGTAGCACTCCCAGTCCTTGGTCGGACCGAAGATGCGCTCGCAGAAGAGCCCGTCCTTCTCGGGCTTCAGCGTCCGGTAGTTGATCGTCTCGGGCTTGGTGACCTCGCCCCAGCTCCAGGACCGGATCTTCTTCGAGGAGGCAAGCCCGATCTCGATTGCGTCGAAGTTGTTGATGTCGATCAAATTCTCAGTCCGTTCTGTGTCCTCAGTGCGTTCTCGGTCGATAGTCGCCAGTCGCTAGTCGCCAGTCGCCAGAGCGAGTCCAGGCGACTGATCGCTGGCGACCGGTGACTCACTTCTTCGCTTCCGCCCCTTCGGCAGCCGCTCCGTCGGTGCCGCCTTCCCCTTCTTCCACGATCTGCTCCTCGCGCTCGTCGGCGGCGCCGTTCGAGGAATCGGCGCGGACCCCGGTCAGGTCCATGCCCAGCTCCTCGGCCGCCTTCAACAGGTCGTCCTCCTCGTCGGACATCTCGACCTCGCCGCCCTCGGACACCACGTTGGCGTCGAGCGAGAGGCTCTGGATCTCCTTCAGGAGCACCTTGAAGGACTCGGGAATCGAGGGTTCGGGGATGTTCTCGCCCTTGACGATCGCCTCGTAGGCCTTGACCCGTCCGACCGTGTCGTCGGACTTGACCGTGAGCATCTCCTGGAGGGTGTAGGCGGCGCCGTACGCCTCCAGCGCCCAGACCTCCATCTCGCCGAACCGCTGGCCGCCGAACTGCGCCTTGCCGCCCAGCGGCTGCTGGGTGACGAGCGAGTAGGGGCCGGTCGACCGGGCGTGGATCTTGTCGTCGACCAGGTGCAACAGCTTCAGGATGTACATGTAGCCGATCGTCACCTTGCCCTCGTACGGCTCGCCGGTGCGGCCGTTGTAGAGCTGAGTGGTTCCGTCGGCACGGGCGCCCGGCCGGGCGCTCTTGTCGATCCCGAGGTCGATGCCGCGGGCCTTGTTCTCGTCCGACCAGCGGACGAGCGCCTCGTCGACGTCCTCTACGGTCGCGCCGTCGAAGACCGACGTGGCGACGTTGACCCGGCCGCCATTCTTCTGCGCCGCCTTGTAGGCGTCGGATCCATCGTCGTACCAGCCGTTGCCGGCCACCCAGCCGAGATGCGTCTCGAGGATCTGGCCGATGTTCATCCGGCTCGGCACGCCGAGCGGGTTGAGGATGACGTCGACGGGGGTGCCGTCCTCCAGGAAGGGCATGTCCTCCTCGGGGACGATCCGCGAGATCACGCCCTTGTTCCCGTGCCGCCCGGCGAGCTTGTCGCCCTCGGCGATCTTCCGCTTGGTTGCGACGTAGACACGGACCAGGTCGTTGACGCCCGGGGGCAGGTCGTCGCCGGCGTCGCGGCTGAAGGTCAGGACGTCGATGACGACGCCGCCCTCGCCGTGCGGCACCTTGAGCGAGGTGTCGCGGACCTCACGCGCCTTCTCCTTGAAGATCGCGCGGATCAGCTTCTCCTCGGCGGTCAGCTCGGTCTCGCCCTTCGGCGTGACCTTGCCGACCAGCAGGTCGCCGGAGACGACCTCGGCGCCGATCCGGACGATGCCGCGCTCGTCGAGGTTGCGCAGGCTCTCCTCGGAGCGGTTGGGGATGTCGCGGGTGATCTCCTCGTCGCCCAGCTTCGTCGTGCGGGCGTCGATCTCGTATTCCTCGATGTGGATCGAGGTGAGCTCGTCGTCCTTGACGAGGCGCTCGGAGATGATGATCGCGTCCTCGAAGTTGTAGCCCTCCCAGGACATGAAGGCGACCAGGCAGTTCTTGCCGAGCGCGATCTCGCCGCCGGCGGTCGAGGAGCCGTCGGCGAGGACCTCGCCGGCCTTGACCTTCTGGCCGACCGAGACGATCGGGCGCTGGTGGATGATCGTGCCCTGGTTCGAGCGCATGAACTTGTGGAGGGGGTACTCGTCGCGTTTGTTCCCGTGCGTGACCGTGATCGCGTTCGAGTCGACGGAGCTGACCTCGCCGGCGTTCTCGGCCAGGACGACGTCCCCGGTGTCGACCGCGGCCCGGCGCTCCATGCCGGTGCCGATCAGCGGCGGCTCGGGCTTGAGCAGGGGCACGGCCTGGCGCTGCATGTTCGAGCCCATCAGGGCGCGGTTCGCGTCGTCGTGCTCAAGGAAGGGGATGAGCGCCGTCGCGACCGACCAGATCTGGGTCGGGGAGACGTCCATGAGGTCGACGTCCTTGGGCGCCGCCGCCTCGAGATCACCTTCGCGGGCCCGGCAGAGGACCCGGGGGCCGCGCAGCTTGCCGGTCTTCAGGTCGATCTCGGCGTTCGCCTGCGCGATCACCATGTCCTCCTCCTGCGTCGCGTCGAGGTGGACGATCTCGTCGGTCACGACGCCGTCCTTGACGACCCGGTAGGGCGTCGTGACGAAACCGTGCTCGGAGACCTGCGCGTAGGAGGACAGCGAGCCCATCAGGCCGATGTTCGGGCCCTCGGGGGTCTCGATCGGGCACATCCGGCCGTAGTGGGTCGGGTGCACGTCGCGGACCTCGATCGGGGCGCGCTCGCGAGTCAGGCCGCCGGCACCGAGCGCCGAGAGGCGGCGCCGGTGGGTGAGGCCGGCCAGCGAGTTCGTCTGGTCCATGAACTGGGACAGCTGCGAGGAGCCGAAGAACTCCTTCAGCGCCGCGACGACCGGCCGGATGTTGATGATCGTCTGCGGGGTGATCGCGTCGGAGTCCTCCGTGGTGAGGCGCTCGCGGACCACCCGCTCCATCCGGTAGAGGCCGATCCGGAAGGCCTCCTGGATCAGCTCGCCGACGGTGCGCAGGCGGCGGTTGCCGAAATGCTCGTACTCGTCGAGATGGTCGTAGACCGGCTCGCGGGGGTAGGTGATCGCCTCCGCGGCGTAATCCTTGATCGGGTTCTCCTCGTCGATCTCCTCGGGGATTCCGAGCAGCTTCGGCAGGGAGACCAGCTCGTTGACCAGGGCGATGATGTCGTCGTGGGTGAGGACCCGCGTGTCGAGGTCGATGTCGAGGTCGAGCCGGGCGTTCAGCTTGTAGCGGCCGACCCGGGTGAGGTCGTAGCGCTTCGGATCGAAGAAGAGCTGCTGGAGCAGGTTGCGGGCGGCGTCCACCGAGGGCGGCTCGCCCGGGCGCTGCTTTTTGAACAGCTCGATCAGCGCGCCCTCTTCGGTCTTCGTCTGCTCGGTGTCGGCGGCGATCGTATGCCGCATGTAGACCGAGTTGCCGAACATCTCGAGCAGCTTCTCGTCCTCGACGTAGCCCATCGCGCGCAGCAGGACGGTGACCGGCAGCTTGCGCTTGCGGTCGATCCGGACGTAGACGCGGCCCTTCTTGTCGATCTCGAGCTCGAGCCAGGAGCCGCGGGCCGGCATCAGGTTGGCGATGAAGACCTGCTTCTCGGCGTCCTTCGGCGCCATGACGTACGCGCCGGGGGAGCGGACGAGCTGCGTGACGACGACCCGCTCGGTGCCGTTGATGATGAACGTGCCGCGGTCGGTCATCCACGGGAAGTCGCCCATGAAGACCGACTGCTCGCGGATCTCCCCGGTCTCTTTGTTCTGGAACGCCACGGTCGCGGTCAGCGGCCGCGAGTAGGTCATGTCCTTCTCGCGGCACTCGTCGACCGAGTTGGGCGGATCGTCGAAGGTGAAATCGCCGAAGACGATCGCCAAGTTCCCCGTGTAGTCCTCGGTCGGGGAGATATCGTCGATTGTCGCCCGCAGTAGCCCCTTCTTTGGATCGACCAGGCCCTCGAAGGACCTACGCTGGATGTCGATCAGATGTGGGAGGTCGGCGGGGTTCTTTAGGCGGGAGAAGCTCCTACGGGTTACGGGGGCAGCGTTGGATGCAACCAACTGGCGACTCCTAAAGTATTGGAAGGACTGT
>DATFPK010000117.1:0-1838 GCA_035264885.1 Solirubrobacterales bacterium
GCTCGCCAACGGCCCGCTCGGAATCGGCACGGACAATCTCGATGCGGGCCGCACCTTCACCCAGAGGTTCGAACGGCCCGGGACCTATCGCTTCTTCTGTGCGCTTCACCCCGTGCAGATGCAGGAGCGGGTCGTCGTCGCACCCAAGAAGAAGCACAAGAAGCACAAGAAGCACACCAAGCAATAGACGGCTTCGCCATCAGATCGCGGCCACGAGCGGCCGCTACGGCGCGTTGATGAAGTCCAGGCTCGTGGAGATTCGCGAGTACACCGACGGCGCCGCCGGCAATCCGCAGAGCGCCCCGCCGAAGGAGACGGTGCCGACCTCGACCGGCCCGCTCGCAGTGTCCGCGACCAGCGGGCCGCCGCTATCGCCCGCGCAGGCCGACGTGTGGATCTTGAAGCGGCCCGGATGCTTTCGCTTCGGGCCGAGTGCGCAGATCATGCTCCCCGGCGCGAACAGGTCGCGTGTATATGCCCTCAGGCAGCGCCGGTCGGTTCGCACCAGCTCGGTGGTGGTCTTCAGGAAGGGAGAGAGGTGGACTCCGAACGGCTTCGTCGCGCCGTAGCCGGCGACGCGCAGAGGCATTCCCGGGACGGTGGCGGCATTGCTCGCCTCGGGCGTGGCGAGCGGCATCGACGGCACGTTCGCCGGCTGCGCCAGGTCGAGGACGGCCACATCGTGGAGCCCGGTCTGGACGAAGTCGGGATGCACCCGACCCGAGGCGACCGGGATCGTCTGTCCGGCCGCGGTGTTGCGCAGGTCCGGGCGCCCCGCGATCACCTGGAAGTTGGCGAGGTTGAAGCCCTCGACGCAGTGCCCCGCCGTCAGGACCCTGGTCGGGAGAATCACCGTGCCGGTGCAGTGCATGCGGCCCTTGCGGAAGATCGCCACCGTGGAGGGCCACTGGGCCGGATCGGCGGGAGCGCCGCCGACGATCGAGGAATGGGCGCGCGGCGCGGCGGTAGCGGCGGGCGTGGCCACGAGCGCCAGGACGCAGGCCAAGGACACGACTGTGATCAGGCTGCGGTGTCTGCGACTCGGCTTCATCTGATCTCGTAATCCGTCGGCGAGGCTGGTGGCCGACGCCGGTGTCCCTCAGTCGAGCCCAAGCTCGTGTCGGTAGTGGCCCGCGTACTCCTCGCGCTTCTCGAGGACATTCTCTACGTACTCGCGGGTCTCCGGGAAGGGAATTTCGTCGACGCGCAGGTTCGATCCTCCCCAGGCGATCGCGTTGGTCTCCCCCGCGTTGTACGCCGCCAGGGCAGCCACCTCGTTGTCCCCGAACTTCCCAATCAGGTAGCGCAGGTAGAAGGTCCCGTAGCGGATGTTTATGTCTGGGTCGGAGAGGTCCTCGAACTTGAAGGTCTGGCCTCCGCTCAGCTTCTCGATCAGCTTGGCGGTACTCGGCGTGATCTGCATCAGCCCACGCGCGCCGGCGTGCGATGTCTGGTCGCGGAAGCGCGACTCGGCGTAGATCACGGCCGCGATCAGGTCCGCGGGGACGCCCTTGTCGGCGGCCTGCTGCCGAATGATGTCCTCGTGTCGCAGCGGGAGGGTGACCTCCTCGAGCGTGCGCTGAAAGCGGTCGCTGTTGACGAGAAGGAAGCCACCCAGGGCGACGACCACGAGGGTCGCGCCGATCACGCGGACACGCCGGCGACGCTCCGAACGCGTGCGCGCCTTCGCATTGCTCCCGCGCCGTTTGGAGCGGTCGGCGCCGCTACGCGAGCGCTTGCGGGCCGTGCGTACGGACGTCTGGGGGCTCATCAGCCCTCTCCCCCGCCGAGCTCGTCGATCACTCTCCTCACCTCTGACTCCAACTCATCGAGCGAGG
>DATFPK010000118.1:0-28220 GCA_035264885.1 Solirubrobacterales bacterium
ACGCCGCTAGGGCGTCGCAGGCCGGGGGCGTGCCGGGCTCGCCGCGGAGGCAGTCGCGGAAGCCGCGATCGGCGGCGACGGCGGTCCGCTGCACCGCCCTCACGTCGGGCTGGACGGCCGTCCAGAGGTCGCGGCGCAGGCCGGTCCGGAGCCCGACCTCACTCGTGGCCTCGCCGTCGAAGTAGGAGCTGATCGGCCCGGTCGGCTCTCCGTTGGGACGATAGAAGTTGCGGGTCGGGGCGAGCTTCGTGACCCGCTCGCCGTCCCGGTCGACGGCGAGTACCGCGCCGAAGGCGACCCGCTCGTTGGTGACGTCGACGGTCGGCCGCTCGTAGGTGAGCCGGTAGCCGCCGACCTCGGCGCTCTCGCCTGGACGCAGGCTGACGTCGCGGTTCGTCTGGAAGCTCGACGACGCGGCGATCCCGACCAGCAGGAGGACGAGCCCGGCATGGACGACGTAGCCGCCGTAGCGGCGCCGGTTGCGGGCGGCGACGGCAAGGACTGATCCGGGCACCGAGCCGCCCGACAGCTGCCGCCGCGCCGCCGCGCCGCGCCAGAGCTCCTGCCCGAGGGCGACCAGGGTGAAGGCCGCGAGGACGAACACGGCCAGCGCCCAGGCGTCGCCGACCGCGTCGGTGAACGCCGCGAGCCCGGCGAGCGCGACGCCCGCCGCGACGAGCGGCCAGAGGAAGACGCGCCGCGCCGACCCCCAGCTCACCCGGCGCCAGGCGAGCAGCGGCCCGACGCCGGTGAAGAGGACGAGGAGAACCGCGACGGGGGTCGTGTAGCGGTCGAACCACGGTGCCGCCAGCGAGGCCTCGTCGCCGGTGAAGAGCTCGGAGGTGAGCGGGAAGAAGGTGCCCCAGAACACCACCGCGCAGAGCGAGACGAGGAGCAGGTTGTTGACCAGGAAGACCGCCTCGCGGGAGGCGAGTGAGTCGATCCGCCGCTCTGCCCGGAGCTCGCGGCTGCGCCAGACGATCAGCGCCGTCGACCCGATCACCACCACCGCGAGCAGGCCGAGGAGCGGCGGCCCGACGGTCGAGTCGCCGAAGGCGTGAATCGACTGAAGGACGCCCGAACGGACCAGGAAGGTGCCGAGCAGCGACAGCGCGAACGTGGCGACGATCAGCGAGACGTTCCAGGTCCTCAGCATCCCCCGCTTCTCCTGGACCATCACCGAGTGCAGGAAGGCCGTGCCGAGCAGCCAGGGCATCAGCGCCGCGTTCTCGACCGGGTCCCAGGCCCAGTAGCCGCCCCACCCGAGCTCGTTGTAGGACCAGAACGCGCCGAGCAGGAGGCCGATCGAGAGGAACGTCCAGGCGATCAGGGCGAAGCGCCGGGTGGTGCGGATCCAGCTCGCGTCGAGGCGCCGGGTGATCAGGGCGCCGACCGCGAACGCGAACGGCACCGAGAAGAACACGTATCCCGAGTAGAGCATCGGGGGGTGCATGAGCATCGCCCAGTGCCTCAGCAGCGGGTTCAGGCCCGCGCCCTCGGCGGGAGCCGGCGAGAGCTGGGTGAACGGCCGCGCGTCGGGGGCCAGCAACATCAGCCCGATGAAGAAGGTTCCGAGCCCCATCAGCACCGCGGTCGCGTAGGGCACGATCTCGCGGTGCCGGTTGCGGGTCGCGAACAGCACGGCGCTCGACGCGATCGACAGGACCCAGGCCCAGAGCAGCAGCGACCCCGCCTGGCTCGACCACATCGCCGTCGCCTTGAAATGCGCCGGCGTGGTCGTCGAGGAGTGGTCGGCGACCAGGGCGAAGCCGAAGTCGTCGGTGAGGAAGGCGCCCTCGACGATCGCGACGCAGACCGTCAGCAGGGCGCAGACGGCGTAGACCGCGCGGCGCGAGGAATCGACCCAGCGGCGATCGCCGCGCGCGGCGCCGAGCAGGGCTGCGACACCGGCGTAGACGGCGGTCAGGAAAGCCAGCGCCAGGGCCGCGAGGCCGAGGCTATGAATCGTGCTCCTCCGTGAACTTGGACGGGCACTTCGTCACCAGTTCGTCGCGATCGCCCGCGAATGTGCCGCCGTCGAGCTTCCCCGAGAGGAGGATCTCGCGCCCCCCGCGGAACGGGTCGGGGACCGTCCCCGAATAGACCACCGGAAGGCTCTTCGTCGGATCGTCGCGGTCGGCGACCCGGAACCGGAGCTGCTCGCCGTCGCGGCGGATGGTGCCGGGGACGACCCGCCCCGTGAGGTCGAACCGCTCGCCGGAGGAGGCCGTCGAGAGCTCGGACGGCTGGCGCGCCTCCGTCGACGCCGTGAACGACGTGTAGACGAGGGCGGAGGCGAGCAGGACGGCGGCGCCGAGAGCCACCACCAGCCGAATCTTGCGCTTGCGGGCGGGATCCATGCGGCGCCGATTATCGCAAGGGGCCGCGTCCGGCCCGCCGTCGCCTGCCTGTCAGAATCGGCCGATGCCCGACGGTGACCGAGTCCTCCTGATCACGGGTGCGAGCAGCGGCATCGGGGCCGCGACCGCCCGCGCCGCCGCCGGCGGCTATCGCCTGGTCCTAGCCGCTCGCCGGGCCGGGGCCCTGGAGGAGCTGGTCGCGGAGCTCGGGGGCGATGAGAGGGCGCTCTCCGTCCGCTGCGATGTCACCGAGTGGGACCAGGTCGAGGCGATGGCGGCCGCGGCGCTCGACCGCTTCGGACGGATCGACGCCGTCTTCGCGAACGCCGGCTTCGGCGCGGCGCGAGGGTTCCTCAAGGAGTCCCCGGAGCACTGGCGGTCGATGATCCTCACCAATGTCTATGGCGTCGCGCTGACGATCCGGGCGACGCTGCCCCACCTGCTCGAGCGCGGGGACGGCCACTTCCTGATCACGAGCTCGGTCGCCGGACGCCGCGCCCTGCCGGGCTCGGTCTACTCGGCGACGAAGTGGGCGACCACGGCGATGGGAGAGGCGCTGCGGGCCGAGCTCCGCCAGGAGCACCAGAACCACGGGATCCGCGTGACCCTGATCGAGCCGGGGATGGTTGACACGCCGTTCTTCGACCAGCGGCCCGGCGACCGCGCGCTCGCCGACGACGACATCGCGCGGGCGGTGCTCTACGCGCTCGAGCAGCCGCCGAGCGTCGATGTCAACGAGATCCTGATCCGGCCCTCGTCGCAGCCGGTTTAGGGCCGCCCTCTCCCAGCAGCGCCAGCACGCCCCGCCAGTAGGCCCGCAACAGGGTCCGCACGACCCGTGAACGGCCGACCGAGCCGAAGTAGGGCGAGTCGAGGTCGGGGGTCAGCCAGGCGGCGAACTCGCGGGCGGAGACCTGCCGCCGGGCCTGGATCGCGCGGCGTTCGCGCAGGAGGCGCGGCAGCCAGCGGGCCAGGTCGGCCCAGGAGGCCAGCTTCTGCGGCAGCCAGCCGCCCGCCGCGGCCACCGGCAGGAGCGCGACCTCGGTCAGCACCAGGGCCGGCGCGACCAGCGCGAGGAGCGCGGCCGGGTAGACCCGCAAGACGAAGGCGAGCCGATTTCGCTCGAGCCAGCGCCACTTCAGCGCCAGACCTCCGAACTCGTACTCGTGGTCGACCACCGCCGCCGGCTCGAGCCCGACCCTGCCGCCGAACAACCGGAGCCGCAGCGAGAGATCGATGTCCTCGTGGTAGAGGAAGAACTCGGGCGGGAAGCCGCCGAGGTCGCGCCAGACCCGCCGGGGTACCGCCAGACAGGCGCCGGACGCCGCCGGGACCTCGGTCGGCCGCGGCGAGGCGGGCAGCGGCGAGCCATGGCCGCCGGCCCAGGCGAAGCCGGCGAAGTGGACGGGGTTGCCGACGGTGTTGACTCGGGTCGCACCGTCGCAGGCGACGAGCGCCATCCACGCGTGCCACCCTCGCTCCTCCGCCAGCGGACGGCGGATCGCCTCACCCCAGCCCGGCTGCGGCGCGGCGTCGGGGTTGAGGATCACGAGCAGGTCGCCCCCGGCCGCCGCGGCAGCCGTGTCGGCCGCGGCGGCGAAACCGGTGTTCTCGCCCAGCTCGATCAGCCGCGCCGCGGGCGCCAGCTCGGCGACGATCGCCGCCGAGCCGTCGGAGGACGCGTTGTCGGCGACGATGAGCTCGTCCCCATCCTCGAGCTCGGAAAGCAGCGCCGGAACCGTCCGCCGCAGCTCGGCAGCCGTCTCGTAGGCGACGATCACCACCGAGACCGAGGGGGTAGCGCCCATCAGCGGCGTCGCCGGCGTGAGTTCGAAAACGAAATCGTCATGGGCCCGCGGCCATGGAAGGCCGCCAGGATTCCACAGGAGTACGTGGACGACACGCAATACGCTGGCCGGATGCCGGAGCCAGAGCCTGGGGCAGCCGAGGATCCCCGAGCGGAAGCGCTGCGCTCCGTCCGAGCCCCGGCCTACGAGAACCCTCGCCAGGAGGTGCAGGCGCACGTGCCGGTCGAGGCGCGGCGGATCCTCGACCTCGGCTGCTCCTCCGGAGCCCTCGGCGCGGCGCTGAAGGCGAGGGCGGGGGATGACACCACCGTGGTTGGCGCCGAGGCCGATCCCGGCTACGCGGAGCTGGCCCGCCCTCGGCTCGACGACGTTGTCGAGGGGGACCTGGCCGACCCGGGCACCGTGGCGCGGCTCGAGGCCCTCGGTCCCTTCGACTGCCTGATCGCCGCCGACGTCCTCGAGCACCTGGTCGATCCGTGGTCGGCGCTCCGCTCCTACGCCGAGCTGCTCGAGCCGGGCGCCACCGCGGTCGTCAGCCTGCCGAACGTCCGGCATTGGGAGACGCTCTGGCAACTCGGTGTCCGCGGGGTGTGGCCGCGCCGCGCATCGGGCATCTTCGACCGGGACCACCTGCGCTGGTTCACGGCAGCCGACGCGATCGGGCTGCTGCAGGGCGCCGGCCTACAGCTCGCCGCTATCGACAGAGTCGTGCGCGTTCGCCGCGATCCATCCGGCTGGGACCGACTGGCCCGTCCGCTCCTTCGCACCCCGCTGCGCCCCTTCGTGACGTTCCAGTTGATCCTCACCGGCCGCCGGGCATGACCACCCTCACCGTCGCGGTGGTCTCCTGGAACACCCGGGACCTGCTGGAGCGCTGCCTCCGGTCGCTGGAGGCCGACTCCACGGCGGACGTGACCGAGGTCTGGGTCGTGGACAACGCGTCGAGCGACGGCTCGGCGGACATGGTCCGGGAGCGCTTCCCCTGGGTGAAGCTGATCACCGCAGAGGAGAATCTCGGTTTCGGCCCCGCCGTCAACCTCGTCGCCGCCCGCACCGCGACGCCGTTCCTGGCGGCCGCAAACGCCGACATCGAGGTCGAGCCGGGCGCTCTGGCGGCCCTGCTGGCAGCGGCCGAGGAGCACCCCGGCACGGGCGCCGCCGCGCCCCGGCTGGTCACGCCCGACGGCCGGACCCAGCACTCGGTCTACGCGTTCCCCACGGTCGGCTTCACCCTGTTCTTCAATCTCGGCCTCTACCGGCTGCTCCCCGGCAGCGGCGACGCGCTCTGCCTGGAGGGACGCTGGGATCCCGAGCGCGAACGCGAGGTCGACTGGGCGGTGGGAGCCTTTCTTCTCCTCACCCGCGAAGCCTGGGAGGCAGCCGGGGGGTTCGACGAGTCTCAGTGGATGTATGCGGAGGACCTCGACCTCGGCTGGCGGCTCGCCCGGCGCGGCTGGACCACCCGCTATGTGCCTCGGGCGCGAGTCCGCCACGTCGGCGGGGCCTCGACGCGGCAGTCGTGGGGGGAGGCCACGACTGACCGCTGGCTGCGCAGCACCTACGGCTGGCTGCTGCGCAGACGCGGGCTCGCGGTGACGCGGTTGGTCGCGCTCCTCAACCTGGCCGGAGCGGGCGCCCGATGGCTGGGGTTCGGGGCCCTGGCGTGGCTCCGCCCCGGACGCTTCGCACGCGACAGAGACGCCATGCGGGGCTGGTTCGAGGCCCACAGGGTCGGCCTCGCACCGCGCTCGGAGCTCGCCTCGCACCGCTGAGGGACAAGCGGACGACGGGTCTCGAACCCGCGACCTCGAGCTTGGGAAGCTCGCGCTCTACCAGCTGAGCTACGTCCGCGCGGGCCTGATTCTACGGGCGGCGCGACCGACGATCGAGGCGGCGGCGACGAGTGCGCGCTCGCCCGGCGACCCGTGGTCGGGGAGCAGCCCGACCTGGCGCATGATCGCCGCCGCGTCGTAGTGGCTGACCAGATGGATGATCCTCCCGTCGGCGCCGTAGGTGGCGACGTCGACCCCCTCGGAGACGATCCGCCGCCCCGTCGGCGCCAGCCCCGAGAAGGTTCCGGTGTGGGTCATCTCCCCGCGCCATTCGCCGGCGCTGAAGTCCCCGCCGTGGGCGACCCGGACGACCTCGAACCGCAGGTCCGGGAACGCGGCCATCACCGAGGCGACGTGGTCGCGAATCGCCGCTCGACCGGCCGCCACCTCGGCGACGCCGCGGTCATCGTAGGTCGCGTCGTCGGTGAAGAACGCGGCGACGGCCTCGGCGTCGCCGGCGTTCCACGCCGCGAGGTACGCATCCTGGATGGCCTCGCGGTCGAGCAGTTCGGGCCCGGGGCCCGCTGAGGTCGCCATCGGTCGCAATCTAGCCTGTGCCGCGTGAGCGCGCGCTCCCTCACGGCGTTCCTCGCCGTCCTCGCGGTGATCGGGCTGCTCGGCTTCGGCCTGCTGCAGAAGGGCGACAGTGGCCTCGACCAAGGGGCGACCGTGCCCGACGAGCCGCTGCCGCTGCTGGCCGGCGGCGGCGCGAGCTCGGTGCGCGACTACCGGGGCAAATGGGTGCTGGTCAACTTCTGGGCGTCGTGGTGCGACCCGTGCCGGGCCGAATCCCCTGACCTCGCCGCCTTCCACCGCGCGAACCGGGCTCGCCACTTCACGGTCCTCGGCATCGACACCCAGGATCTGAGCGGCGACGGGCGCGACTTCGTCCGCGCGTACGGCCTGGAGTACCCGCACCTGCGCGACCCGGATGGGGATGCCGCCGAGGCCTGGGGCACGACCGGGGTGCCGGAGACCTTCCTGGTCGATCCTCGGGGCCGGCTCCGGCTCGCCCGGCGCGGCCCGGTCGACGAGGAGTACCTGGCCCGCGAGGTCGAGCCGCTCCTGCCGGGGGCTCCCGGATGAGGGCGCTGGCGGCGATCGCCCTGATCCTCGCCGTGGCCCCGGCCGCCCTGGCGGCCGAGCCCCAGACGACCCTGCCCGACGTCGAGGACGAGGTGATGTGCCCGATCTGCGGCACCCTGCTCGAGCTCTCCGAGGCCCCGCAGGCCGAGCGCGAGCGGGCCTTCATCCGGGCCCGGATCGCCCGTGGCGACAGCAAGGAGGAGATCAAGGATGCGCTCGTCGCCGAGTACGGGCCCTCGGTACTGGCCCTGCCCGAGAACGACGGCTTCGGGATCGCCGCCTACCTGGTGCCGGTGCTGGGCTTTGCCGCCGCCGTCGGCGCGCTGGCGTTCGGGGTCAGACGCTGGCGCCGCTCCCCGGCCCCGGCGGGGCCCGACCCCGCCGCGCCGGCGGGTGAGGACGCCGCCCGGCTCGACGAGGACCTCGCCCGCTACGACCTCTGAGCGGCCGCGTCGAGCGCCTCCACGGCGTCCCCGGCGAGCCGCACGCTGTAGTTCGTGCCGCGGTCCTCGGGATAGATCTGGGTCGTGTTTGCGAGGACCAGGTTCGCCGCCCCGGTCCGCAGCGGCGGGATCCGGTTCTCGTAGCCGACCGTGACCACCGGCTGGGCGGCCGGCTCGCGGAACACCCACCGCTGACGCACCCAGCCCGTCGCGAAGTCCGGATTGACCCGGCGCAGACCCGGTTCGTAGGCCGCGAGCAGGTCGTCGTAGCCGAGGCCGAGGAGAGGGTCGCCGGGTTCGAGGTAGTTGGCGACGTAGAGGAAGTGGCGGCCGCCGTAGCGCTCCGGCGGGATCAGGTTGGTCTGCTCGATCAGGCCGACGAACGGGAGGTCCGGGTCGGCGACGTTGGTCCAGTAGAAGGGCGAGAACCGGCGGTCGAGCTCGAGCAGGACGCAGAGCGCGGTGTGGTACTCGATCGAGTCGAGCCGGTTCAGGTAGCCGGGGCCGATCTCGGCCTCCAGGCGCGGTCCGAGGAGGCGCGAGAACACATCGCTCGGAACCGTCGCCAGGACCGCCTCGTAGGACTCGGTCCCCTCGACTTCGTAACCGCGCGGGTCGTGGCCGCGGCGGAACGCTCCCCCGCCCGCGTAGGCGACCTCGATGCCGTCGCCGTCGCGCTCCAGGCGCGCCGCCGGCCGGTCGATCAGGACCCGGCCCCCGTGTGACTCGACCTCCTCGCGGAGGCGCTCCAGCAGCGGCTGCCAGCCGCCCCGCGGGTAGCCGAGCATCTCCTGACTCGCCTCCGCCCCGTCGATCCGGCGCCGCAGCGTCAGCTTCTTCCACAGCCAGGCCATCGAGATGTCCTCGGCGCGGTTGCCGAACTTGCCGCGCAGCAGCGGACCCCAGACCTTCTCCCACGCCTGTCGCCCCATCCGCCGCGTGATCCAGTCGTGAGCGGTGACCCGCTCGTAGGGCTCGGCCCGCCGCCCGAGGCGCTGGAGCGCCACGACCGAGGCTCCCATCCGGACCCTCGCGAGCGGGCTCAGCGGCCGGAACCGGAGCAGGTCCACCGGGGTGGTGAACGGGTGGCTGCGGCCCTCGGCGAACATCGCGACGCTCGACGGGAGCCACTCGATCGCGCCGTCCATGCCGAGCTCCTCGTACAGCGCCGCGATGTGGACGTCGCTGGTGAAGAGGTGGTGGTAGTAGCGCTCGAGGAGCCGCCCGTCACCCACGTCGATGGTCGCGACCTGGCCGCCGAGCCCCGGCCAGCGCTCGTAGACGTCAACCCGGGCGCCCTCGCGGGCGAGACGGCGGGCGGCGGCCAGGCCGGTCATCCCCGCGCCGAGGACGGCGACGCGGCGTGGTGTCCGGCGGGCGGCGGTCAGCGCTCGGCGGGAAGCCGTTCGGCGTCGGGCGCGAACTCGGGGTCGCGCGGGACCTGCGAGGGCGGCATGTTGAGACGGTCGCTGACGACGTAGAGCGGGCGCCGCTTGACCTCGTCGTAGACCCTGCCGAGGTACTCGCCGATGATCCCGACCGTGATCAGCTGGATACCGCCGAGCAGGAGGACCACCATCAGGACCGTGGTGATGCCCGGGACGAACTCGCCGGCGATCCGGAACGCGATCGCCACCGGGATCGCGAGGAAGGCGACCAGGGAGAAGATGAACCCGAGCACCGTCGCCGCCTGGAGCGGGACGTGGGAGAACGACGACACGGCGTCGAGGGAGAACCTGACCATCCGCCGCAGCGTGTACTTCGTCTCCCCGGAGTGCCGGGCGTCGCGTTCGTAGTGGACGGCCGCCTGCTCGAAACCCACCCAGCTCGACATCCCGCGCAGGAACCGGTTCCGCTCCCGCATCGACAGCAGCGCATCGAGCGCCCGCCGGTCGAGCAGCCGGAAGTCGCCGGCGTTCTGGTGCAGCTCGACCTGGGCAAGGCGGGCGAACAGCCGGTAGAACCAGCGCGCCGTCGCGAGCTTCAGACGGGTCTCCCCGGCCCGCGTGCTGCGGACCGCGAAGACGACGTCGGCGCCATGGCGCCAGCGCTCGAGCATCTCTCCGATCAGCTCGGGCGGATCCTGCAGGTCGGCGTCGATCATCACGACGGCGTCGCCCCGGGAGTGGTCGAGCCCGGCCGTGATCGCCGCCTGGTGGCCGAAGTTGCGGGACAGCCGGACGACCCGGACGGCGGGGTCCTCGGCGGCCAGCCGCTCGAGGATCGCGCCCGTGGCGTCGGTCGAACCGTCGTCGACCAGGATCAGCTCATACGGCAGCCCGGCGAGCGCCGCGGTGACGCGCCGGTGGAACTCGCCGACGCTCGCCTCTTCGTTGTAGACGGGCGCGGCGACGCTGAGCAGGCCCAGCTCGCGCGCCCCGCGTTCCGTCTCCGTCCCCGGGAGCGGCATGCGGCGATGATAGGGGCCGTGAGCGAGCCGATTCCGGTCCCGGGCTGGTACGCGGCCATGATCGGCCCGCCGTGCGTCTCTCACGAGGACTCCGTCGCCGGCCGGCTGCCGCGGGCGGCGCGCGCGTTCCCGCGCGCGCCCGCGCCGGTCCGCGGCGCGCTGCTCTGGCTGGCGACCCGGCGCGCGCCGCTCGTCGCCCTGATCAGGAACGCGCCGGGAACCGCGGCGTTCCTGGCGCTCGAAGGCCTGCGGCCGGGGGGGCGGCGCGTCGTGCTGCTGGAGTTCATCGGCCGGCCCCCCGCCCGCCGGGCGCCGCTGCGCCTGGCCGGCGCGCTCCGTGCCCGCCTCGAGGGGTTGGCACTGCGCCGCTGCCTCGCCGCGGCGCAGGTGCTGACCGCCGCCGAGGCGCAGCGCTACCCGGCCGAGCTGGGGCTTCCGCGCGGCCTTTTCCACACCGTTCCCTGGCCGCTCTCGCGGACCGGTGGAAAGCTCCCGCCCGAGCCCCCTCCCTCGCGCCGGGTCGTCTCCTCGGGCCGGGCCTATTGCGACTGGGACACGCTGCTGGCGGCCGCGCGGGGCCGCGACTGGGACCTCACCCTGATCTGCTCCGAGGGCGAGGAGGCCACTCTGCGCCGCAGGGCCGCGGGTGCCGCCCGGGTCGCCGCCGAACTGCCCCGCGAGGAGCATGACGCCCTCCTGCGCGAGGCTGCGGTCTACGCCCTCGTCCTGCATCCGACCTCGGTCAGCGCCGGCCAGGTGCGGCTGGCCGCCGCGGTCGACTCCGGCATCGCCGTGGTGGCGACGGACGTGCCCGCCCTCGAAGGCTATGCGTCCCCCGAGTCGGCCCTCCTCGTGCCTCCGTCCGACCCCGTCGCCCTGGGGGATGCGGTGGACCGGCTTCTCGCCGACCCGGCCGAGCGGCGCCGCCTCCGCGAGGCCGCCCGCGCCCGCGGCCGGACCTGGACCTACGACGAGTACTTCGCCGCGGTCGGCGACCTGCTGGCCGCGGCAGCCGCTCAGACCACCGGCACCCCGTAGCGCAGCGCGCCGCGGGCCGCGCCCGCGGTCTCGACCAGGTCGTGGACGAATAGATACGGGACGTCGCGACGCGAGCCCCCGAGCGGCGCTAGGCGCCCGCGCGCCTCGCGGTAGTACGGGAGGAGCAGGACTAGGGCGGCCGGCGAGCGCCGCGCGAGGCCCAGCCCGAGCAGCGCGAGCAGCGCCCGCTCGTGCGAGGGCTTCCAGAAGATCCCGCGGTGGAGCTCCCGGCGAAGCCCGGCGTGGCGGCCGAAGACCCAGGAGGCGTCGGTCCAGCGCAGGGCCACCCGCAGCTGGCCCAGGGCGCCGAGCTGGTTGACCGCGTGGTGAACGAGCGCGTCGGGGACGTAGGAGGCCGGTGCTCCCGCCTCGATCGCGCGCCAGGCGAGATCGGTGTCCTCGGCGCCGGGTGACGGGAAGCTCTCGTCGAAGCCACCGAGGCGCTCGAGGACCTCGCGCGGGTACGCGACGTTGCAGGTCTGAAACCAGGGGCCGAGCGTGTCGCTGGCGATCGTCCGCGAGTGGATGCCGATCCGCTCCCGCTCACGCGGGATCGGTTCGGTTCGCCCCTGGAGGAGATGCCCCTCCCGGTCGGCCGAAGCGACGAGCAGGCGCTCGAGCCAGCGCGGAGCGGGCTCGCAGTCGTCATCGGTGAAAGCGACGAGGGCGCCCCGCGCGTCCCGCCAGCCCTCGTTGCGAGCCACCGCGGGCCCGGCGGGGCGCTCGCGCCGGATGACCCGCAGGCACAGCGAGCCGCGCCCGAGACGCCCGGCCAGCCACTGGCCGGTTCCGTCGCAGGAGCCGTCGTCGACGACGATGACCTCGAAGCGCTCGGGCGGCAGCGTCTGCTCCTGAAGGGCGCCGAGCAGGCACGCGAGCCGTTCGCGTCGGTCCCGGGTCGCGACGACGACGCTGAGGTCGGGGACGGTGCTCACCGGCCCCATCGCCGCCGCCGCGGCGGCCGGTGTGCGGCGACGAAGTCGGCCAGGTAGGCGTCGAGCTCGTCCGGCTCGACGATGACGCGCTCGCGGCAGCCGAAGCCGTCCTCCCACCACAGCGACTGGACCTTCTGCTCGGGCGACAGCGAATCGGCGAAGCCGGCCGGGAAGTGATCGGTCTCGCGGCCGTGCAGCACGTGGTGCTTGAAGACGAACTCGATCTCGCCGCCGCCGACGTCGATCAGCCAGTGGTGATGGCCCCACCCGACCCACGGGCCCTGGATGCCGTAGGCCTGCTCCTCGAGGCGCGAGGGCACCTCGACGTAGCCGGCCCTGCCGACCCGCTGGATCTCGGCACAGACCCAGACCGGGTCGCGGACGTCCTCGAGGGTGTGCGAGCAGATGACGAAGTCAAAGCGGCCGTCCTCGAAGGGCCACGGCGCGCGATCGCAGATGTCGCGGCGGATCCACGTCCCCGGCCCGAACCGCTCCGCCTTCGGGTCGGGAGGGTCACCGTAGAGGCCGCGGGTCTCGTAGGGCATCAGGTCGATCACCCAGTCCGCCCGCGGCAGCGGCGAGGCCCAGCCGCCGACGTCGAGGACGAGGTCGTCGTCGGACAGGCGCTGCAGGATCCGCTCGCGGCTCGACTGCAGCATCGGCTGCGATCATACGCGCGCCCTGGCCGCCACCGGACAATGCGCCGCCTGCGGCGGGAGCCCCCTGGAGCCGCACCTGCGGGTGGCCGGCGAGGCCGGTGAGCAGGGCCTGATCCCCACCACCGACCGCTTCGGCACCGCGCTGTCGGACATCGTCCGCTGCCGCGCCTGCGGCCATATGCAGCTGCGCGAGTTCCCGGCCGACGCCGTGCTCGCCGAGGCCTACGAGGCGGCCGAGTCCGGCGACTACGTGGAGGAGGAAGCGGGCCAGCGGGAGACGGCGCGACGGATCCTGGCCCGGATCGAACGGCACACGGAGCCCGCCGCCTTCCTCGACCTCGGCTGCTGGGTCGGGTTCATGCTCGACGAGGCGCGGCGGGCCGGTTGGGAGCCCATCGGCCTCGAGCCGAGCGCCTTCGCCTCCGCCTACGCGCGCGACCGGCTCGGCCTCGACGTGCGACGCGAGGACCTGATGACCGCCGACCTGGCGGAGGGGAAGTTCGGCGCCGTGTTCATGGGCGACGTGATCGAGCACATTCCCGACGCGCCGGCGGCGCTGCGGCGGGCGAAGGCGCCGCTGGCGCCGGGCGGCGTCCTGGTCATGGCCCTCCCGGACGCCGGCAGCAGGGTGGCACGCCTGATGGGGAGGCGGTGGTGGTCGGTCATCCCGACCCACGTGCACTACTTCACTCGGCACAGCATGGCGACGATGCTCGCGCGCCAGGGCTTCGATCTGGTCGAGGTGGACACCGCGCCGAAGGCGTTCACGGTCGGCTACTACCTCGACCGCGTATCCGGTTACGCGCCGGGCCTTGCCGGGAGGTTGCGGCGGTCCGCCGGGCGGGCGGGTGTCGCCGACCGGGTCTGGGCGCCGGACTTCCGCGACCGGATGCTGGTCATCGCCCGTCCGCGGCGGGAGCGGGTCCGGCCCGAAACAGCGTGAAGCGCCCGCTGCGGAGGACGCGGCGAAACCCCGCCGCCGTCGCCCAGCGCTCCTGCGCGACCTCGTCGCGGGGCGGCTCCCCGCGGGCGACAAGGAGGTAGTCGACTCCCGACTCGCGCACGCCGCCGAGGAGGCCGGCCCTGCTGCCGTAGTCGCGCAGCATCGCGTCCCGGAACGGGCCGACGTAGATGACCTCGTTGCCCAGGCGGGGCCCGAACATCGGCCAGACCGGCGATTCGCGCGACACGCCAGGGTTCCCGACCAGACCGACCTTGAGCCCCGAATGCCGGGAGGCCCAGTCGAAGGCGGAGTCGACGCCGGTGTAGCGCGAGTCGTTGAACCGGGTCTGGAGGGCCTGGCCGCCCGCCGCGGCCACCGCCAGAGCCACAGCAACGGTGGCGGCGACCGCCGGCCGAGGGGCCCGGCGCGGCCTTGCGCGGTCCCCAAGCAGCGCGAAGGCCGCAACGGCGGCCGCGAGGACGGCCACCCCAAGGCCTGCCTGAACGAGCGGAGTGGTCCCGATCTCGTCGGCCGTGAAGCGTGCCGCCTGCGCCGCGGCGACCACGCCCAGGCCAGTCCACACCCAGTGGACCGCGGGGAGCGCCACCGGTAGGCGGGCGGCGAGTGGAGCGCCGGCGAGCAGGGCCGGCGCCAGGTAACGGACGTTGAACTCGGTGAAGAGCGGCTTGCCCTCCAGCCCGAGGGCGGAGTACGGGGTCACCGCGTAGGCGACGGCGAGGAGCAGCGAGGCGATCGCGATGGCGGGGACCCGCGGATCCTGCCTCGCGGCTCCAGGGCGGCGGGTCGCGATGATGAGCGTCGCGACCACGGCGACGCCGATCAGCAGCCCCGGCAAGGCGACGGTCTTCTCGAGTGCGGGGACGATGTAGTCGCCGAGCACCCCCGGATCGTCGAGGTAGGACGCGACCGTGAAGCCCACCCGGGCGCGTGCATCGTCGAACGGAGCGTCGAAGATCGTCACGCCGAGGGGTTCGACCCTGACCGGGAAGACCGGGTTGCCGGACTCGACCCAGTTGCGGAGCAGCCAGAAGCCTCCAGCGGCGGCGATCAGGCAGGCCAGAGCCACCAGGCGCTTCCCCGCGACCCGAGGCGGCACCCTCCCGAGCAGGCTCGCGCCGAGCCAGACGGCGACTATCACGGCCACGCTCGAGACCCCGTACCACTTGGTGCCGAAGGCGATTCCGAGCCCCAGCCCGGCGAGGACCAGGTCGGCGCGCTCGGCCGTGCGGGCATGGCGCAGCAGGAACAGGGTCCCGATGCCGAGGGAGGCCAGCAGCAGGTCGTCGGTCAGCACCTCGAGCGCGGCAGGCTGGACGACGGCCGGCATCGCCGCGAAGGCCGCAGCCCAGAGCGCCGAAGAGGCGCGCGGGGCGCCGAGCTCGACCCCGATCGCGTAGACCGACAGGGCGGCCAGCGCAAGCAGCGGCACCCCGACCAGCCGCACGAAGGCGTCGTTGTGCCACGGCATCACCACGGAGAGGTCGAGGAGGTCGCCGTTCTGGGGGTAGTTCCCGTGGGCGAGGTCGGGGACCCATTGCCCGATCTGCCAGAAGCCCTCGTGCTGGATCCAGTTCGCGATGCCGGGCAGGTGGAAGTTGAGGGCGTCGAGGTTGGTGACGGCAACCGGTGCACGTTCGATCAACGCGGCGAGGACGAGCCACCCCACAACGGCCGCCGCGACGGCGGCGGCGACCCAATCGGCGCGGCCGGACCCGTTCGAAGCGCGGTCCGGAGGAGGGCCGGCCTGCGCGGGAGCGACGCGCAGCGCCCATGCGAAGACCAACAGTGCCGCCGCGACGACCAGGACTGAGCCTCGTCCGAGGACCCCGAGGATTCCCGGGACGAGGTGGACCGCGAGGAGCGCCGCGAGGAAGAGGAGGGACCAGGCGAGCACCCGGGGCGGACCTGCGACTCCGATCGCGCGGCCGCGCAGGCAGAGGGCCGCGGCTCCGGCCGCGCAACCCGCGACGGCGGCGAAGACCGCCAGCCCGGCGAGGTAGTCGCCGAGGGGCATGCGAGCGTCAGACCTCGGCCGGCACCGGCGCCCGCTCAGGCCGCAGGTAGGAGATCGCTTCGGCGATCAGCCGCCGTTCGAGGACGAAGGTCAGCAATGCCGTGACCGCCAGGTAGAGGCCGAGCTCGGCCAGGGCGATTCCGGCCGTGCGTTCGGCGTCGACAACGGTGCGAACGGCGAGCACCGCGAGGGCGGCCGGCCCCGTGGGGGCCACCGCCCTCAGGAAGTAGCGGAAGAACCCGAAGCCCGGGAACAGGCGCGAGACATAACGCGCCCGCAGCCCCAGCGTCACCACCGTGACCAAGCCCATCCCGGCGGCGTAACCAGGCAGGTCGAAGACGAGGAGGAGCGGCAGCGCGGTGAGGCAGAAGGTGACCGTCGTCGCCACGACGACGCGGGCGATCGGCTTCGTCTCGCCGATCGCCCTGTAGAAGGCGGTCCAGTTGAAGCCGACGTGGTTGAAGGCCGCGGTCAGGCCGAAGGCCTGGAGGAGGACGATCGCGTCCTCCCATTGGTCGCCGATCCCGAAGTGGACGAGGTCGGAGGCGAACAACGTCAGAGCCACGCCGAAAGGCATTCCCCACATCAGGGTCAGCCGGTTCGACTTGGTGAACGCCTCGAGCAGCAGGGCGCGGTCACCGGCAACGCGGCAGACGGCCGGGTAGATCGTCTGGGTGATCACGGTGTCGACCCGGTCGGCGTAGGCGGCGAACGTCCCCGCCAGCGAGATCGCTCCCGCGCCCGCCAGCCCGAGAGCCAGGTCCCCGAACAGGACCGAGAGCTGACCGATCAGCAGGCCGCTGGCCCCCGCGATGACGAGCGGCCAGGAGAAGCTGAAGTAGTCGCGCATCGTGCCGCGGTCGTATCGCAACCGGATCGGATAGGGGCTGGTCAGGAGGGCCGCCACGGCGGCGGCCCAGGAGCCCGCGATGAATCCGAGCACGAGGCTCCAGTAACCGAACCCGGCCGCGGCCAGCGCCAGCGTCACGGCGAACGAAGTCAGCGGGTCCGTCGCGCTGAGGATCCGCTGGCGCAGGAAGTCCATGTTGCGGTAGTGGATCCAGATCGGCGCCTGGAGCGCGAAGGCCGGCAGGATCGCGGCGATCGCCAGGCCCGGTGCGAGCAGCTCCCTCTCGCCGTAGAGCAGCGCAAGGAGCGGCGCCGCCACCACCATCGCGGCCATGAGGATGCCCGAGGAGAGCAGCTCGAGCGTGAAGGCCTTCTGGAAGGCGTCGACCTGGTCGGCTTCCTCCTGCTGGATGAACTTGTCGCTCACCCCCGTGGTCTTGATCGCGACGATCAGACCGACGGTCAAAAAGAGCGCTCCCCAGACGCCGTAGTCGGCGGCGGTGAGGAGGCCGGCGGCGATCAGCGACTTGAGGAAGTTCAGGCTTCCCAGGCCGATCTGGAAGGCGGAGTTGATGACCGTTCCGCGGGCCGCGGCCCGCCGCCTGCCGTGAGTTGGGGCCGCGCTCACGACCGGCTCTCCACCAGGATCTCTTCGACGGCGTCGTACCAGGCGTCCTCGCCCAGACGCTCGCTCGTCCGCAAGCCGCCAGCCCTCACCCGGGCGCGGAGGTCCTCGTCGGCCGCAAGGCGCGAGATGGCGTCGGCGAAAGCGGGGGGTCCCGCGTCGGGGTCGGCGATCAGGCAGTTCACGCCGTCCTCGAGGTACTCGCCGGACCCCCCCCGCCCGCTGGCGACGACGGGCGTCCCGACCGTCATGGCCTCCAACGGGACGAGGCCCCAGGGCTCGAGCCAGCGGACGGGAAAGAGGACGACGTCGGCCGCGGCGTACTCGGCGGCCAGGCCCTCGCGCGGGACCTCGGTGAAGCGAACCCGCTCGCAGACCCCCTCGGCTCGCGCGATGTCCTCCAGCTCGCGCATGTGCCCCTCGTCGCCGCCCCCGGCGATGGTCAGCCGAGCCTCGTCCGGGAGGAGCGGCAGCACCCGCAGCGCGAGGTCGATTCCCTTTCGCCGGTCGATCCGCCCCGCGTAGAGCAGGCGCCAGGACCAGGGCTGCGCCGGGTGCTCGCCGAAGGCGTGACGGTCGGCGCCCAGATACTCGACCCGGGTGCGCTCGAATGCGTGCGCTCGCGCCGAGCGCGCGCGCAGGATGTCGCTCATGAACAGCGCCGGGCCGAGTGCGGCGACCTCGAGCGACGCGGGGATGCCCGTCGCCCGCCACGCGAACGGGGCCAGGACCCGGCGCCAGCCGCGAAACCCGTGCAGCCAGGCGTCGCGCTCGGGCCCGTACAAGAGCCACTCGTCGCAGACCATGGCCGCTCCCGGGATGCGCAGGCGTCGCGCCCGGGCGAGCAGTGAGAGCGACATGCCGCCCATCGCCGACCAGAGCACCGCGTCCGGTCGATGGTCGCGGACGGCCCGGTCGAACGCGGCGGCATTGTGGCGCTCGAGTCCGAGACGCTGCCGGAGGCCGAACCGAGGCCACTCGTGATCGCGCCAGTAGAGCCGCAGGTCCCTGCGGACGCCGGCCTCCTCCTCGCCTGAGCCGGGACGGGCGAAGTCACTGGTCAGGACCATCACGTCATGGCCGTTGCGGCGCAGCCGCTCCACGGCCTCCCGCCAGATCAGTTCGTAGCCGCCGAGGTGGTGCGGCGGGTACATGCTGCCGACCGTCAGCACCCGCACGTCAGGCCGCCTCGGCGAGGCGCAGGTAGAGATCCTCGTGAGCGGGCTCGAGGCGCTGCCATGAGTAGCCCGCGGCGCGGTCGAGGCAGGCGGCGCGGGTTCCGTCGGACGCAGCGAGATCGAGCGCCTCGCCAAGCGCGCGAACCAGGGCGGCCCGATCGTCGGGGTCGAACAGCCGGCCGACCCCCTGCCGGCCGCCGTGGATCTGAGGGGGCGCGCCCGACCGCGCGGCGACGAAGGGGGTGCCGGACGCGAGCGACTCGAGCAGGACCAGGCCCTGCGCCTCGTCCACCGACGGCAGCGCTGTGACCCACGCCCGCCGATACGCCTCCTCAAGCGCTCCGGGCGCGTTCAGGTCGGCCCACCGGGCGCCCTCGGGCAGGCGGGGGCGGCCGCCGCCGATCGCGGGGTCGGGGTTGTCGGCCAGCACGAGCCGGGCCTGGCGACGCTCACGGCGCAACTCCGCGAAGGCCTCGAGCAGGAGCCCGGCCCGCTTGCGGGGGTCGGTGAAGGACGCCGGGTAGAGGATCATCGGCTCCGGCTCTCGCTCCGGCCCCGGGGCGAACGCGGACAGGTCGACCCCTGCAGGCAGCAATTCGGGATCGGTCAGGAGGTGGCGCCGCATCACCTGGGCTGCCGCCTCGCTGAGGACGGTGACGGCCGCCGCCGCTTCGATCGACAGCCGCAGCATCTCGATCCGGCGGCGGCGCGCGGTGAGGTAGGTCCGCGTCGGGATGCCGTGAAAGGAATAGGCGAACGGCGGACCGCCGCCCCGGCGGGCCAGGGCCGCCGCGACCGCCGAGGAGAGATGGAAGGCGTGGGCCGCTTCGTAGCCTCCGCGCAAGAGCTGCCAGGCCGCGCCGGGCACGGTCTCGAGGAAGAGCTCGTAGAGGCCCATTCCCGGCAGGCGCCGGGGCCGGCGGCCGCGAAGGACGCGCATCCCGTCCTCGTGAGACGCGCTCGACCGACCACGGTGGCTGGTGATCAGGGTCACCTCGTGTCCCCGCGCGGCCATCCGGCGGCCGATGTCGTTGACGATCCGTTCCGAGCCACGATGTACCTCGGGCCAGTAGACCGGGTGGATCAGCGCGATCCGCATCGGTCAGATGAGAGGCGTCCGGGACCGGACGGCTCCCCTCGCCGTCTGAACCGTCTCGGCGAGGTCGACGGCGAACCGGGCCGGCAGGTGGAGCGCGACCGCGGCGGCGTGCCGGGCCGAGGGCGGGACGCTCCTGTCGTAGTTCGCGAGCGCATACGGAAGGGCAGCGAGGGCGGCAAGGGCCGGCCGGCGGGCCAGCATGCCGGCGAGGGCCAGCGCGACGAGCGCATGGGACCGTTTCCAGAACACGCGCCGGTAGAGGCGGTCGCGCTGGGCGGGATGGCGCCGGATCAGCTCGGCGACCTGATCGGCCCGGGCGCGGTCCCGGATCGCTGCCGGGAGGGCGAGCGTGTGGACCGCGTGCCAGACGAGCGCGCCCTCGGCGAACCGGACCTCGGCGCCGGTCGCGACCGCCCGCAGGCCCAGATCGGTGTCCTCACCCGTCCGCGAGAACCGCTCGTCGAAGCCCTCCAGGCGCTCGAGAAGGGGGCGGGTGAGGGCAAGGTTGGCCGTCTGAAACCAGCCATCGGCGGCGGTCACCGTGAGGCTCCGGGCCAGCCCGGTGAGGAGGTGCGTCTCGTCCGGGTCGGGCTTGACCGCGCCCTGGATCACCAGCGGCTCGCCGTCGGCGGACTCCCAGGCCGCCACCAGGGCCTCGAGCCAGCCGGGATGGGGCCGGCAGTCGTCGTCCGTGAAGGCAACGAGCGGCGCGGCGGTCGCGCGCCAGCCGGCGTTGCGCTTCTCGGCCGGGGTGCCGCGGGCGGGCATCGTCAGCGTTCGGGTGCGCAACCGGTGCGGCGGCGGCGTCCGCGGGCCGTGCACGTCGCCGTCGCGAACGAGGAGGACCTCGAACGCGCCGGTGCCGATCGTCTGCGCGGCCAGTGCCTCGAGCGCGAACGCGAGGCGGGTCTCGCGGGCACGGGTCGGGACCACGACCGCGACCCGCGGCGTCCCGTCTACATGCGCGGCCACGGCATCCCCGAGGGCGGTCAGACCGCCGACTTGCGGGCCCGATGGGTCACGTGGGGCACCGACCACCCCTCGCGGGCCTTGAGGCTGAACGTCCCGAGCCGCTCGACCTCGTCGAAGCCGGCGCTCCAGATCATCTGCTCCCAGGCCCGGGCGCTCGGCTCCCAGTAGACGACGGCGGCCTCGCGGTCGGCGTAGTAGCGGGCGGCCGGGAACGGCAACACTCCGAGCAGACGGCTGTATCCCTCGGTCGAGAGGAACGTCCCCTGGGACAGACCGGCGATCCGCTCGAGGGCAAGGAACTGGTCGCGCAGGTGGATGAGGACCGAGCCGCAGAAGACCAGGTCGAAGGTGCCGAGCTCCTCCGGGGTGGCGTCGTAGATGCTGAGGTTCACCCGTTCGACCTCGGAGCCGAAGATCTCCTTCGCGAGCCGGAAACCGGTGCCGCGCGGCGTCTCCGGGAAGACCTCCGGACGCCGGCGGGGCGGCCAGTCCAAGTCGGCCTCGTCGTCGAGGTCCAGCGCGACGACCGTGGCGCCCCGCCGTTCCATCTCGAACGCCCAAAAGCCGTCCCAGGTCCCGACGTCGAGCGCCCGCATCCCGTCCATCCGCTCCGGCAGGCCGTAGCGGTCGACCACGGGGCGCAGGTCGAAGATCCCCTCGGTGACGTGACCCGGGGCCAGCTCCAGGGTGTGGTACCAGCTCGCCGTGGCGGCGCGCTCCAGAAGCTCCTGAGACATGCCGCGGCCGCTTATAGCACGAGGGATCTGGCCCGCACCCCGCCCGCTAGGAGCGCGGCGAAGCCGGCCGCGTCGGCGAGGATCCTCCCCGCCGCGGCGCGCGGCGCGTGCCGGCGCCAGCCGAGCGTCTCGGTTCCGACGCGCCACGCGTACGGCGCGGCGGCAAGCGCCGGCAGAAGCGACCTACTTCGCGCCGCGGCCGCCAGGCCGGCGATGGCCAGGTCGAACTCGGCCGTCCTGCGGCTGAGGAACGCCCGCCGGTAGAAGAGCGTGTCGCGCAGCTCGGGGATCCGCGCCGCCATGAACGGGAAGTGGTAGAGGCGGAGGCCGTCGGTGACCCGTTCGGAGACGGTCTGCGGGAAGACGGCGTGCTCGACCATCGCCGCCGGGGAGAAGCATGTCCGCGCGCCCGCGCGCCGCAGCCGCCAGCCGAGCCAGACGTCCTCGGCGACCGGCTTGCCGACCGCCGCCGGCAGCCAGTCCTCGAAACCGCCGACCCGCTCGAACGCGTCCCGCCGGACGAACAGGTTCGCGGTCTCGTAGAGCCCGCTCTCGCGCACGACCCACAGCGTCCGATCGAGTGGGTGACGGGTGGCGCCCGGATCGGGGCGGACCGCCCCCTGGACCAGGTCCGTCTGCGCGATCGCGCCGAGGCCCTCTCGCAGCCAACCGGGCGCCGGGAAGCAGTCGGCGTCGGTGAATGCCAGAACCGGGGAACGCGCGGCTGTCCCGCCGGCGTTGCGCGCCGCCGCCGGGCCGCGGTTGTCCTGCCGCAGAAGCCGCACCGGCAGGGGCGCCCGCTCCACCGCCTCCACCGTGCCGTCTCGCGAGCCGTCGTCGACGACGATCGTCTCGAACTCCTCCGTTAGGTCCTGGCGAGCGAGTGCCTCGAGTGTGCGGCCGATCGTGGCCCCCGCGTCGAAGGCGGGGATCACGACGGTGACGACGGGAGCCATGGCGGATACATAGCGCCGCGACGGGAGCGGCGGCTAGGGTGGCCCGCCGTGGGCAGCGAGATGCGCGACTTCTGGGACGCCCGGGCGAGGGAGAACGCCTTCTACTACGTCGACAACCGGGTCGACTACCGGGACCCGGACAGGGTGAGCTTCTGGGACGGCGGCAGGCGCTCCCTCGAGGCGATCCTCGAGCGGACCGGCGCCGAGATCGGCCCCGGCGACCGAGTCGTCGAGATCGGCTGCGGGGTCGGCCGCGTCACCCGCTGGCTGGCGGCGCGGGCGGCGGAGGTGGTTGCCGTCGACGTTTCCGAGGAGATGCTCGCGCGGGCCATGGCGCTGAACCCCGAGCTCGCCAACGTGACGTGGCTGCTGGGCGACGGGCGGTCGCTGGAGCCGGTGGAGGACGGCGCCGCCGATGTCGTCTTCTCCGACGTGGTCTTCCAGCACATCCCCGACCCCGAGGTGCAGCTCGGCTACGTCCGCGAGATCGGCCGGGTCCTCCGCCCGTCGGGTTGGGCCGCGTTCCAGGTCTCGAACGACCGGCGCGTCCACGTCCGTCGGCCGCTCGCAGAACGGCTGCGAACCCGGATCAGGGGAGCGCTGCGCCGCGGCCCACGGGCGCAGGAGCATCCCGCCTGGCTCGGCGCGGCGGTCGACCTGGACGAGCTGAGACGGGTCGCGGGGGGGGCCGGCATGGACCTCGAGCGCGTTGCCGGCGAGGGCACCCAGCATTGCCACGTGCTGCTGCGCCGTCGCGGCTAGACCGCTTCGATCAGGTTGGACAGGCGCCGCGTCTCCTCGCGCACGGCGGCGTGGGCCAACACGAACTCGCGGCCGGCCTGACCCATCGCCAGGCGCTCGCCGAGCGGACGGGCGAGGAGGTCCTCGATCGCGCCGGCCAGCGCGTCCGCGTCGCCCGGCGGCACGAGGGCTCCCCACTCCGGCCTGACGACCTCGGGCAGGCCGACCTCGTCGCTGGCGACGACGGGGACCTCCATCGCCAGCGCCTCCTTGACGACCACCGGCATCGAGTCGCGGTCGCCGTCGGTGGCGACGACGCAGGGCATCGCCAGGAGATCCGCCTCCTCGAGCAGGTCGCGGACGTCGTCCGGCTCGCGCCAGCCGGCGAGGACGACGGTGTCCTCGAGCCCGAGGTCAGCGATTCGCTGCGCCAGCTCCCCGCGGAGGGGACCGTCGCCGACGATGGTCACCCGGTCGAGCGGCGCCCGGCCGGCGAGGATCCCCGTCGCCTCGGCCAGGTGCGCGAACCCCTTCTTCTCGACCAGCCGCCCGACCGCGACCACGTGTCGCCCGCCCGGGTGCGGGCGGGTCCGGCGGAAACGATCGCCGTCGACGCCCATGACGACCTCGTGGATGCGGCCCGCGGCCTCCGGCGCGATCGCAGCCAGGTGGCGGACGTTGTACTCGCAGCCGGTCGTCGCGAACGAGGCCTCCCGCAGCTTCTCGGGCAGGTTGCGCGGGTCCTTGAAGATGTCGTACGCGTGGGCCGTGACGCTGTACGGGAGGCCGAGGATCCGCCCGACCCGCAGCGCGTTCAAAGCCGCCGTCTCGGCGAAGTGGGCGTGGAGATGCCGGTCGCCGCGGCGCTTCACCCGCAACGCCAGCGGCGCCAGCGACCGGAGCGGCCAGATGCCCTCCTCGCGCGCCCAGCGCCGGCGGTCGCGGGCGTCGCGCAGGCACCCCAGCGGGTGGCGCAGGCAGAGCAGAAACGCCGCCCACACCTTACGGCCGATGCCGTCGTCCTCGAGCTGGACGTTCGGCAGGGCGCGCCCCGCCGCGCGGTCGGGGCGCTCGGGCCGGGCCGCCGACTCGATCCTGACCGGGTGCCCCAGGTCAGACAGGGCGCATCCCTCGGCGGCGATGAACGTCTCGGAAAGGGCCGGGAACCCATCGCAGAGGAAGACGACCGGCCTGCGGCTGCCGGCCGTTGCCGCTGCCGCCGAGAACCGCCCGGCGCGGTTGCCAAGCAGGTAGCCGAAGCTGTCCTGACAGAACCACCAGGCGTCGATCCCCCTGAAGAGCGCCCGGTCGAGCTGAATCCGGACCGTCCTGTACACCGTGCCGCCCAGGGCGTGGAGCAGACGTCCGGTCAGAGGCGGCCGCGCCGCGGCACCGGGGTAGCGCCGGTTCAGCCAGGCGCGGCCGGCGGCGTGACGCCGGCACTGGCGCCCCAGCGCGCCCAGGCTCTCGACGTGGTGATGGAGGACGGCCGCGTCGGGCCGGTGCTCGAAGTCCCAGCCGGCCTCCTGGATCCGCCAGCAGATCTCGACGTCGGCACCCGAGGCGAGGCCCTCGTGAAAGCCGCCGACCGCCTCGTAGGCCTCGCGGCGGAGCAGGAGGTTGGGGGTGATTCCCGCCGGTTTGAAGGCAGAGTTGACCTGGGGCTCCTCGGTGATGTGGGTGCGGGCGCGCGCGTATCGCGGGAAGACGCCCTCCTGCGCCGGTGCCGGGCGGACGCCGCCGGCGACCACGCCGGTCGCCGCGGCGGGCGGGGGCGTGAAGTGGGCGTCGAGCAGTCCCGGGTCGGGCAGGCAGTCGGCGTCCATGAACAGCAGCCAGTCGTTCTCCGCCGCCTCGGCGCCGGCGTTTCGCGCGTGGTAGGAGGACCGCTCTGCCCGCGCCGGCACCGCCCGGACCGAGGATCCCTCCGCCTTGGACAGCGCGACTCCGCCGGCGGTGTTGTCGGCGAGGATCAGCTCGTCGCCCTCGCCCGTCCGCAGCGCCTCGAGGAAGCCGATCGTGCGGCGGGCGTCCTCGGCGCCGCCCGCGAACGGGGCGATCACGGAAACCGACGGGCGGGCCGTCCGCGCGCTCAACCTCGCGATCCGTTCCCGGCGCGGATCGCCGCCCGGTAGGCGTCGTCGAGTCCCGCAGCCTGCCGCTCGACCGTGAAGTTCTCGGCCACACGCCGGCGACCCGCTCGCCCCATCGCGGCGCGCTCCTCGCCGCTGCGGCGAGCCATCCTCACCATCGCCGCGGCGAGCGCCTCCGGGTCGTCGGAGGGCACGAGATCGCCGCACTCGGGCGTCACCTGCTCGGCGATGCCATCGGACGCGGCGCCGATCACGGGCAGGCCGCTCCCCATCGCCTCGAGCATCGCGATCGGGAAGGGGTCGGTCCGCGACGGCAGCACGAACGCATCCCAGGACCGCAACTCCTCGAGCGTGTCAACCCGCTCGCGGCAGACGATCCCAGCCTCCGTCGCGCGGGCGATCAGCTCCCTCCCCCACTCCGCCTCGAGGATGTCGGTCAATCCCCCGACCAGCCGGAACTCGACGCCCGCGGTCGCAGCCAGCACCCGTTCCGCCGCGGCGACGAAGACGTCGGAGCCCTTGCGCCGCGAGATCACGCCGATCGTGCCGATCACGAACGGGTCCGGGCTCTCCCGCACGGGCGCGGCCTTCTCCGGCAGGGGCGCCGCTTCGTAGACGATCCGCGGGACAGGAGCACCGCGGGCCAGCCGCTCCCCCGAGGCGCGGGAGACAGCGACCAGCTCATCGGCGCGCCAGGCGAGCCGCCGGGCGATCCGGCCGCGGATGCTGTCGCGCGACATTTCGTGGACGTGGAAGAGGACCGGTGCCTGGCGCTTGGCCACGAGCGCCTCGGGCAGGGCGATGATGCTGTTGGCGTGGACGAGGGCCGGGTCGCGGTTGCGCAGGAACCGCCGAAGCCGCGCCAGGTAGGGCGGCGTGCCGGTCAGGCGGCGGCGAAACCCCGGCGGCTGGCGCAGGACCGGCAGGCTCCAGGCGACGAGGCGGCGGTCGCCGTCGACGTCGTAGCCCCGTCCCTCGAGCTCGTCGAAGAGCGGGCTTGGCCGGTCGACCCAGAACGAGAACCGCCAGCCGCGCTCCTCGAGGAGGGGGATGGTGCGCAGGACCGAGATCGTCGCCCCGCCGAGCACGGGCTCGTGGAAGATCACGACGACTTTGGAAGAGTCCCTGCTCACGCGATGGAGGGACGGATAGCAGAGGGGAAGGAAGCGGGGTCGGGCCTTGACGTCCTCCTCGTCGCCGAAGCGTTCGGCGGCGGCGTCTTCGAGCTGGTCCGCACCGTCGCCGCCGGGCTGGCGGCGCGCGGGCACCACGCGACGATCGCCTTCGGCCGCCGGCCGGAGACGCCGGGCGACCCGCGCGGGGAGGTGGATCCCGCGGTCGAGCTGATCGAGATGCCGTGGACCAGCCGCAGCCCGGGGACGCAGCTCGCCGGCGCCCGACGGCTGCGTTCGCTGGTCGCCGAGCGACGGCCGGACGTCGTCCACCTCTGGTCGGCCTTCGCCGGCGTGGTCGGCGCGATCGTCGTACCGCGGCCGGTCCCGACGGTGTTCACGCCTCAGGCATACGCGTTCACCATGGCGAGCGAGGACCGCGGCCGGCGGGCTGCCTACCGCCTGCTCGAGCGGTTCGCGTCGCGACGGGCAACGCTGGTGGGCGCCTGCTCCCGCGACGAGGCGGACCTGGCCCGGCAGCTCGGAGCGAGGCGCGTGGAGACGGTTCCGAACGGGATCCCGGAGCTCGACGGCGAACCCCCCGAGCGGGCCCCGGCCCCGCGCTCGCGGGTCATCGCCGCCGGCCGCACCGTCCCGCAACGGCGTCCCGTCGAGGCAACGCGGATCCTCGCTGCCGTGTCGGACCTCGCGTCGGTCGCCTGGATCGGCGGAGCCGGCGGGTCGCGCGGCGAGGTCGGCCAGGAGGCGCTGCGCGCCGCGGGGATCGCGATGACGGGCTGGGCGCCCCGGCAGCGGGTCCTCGAGGAGCTGGCCGAGGCCAGCGCCTATCTGCACTGGACCGAGTGGGACGGGCTGCCGCTGACGGTCCTCGAGGCGATGGCGCAGGACGCCGTCGTCGTCGCCAGCGACATCGGACCGAACCGCGAGGTTCTGGGTCCCGGCCAAGTGAGGTCCACGGAGGACGAGGCGATCGCGTTGCTGCGCGAGGTCCTCACCGACTCGGACCTCGCCGGCCGGATGCTCGCGGAGCAGCGCCGGCGCCGGCGCGGCTACGGAGCGGCACGGATGGTGGCCCACTGGGAGGAGGTCTACCGCCGGCTGATCGCCACGACCGGCTAGATCCGGGAGTCGCCGCCGCTCACCGCGACGCCGGCCGGACGGTCGGGTGGCTGGCCGATCAGCGCCCGTGCCCGGTCGACCCCCTCCCGGCGGGGCCGACCCGGAGCCGTGCAGAGGACGACCGCGTCGACCAGTGGAACCAGCTCGCGCCCTTCGACCTCGCCCGCATCCGGACCGCCGGCGTCGAGTAGAACGGTGCCGTAGACGCCGCTGACCATCCCGACGAACTCGCGGAACCGGTCGGAGGCCAGCAGCTCGGCGGAGTCCGCGGCCGGTCCGCCCCCGGCGATGCAGATCAGCTCTCGCTCGCCCGCCGCGCCGACGAGCGAGCCCGGCTCGGGCGAGGCCAGGGAGACGATCTGGAGGACCTCCTGCGGCGATGCCTCGCCGCGGAGGTACTGGGCGAGTCCAGGCCGGCCGGCGATGCCCAGTCGGCCGGCGAGCGTTGGGTGGCGGAGGTCGCACTCGACTAGCAGGGTTCGGCGTCCCGACAGCGCCGACGCGGTCGCCAGACCCAGCCCCACCTCCGCCTCCTCGTCCCGGGCCGAGGTCCGCGTCACGAGCACGGCCCGAGGCTCGGCCGAGTCGAGCCTCCGCAGGTTGGAGGAGAGGAGGCGGAACGCCTCGAGCCCCGCGGTCGAGAGCCCGCTGCCGGCCGCTTCCCCCGGGGCGCCGAGCGCGCCCGCCGGGACGCGTCCGAGCACAGGGAGCCCGAGGGCGGCGCCGAGGTCACGAGGACGCCGCCGCCGCTGCGCCATGACGCGGAAGACCAGGACGGCCAGGGCGCCGAGGACGAAGCCCGCCGCGAGGCCGATCGCGAGCTCGGTGCTCACCGGTCCGCTCCGAGGGCCCCGCCGGCGCGGATCGACCCCGTCTCGGCGATCCGCACCAGCTCCCGGGGCGTGTAGATCTCCCGGCCGATCGGGCCGAACGGGCTGTAGTAGCCGGACAGTGGGCGCAGGTGCCGGTAGCGGAGGAAGGTCGCCTTCGCCGTCTGGCGCCGGCCGGTGCGGGCCTCGATCCGGGCCAGCACGAGCGGCAGGCGCCAGTTGGCGGGCTCACGTGCCATCGCATCGCGTATAGCCGACTCGGCGGCCGCGTACTCCCCCCGCGCCTCGTAGACGAGGGCGAGCTGCTCCCGCGGGCTCGCCGCCCAGGGCTCCGCGTCC
>DATFPK010000119.1:0-41819 GCA_035264885.1 Solirubrobacterales bacterium
AGAAGGGCTACCGCCTCGACGGCCAGGTCCTGCGCGCGGCGCGGGTCATGGTGAGCGAGTAGGGGCAGCCGTGGCTGGAGACCTCTACGCGGTCCTCGGAGTCGACAAGAAGGCGTCAGCCGACGAGATCAAGAAGGCGTACCGCAAGCTCGCGCGCGAGTACCACCCCGACCGCAACCCCGGTGACGCGAAGGCCGAGGAGCGCTTCAAGCAGGTCCAGCAGGCGTACGACACGCTGTCGGACCCCGCGAAGCGAAAGCAGTACGACGCCGGCGGGATGTTCGGTTTCGGCAGCGGCGGGCGGCCGTTTGGGCCTGGCGCAGGCGGCTTTGCCTCCGACCTCGGCGACATCTTCTCGACCATCTTCAGCCGTGGCGGCGGCGGGCGTCATCCCTCGGCGGCGAGCGGGCGCGACCTCGAGACCGAGGTGATGCTGGCGTTCGACCAGGCGATGCACGGCGCCCAGGCGACCGTGACTGTGCCCAAGGCCGAGAAGTGCCAGACCTGCGACGGCAGCGGCGCCGAGCCGGGGAGCTCGCCGCAGGCCTGTCCACGCTGCGGAGGGCGCGGCGTCGACACCGAGAGCCAGGGTTTCTTCTCGATCAGCCAGCCGTGCCCTCAGTGCGGCGGTGCCGGAGAGGTCATCGAGAACCCCTGCCACACCTGCGGCGGCTCCGGCCTGACTCGTCAGACGAAGCGGTACCGGGTCAACATCCCCGCCGGCGTTCGCGACGGCACGCGCATCCGGCTCGCGGGGAAGGGCGAGGCCGGGCCCCGGGGCGGCCCGGCGGGAGACCTCTACGTGACGACCCGGGTGGCGCCCTCGCCGGTCTTCGCGCAACGCGACGACGGGAGCCTGGAGGTCGCCGTCCCGATCACGGTGGCCGAGGCGATCCAGGGAGGGACCGTCGAGGTCCCGACCCTGAACGGCGCCAAGCGAATCCGCGTCCCGGCCGGGACCCGCCACGGCACCGTCCAGCGGCTCCGCGGCGAGGGGCCCCCGCGGCCGGGCGGGAAGAGCCGCGGGGACATCCGCTACCGCCTCGAGATCGACGTGCCGAGCGATCTGAGCAAGGAACAGGAGCGCGCGGTCGATCAGCTCGCCGAGGCCTTCAACGGCGCCAACCCGCGGGAGCGGCTGCTGCGGAACGCGTCCGCGCGCTCGGGCAAGGTGGGCGGTGAGGGCTGATGGCCGACGGTGAGCGCAGACGGATGACCGCGCGCAGGCGAGTCGAGACCGTGATCGACCAGGAGCGCGGGGTCTTCATGATCTCGGTGGCCGCGGAGCTGGCCGAGATGCACCCACAGACGCTGCGGATGTACGAGGCCCGCGGGCTGATCACGCCGAAGCGGTCGCCGAAGAACACGAGGCTCTACTCGCAGCGTGACGTCGACCGGCTCAAGCGGATCCAGCAGATGACCAGCGAGGACGGGCTCAACCTCGCCGGCGTCGAGACGGTCCTGGCGATGGAGGAGCGGGTCGAGAAGATGCGGGGAGAGCTGGAGCGGATGCGCCACCGGGCCGAGGAGCTCGAGCGCCAGATGGAGGCCGAGGTCGAGAAGGTGCGGCGCGCGCTGAAGGCCGAGATCGTCCCCTACAAGGCCTACGAAGTGATCCCCGCCGAGCGGGGCTCGGTGAAGATCCCGATCGAGCGCCCCGGCGACGGCGGCGAGCCCGCGGGCCGCCGCGAGTAGCCGCGGTGCTCGCCCGCCGCCGCCCCGACCCGGTCAGCCGCGCCACGGGCGCGGCGCTGGCCGTCGGCCGTTTCGCAATCGGCGGCGCCACCGCCTTCGCGACGCCGCTTGCCCTGCGGGTCCTCGGGTTCGCGGACGCCGGCGCCGGCGGTCGCGCCCTGGCCCGGATGACCGGCGCGCGGGACATCGCGCTGGCCGGCCTCGTCGCCGGATCGCTCGGCGACCGCAAGGCCCTGCGGGCGGCGGCCGCGGCCTCGACCTTTGCCGACGCCGGTGACGCCGCGGCGTTCGCATTCGCCCTGGTCCGGCGCGACGGGATCGACCGGGCGGCGGTGCTTGGCCTCGCCAGTGCGTCGGCGGCAACGGCGGCCGGGCTCTGGCTCGACCGCCGGCTCGCCTAACCAGGTCCCCCACAGGATCTAAGCCTTTTTGACTTAGATTTCTTTACTTGTCGGGCGCAACCCGCTACCCTCAGGGCATGCAGCCCGACAGGTTCACGATCAAGTGCCAGGAGGCGGTCGCCGCGGCCCAGCGGCTCGCGGCCGACCGCCGCAACCCCGAGGTTGCGCCCGCCCACCTCCTGGTCGCGCTGCTCGACGACCCGGACGGCTTCGTCATCCAGGTCCTCAGGAAGCTGAGCGCCGACGTCGCGGCGATCGGCGACCGCGCCCGTTCGGCGATGGGGGACCTGCCGGCCCTCGGCGGCGAGGCGGAGGCCGAGCCGCGCCTCTCGCACAACCTGGCCCGCGTTCTGCAACGGGCCGAGAAGGAGATGGCGGCGCTCGGCGACGAGTACATCTCGACCGAGCACGTCCTCCTCGCCCTGGCCGAGGACTCGGCGCTCGCCGGTCTTCTGCCCGATCGCGAGTCGCTCGTCAAGGCGATCGCCGAGGTCCACGGGCCCCACCGCGTCACCTCGCCGGCGCCGGAGGAGACGATGCAGGCGCTGGAGAAGTTCGGCCGCGACCTGACCGGCGAGGCAGAGAAGGGCAGGCTCGACCCGGTGATCGGCCGCGACGAGGAGATCCGCCGCGTGATCCAGGTCCTGTCCCGCCGCACCAAGAACAACCCCGTGCTGATCGGTGACCCCGGCGTCGGCAAGACGGCGATCGTCGAGGGGCTCGCCCAGCGGATCGTCTCCGGCGACGTGCCGGAGAGCCTCCGCGACCGGCGCGTCGTGGCGCTCGACATCGGCGCCCTGCTGGCCGGCTCTAAATACAGGGGCGAGTTCGAGGAGCGGCTCAAGGCCGTCCTCTCCGAGGTCCAGGCCGCCGAGGGGCAGATCGTCCTCTTCCTCGACGAGCTGCACACGATCGTCGGGGCGGGCGCGGCCGAGGGCGCCGTCGACGCCGCCAACCTGCTCAAGCCGATGCTGGCCCGCGGCGAGCTGCGGGCGGTCGGTGCGACGACCCTCGACGAGTACCGCAAGCACATCGAGAGGGACGCCGCCCTCGAGCGGCGCTTCCAGCCGGTCCTCGTCGGCGAGCCGGACGTGGCCGACACGATCGCGATCCTGCGCGGGCTCAAGGAGCGCTACGAGGTACACCACGGCGTCCGGATCAGCGACGCGGCGATCGTCGCCGCGGCCACCCTGTCGGCGCGCTACATCGCCGACCGCTTCCTGCCCGACAAGGCGATCGACCTGATCGACGAGTCCGCCTCGCGGCTGAAGATCGAGATCGACTCGATGCCGATCGAGATCGACGAAGTCGAGCGGCGCGTCCAGCAGCTGGAGATCGAGCGCGAGGCGCTGAAGAAGGAGCGCGACGACGCGTCCAAGGTCCGCCGCGACGTGATCGAGGCCGAGCTCGCCGAGCTCGGCGAGCGGGCCGGCGAGATGAAGGCGCGCTGGCAGAACGAGAAGGGAGCAATCGAGGCGATCAAGGAGGCCAAGGCCCGGCTGGAGGAGGCCCACCGCGAAGCCGAGCGGGCCGAGCGTGACGCCGATCTCGAGCGCGCAGCGAAGCTGCGCTACGGCGAGATCCCGGGCCTCGAGAACGAGGTCGGCGAGAACGAAGCGCGGCTCGCCGAGCTGCACGCCGACGGCGGCTCGATGCTGACCGAGGAGGTCACCGAGGAGGACGTCGCCCAGGTCGTCGCCAAGTGGACCGGGATCCCGGTCAGCCGGCTGATGGAGGGCGAGGTCGAGAAGCTGATCCACATGGAGGACCGCCTCCACGAGCGGGTGATCGGACAGGACGAGGCGATCAGCGCCGTGTCGAACGCGCTCCGCCGTTCCCGGGCGGGGCTCTCCGACCCCAACCGGCCGATCGGCTCCTTCCTCTTCCTCGGCCCGACCGGGGTCGGCAAGACCGAGCTGGCAAAGGCGCTGGCCGAGTTCATGTTCGACTCCGAGCAGGCGATCGTCCGGCTCGACATGTCGGAGTACATGGAGAAGCACACCGTCGCGCGGCTGATCGGCGCCCCGCCGGGGTACGTCGGATACGAGGAGGGGGGGCAGCTCACCGAGGCGGTCCGCCGGCGCCCCTACGCGGTGATCCTCCTCGACGAGATCGAGAAGGCCCACCCGGACGTCTTCAACACCCTCCTGCAGCTCATGGACGACGGCCGGCTGACCGATGGCCAGGGCCGCACGGTCGACTTCACCAACACCGTCCTGATCATGACCTCGAACGTGGGCTCGGCCGAGATAACACTGCCCGACGCTTCCTCCGCCTCGCGTCCGGGAGCTTCGGGGTCCGAGGCAACCCATGAGACGATTCGCGAGAGGATCGAGGAGATCCTCGCGACGACCTTCAAGCCCGAGTTCCTGAACCGGGTCGACGACACGGTGATCTTCCACCGGCTCGCACGGGGCGACATCGAGCGGATCGTCGAGCTCCAGGTCGACGCGCTCGTAGCCCGGGTGCGCGAGCGGGGCATCGAGGTCGAGCTCTCCGCCGACGCGCGGACCCTGCTGGGCAACCTCGGCTACGACCCCACGTACGGCGCCCGTCCGCTCAAGCGGGTGATTCAGAAGCGCCTCGTCGACCGGCTGGCGCTGAAGATCCTCGAAGGCGACTTCGCCGGCGGCGACACCGTGAAGGTCAACGCCGTCGAGGGGGACCTGGTCTTCACCAAGTCGGCCCCCCGACAGGCGGTGGCTTCGCCAGCCGCCTAGCTCGCCCGGGCCCCGCGCCGCGCAACCGCACCACCGGCGGCGGGTTAGGTGAGATGATCGAGCGGTGCGGCGAGCATGCCGGGAGCGGTGAAATCCCTGCATACCCACTCCTAGGGATCAAGGGATGTTCCACGGCTCCGACATAAACTTGTGCGCCTAGATCTTCCGTCCAGTTCCCCTGCCTTCCTCCGGATGCCGAGAATCCCGCTGACCCGCCGCCGCCCTCACGGGGACGAGCGGCGCGAGCGCGCTCCGCGATCGGCCGCCTGGCCGGTCCGCACCGCGGCCTGGGCGGTCGAGGAGAAGGTCGTCTGGGTCGGCGCCGACGCCGCCCGGGCCGCGGCCGACGGCGCCCGCTACCCCTTCGAGCGCCTCGCCTGGACCGTCGAGCGCCGGATCCTCTGGCCGCTGCAGGACGCCACCGCGGGCTGGAGCCGCTCGGCCCGCCTCGCCGCCGCCGCCGGCCTCGCCGCCGCCGCGCTCGCGGCCGGGACCGCGGGGGCGATCACCGCCTCCCCCTCCGGGACCGCCCCAGATCCGGCCCCCGAGCCCTCGCCGGTCGAGGTCACCGCGCCCGTCCCGACCGCGGCCTCGGCCCCCACCCCGGCCGCCGCTGCAGTGGCCGAAGGGCCGGTGCTGCAGGGCGCCACCCCGACCTTCGAGGCAGCGACCGAGCCGAAGGCCGCGGCAGCCGAGGAGAATGCCCTCGCCGCCTCCGACCAGGCCGCGAAGCGCACCGCGGCCGAGCCCGTCCCGGGCCAGAAGGAGGCGATCCGGGTAGCCGAGCGGTTCGCCGAGGCCTTCGTCCTCTACGAGATCGGCGAAGAGTCCGCCGAGGTCCGCAGGACCTTTGCCGAGACCGCTTCTCCGGATCTCGCCAAGGCGCTCGGCGAACGGCCGCCCCGTCAGCCCGCCGGCGTCGAGGTCCCGAAGGCCCGGGTACTCAACGTCGTCCCCGGTCCAAGCCACGGCGACCGCCTCACGGTGAGCGCGTCGTTGCTGCGGGTCGGCTCGACCAGCGAGCTGCGGCTGGACATGCGCCGGACCGATGACGGCTGGCGGATCACGGACGTGAGGGGCTGATGCGCAGGCTGCGCAGTGCGATCGCGGCCGGCGCCGTCGGCCTCGCCCTGGCGGCGCAGAGCGCGCCCGCGCAGGCTCCAGCGACCCAGCCGGCTCCGCCGGCCGGCGCGCCGCCGCTCCCGCCGGCCTCCGGACCCGAGACATCGGGGCAGACCGGGGTGGTCACCGGCCCGGCGATCACGGCGCCGATGCCCCCCAGGCCCGACAAGCCCCAGGAACCGGCCGGGCCGAAGCCCTCCGACCAGAAACCCGACGAGCCGAAGCCCGGCGACGGGGGCACCCCGGTCCCCAAGCCGCAGGACCAGCCCGAGGCCGACGTGCCGGCGCCCCCCGCCAATGGCCTCGACCTTTCGGCGATACCGACCGTGCCGTCGATCGTCTGCGACGGCAGCACTCCCGCCCCCGCGTTCCTTCTGCCGATCTACAAGGCCGCCTCGGACCGGTACGGCCTCGGCCCCCAGGGGCCGAGCATCCTCGCGGCGATCAACTCGATCGAGACCAACTTCGGCGAGCTGAACAACGTCACGTCCTACGCCGGCGCGATCGGCTGGATGCAGTTCATGCCCTCCACCTGGGCGGCCTACGGCGTCGACGCCAACGGAGACGGCGAGCGCGACCCCTACGACCCCGAGGACGCGATCTTCGCCGCCGCCAACTACCTCAGCGCGGCGGGAATGCCCCAGGACACCTACAACGCGATCTTCGCCTACAACCACGCCGACTGGTACGTGGCCGACGTCCTCGCCCGCGCCGGCTGCTACGGCTCGTTCGAGGGTGGCGCCTTCGCCCTGATTCCGCAGCTCCAGGTCTTCACCTGCGAGCCGGCGCCGCCTTGGCGCAAGGAGGTGCCGGAGGAGTACATCGAGGCGTTCGAGGCGGCGGCCGGCCGGTACGACCTGGGCCGGCGCGGCGTCTGGGCGCTCGCCGCCGTCGCCCGGCTCGAGTCCGACTTCGGGCGCGGGATGGGCGAGAAGGCGCTGCACGCCGCCGGGCCGCTCGGCCTCGACGAGACCGAGTGGAGCCGCTACGCGGTCGACGGCGACGACGACGGCAGGATCCGCCACGCCAGTGTCGATGACTCCGCCGCCACGCTCGCCCGGATGGTCTGGTCGCGGGGCTCGCTGCGGGCCGGGGTCTTCACCCACAACCAGGCGGCCTGGTACGTCGAGTCGGTCCTGGCCGACGCCGAGCGCCTCGCCGGCAAGTGCGAGATCGGCACGGTGAACTGGCCGATCACGATGCCCGAGGTGACGGACACGGCGATCAACTGGGACAACGTCACTCTCTCGAACGAGCTCGAACGCCGCGACATCCAGACCGGAGCGGTCGATCCCCGGGTCATGGGACTGATCGGGGCGATCAGCCAGCGCCATTCGATCATGATCTCGTCGCTGCGCAGCGACCACTCGATGCTTACGGTCAACGGGAACGTCTCCAACCACTACTACGGCCGCGCCTTCGACATCGCGATGGTCGACGGGGTGTCCTGCACCGACGTCTCGGCCTCCTCGGCGTGCTCGGTCCTCGGCCGGACCTTGACGCTGCTGCCCTTCGGCTCGCGACCGAGCGAGCTGATCTGGTGCTTCGACCTCGACGGCGCCGGGCCGGCCTTCGCCGACCCGGGCCACTGTGACCACCTGCACGTCGGATACGACGGCTGACGAATAGCTTGGCGGCGTGGGCCGTCTCTATGACGCCACCTGGGGTCGCGGCTTCGTCGCCCTCTACGACCGCTGCTTGAAGTCCGCCGAGGAGGCGGGCCTGCGCGAGATGCGCCGCGAGACCCTCGCCGCGGCGGCCGGGCGGACGATCGACGTCGGCGCCGGGACCGGGGCGAACATCGGTCTCTTTCCCCCCGCCGTGGGCGCCCTCGTGCTCGCCGAGCCCTCGCCCCACATGGCCAAGCGGCTGCGGCAACGGGTCGAGGCCGAGGGCGTTGCCGCCGAAGTGGTCGAGGCGCCGGGGGAGGCGCTGCCTTTCGCCGACGCCAGCTTCGACACCGTCGCCTTCACGCTGGTGCTCTGCACCGTTCCCGACCAGGCGGCGGCGCTTTCGGAGGCCCGGCGGGTCCTGCGCCCGGGCGGACGGATGCTCTTCGCCGAGCATGTCCGCGGCGCCGACGAACGGCTGGCCCGGTGGCAGGATCGGCTCGAGCGCCCCTGGCGGTTCTTCGGCAACGGCTGCCACTGCAACCGCGACACGGTCGCGGCGATCGAGCGCGCGGGCTTCGCCGTCGAGCGGCTCGAGCGCACGGAGGTGCCGAAGGCGCCGCCGATCGTCAGGCCGCTGGTCCTCGGTTGCGCCCGCTGAAATAACGTGGGACAACAGAGTCCCGCCGCAGCGAAGCTCGGAAGGAGAGAGATGCCCACCTACGTGATGCTCACCAACCTCACGCCGGACGGGGTCCGGACCCTCAAGAACAACCCGAACCGGGTCGCAGAGGTCAACAAGGAGGTCGAGTCGATCGGCGTGAAGGTCCTCGCGCAATACGCCACCCTCGGCGCCTTCGACTTCGTGACGATCGTCGAGGCGCCCGACGACAAGACGATGGCGAAAGTCTCGGTCGAGCTGGGCTCGCGCGGGACGATGTCGAGCCAGACGCTCGCCGCGATGCCGGCCGAGGAGCTGGCCGGCGCGCTCTAGCCTCCAAGCCACCGGAGGGAGCTTCGTGAAGATCCTCGTCGTCGGCGGCGGCGGTCGCGAGCACGCGATCGTGCGGGCTCTGCGGCGCTCGGCCCACACGCCGGAGGTCCTGTGCGCGCCGGGCAACGCCGGGATCGCAGCCGACGCCGAGTGCATCGAGGCGGTGGGGTCTGGGCCGGCCGGAATCGTCGCGGCGGCGCGCGAGCGCGGCGTCGACCTGGTCATCGTCGGACCCGAGGCGCCACTCGTCGCGGGAGCCGTCGACGCGCTCGAGGAGGAGGGCATCCGGGCGTTCGGGCCGAGCGCCGCCGCAGCCGAGCTGGAGGGATCGAAGGCGTTCGCCAAGCGGGTGATGTCGGAGGCCGGCGTCCCGACCGCCGCGCACACGATCCTGCGCGACCGCGAGGAGGCGCTGGGCCAGATCGCCTGCGCCTCTTACCCAGCGGTGCTCAAGGCCGACGGCCTCGCCGCCGGCAAGGGCGTGCTGATCTGCGAGAGGGAGCGGGACGCGCGAGAGGCGGTCGACGTGTTCTTCACCGAGCAGCGGTTCGGCAACACCGCCGTCGTCCTCGAGGAGTTCATCGAGGGAGAGGAGCTCTCGCTGCTCGCCCTCTGCGACGGCGACACCGTCGTCCCGCTTGCCCCGGCACAGGACTACAAGCGGATCGGCGACGGCGACACGGGGCCGAACACCGGCGGCATGGGCAGCTACTCGCCCGTCCCCGGCTTTGACCGCGACCGCGTCGCCGAGCTCGCCGACGCCGTCCACCGGCCCGTCGTCCAGTGGATGGCCCGCTCCGGCACTCCCTTCCACGGCGTCCTCTACGCCGGCCTGATGATCACCGAGGCGGGGCCGAAGGTGCTCGAGTTCAACGTCCGGTTCGGTGATCCGGAGACGCAGGCGGTCCTCCCCCGGCTTCGGTCCGACATCGTCGACCTCTGCCTGGCCGCGCGGGAACCGGGCGGCCTGGCCGGTGCCGACGCCGAGTTCGCGGCCGACTGGGCGGCGACCATCGTGCTCGCCTCCGCCGGGTACCCGGCGTCGTCCTCGAAGGGCGACGTGATCAGCGGCCTGGAGGAAGCGGAGCGAGTCGCCGAGGTGACCCACGCGGGCACGGCGCGGGCGGGCGGCGAGGTCGTCACCGCCGGAGGTCGCGTGCTCAACGTCACCGGCCTCGGGCCGACGCCATCGGAGGCGCGCGAGCGCGCCTACGATGCCGCTCGACTGATCCACTTCGACGGCATGCAGATGCGGTCGGACATCGCCGAGCGCGCGACCGAGCGCGTCCCGGGGTGAGCCGGCCCCGGAAAGGACAGAAGTGAGCGAGACCCCCCAGGACACGCAGATGCCCAGCGAGGCGCTCGAGGCCCCGACGCCGGAGACCATGCCGGCCGTCGAGGAGGCCTTCGAGGAGATCGAGGTTGATGCCCCCCTCGTCGGGATCATCATGGGCTCGAAGAACGACAAGCCGAAGATGCAGCCGGCCGGCCAGGCCCTCCAGGATGCCGGGATCCGCTACGAGGTCAGGGTGATGAGCGCCCACCGCGACCCGGAGATGGTCCGCGACTACTGCACGAACGCGCGGATGCGGGGGCTCAAGGTGATCATCGCCGGCGCCGGGATGTCGGCGGCGCTGCCGGGGGTGGCCGCGGCCCACAGCGACCTGCCGGTAGTCGGGGTGCCGATCCTCGGCAAGTCTCTCGGTGGGCTCGACGCCCTGCTCTCGGCCGTGCAGATGCCGCCCGGCATCCCCGTGGCCTGCGTCGCGATCGACGGGGCAAAGAACGCGGGGATTTTGGCCGCGAGGATCATCAACGCGTGATCCAGCGGTACACCCGCCCCGAGATGGGCGCGGTCTGGGGCCCGCAGCGCAAGCTCGAGAGCTGGCTCGCGGTCGAGCTCGCCGCGACCGATGCGTGGGCCGAGGAGGGGGCCGTCCCGCGCGAGGCCGCCCAGGCCGCGCGCGCCCAGGCCTCGTTCACCGTCGAGGCGGTCGACGAGCGGGAGCAGGTGACGAACCACGACGTCGCCGCCTTCGTCGACGTCGTCGCCGGGTCGGTGGGCGAGCACGGGCGCTGGATCCACTACGGCCTGACGTCCTCCGACGTGCTCGACACGGCGCTCGCGCTGCAGCTCCAGCAGGCCGGAATGATCCTGCTGCGGGGCGCCGGCGCCTACCGCGACGCGCTGATCGACCGGGCCCTCGAGCACCGGGACACGCTCACCGTCGGCCGCACCCACGGGGTCCACGCCGAGCCGACGACGTTCGGGCTGCGGCTGGCCGGCCTCGCCTTCGAGGCCGACCGCAACCTGCATCGCCTGCAGCGCGCCGTCGAGGGGGCCGCGGTCGGGAAGATCTCCGGCGCCGTTGGCACCCATGCGTCCGTGCCGCCGGCGGTCGAAGCGCGAGTGATGCGCGCGCTGGGGTTGCGCCGCGAGGACATCTCGACCCAGGTCGTCCCGCGTGACCGCCACGCCGAGCTGCTCAGCGCGGTCGCCCTTGCCGGCGCCGGAATCGAGCGCTTCGCCACCGAGGTCCGTAACCTGCAGCGGACCGAGGTTCGCGAGGTGGAGGAGGCGTTCGGCGCCGGACAGAAGGGATCTTCGGCGATGCCCCACAAGCGCAACCCGATCACCGCGGAGCGGTTGACCGGCCTCGCCCGGGTCCTGCGCGGCTACGCCCAGACCGGACTCGAGAACGTCGCTCTGTGGCACGAGCGCGACATCTCCCACTCCGGCGCCGAGCGGGTCGTCCTTCCTGACGCGACGATCCTGCTCGATTACATGCAGCACCGGGCGGCCGGGCTGGCCGAAGGGATGACGGTCCACGCCGACCGGATGCGGGCCAACCTCGACCTGACCCACGGCGCGCTGTTCAGCCAGCGCGCTCTGACGGCACTGGTCGAATCCGGCCTCTCGCGCGACGAGGCCTACCGGATCGTCCAGGCCGCGGCCCAGAGGGCCTGGGACACCGGCACGCCGTTCCGCGAACTGCTGGCGGAGGCCGCTCCGCAACTCGACCTCGATGCGGTCTTCGACCACCACGCCTACCTCGAGCACCTGCCCGAGCTCTTCGCCCGCCTCGAGGCCCTGCGCGGCTGAGCCTCAGGCGGCGGCCGGAGTCCGGACCGGGTCGCGGCCGAGCAGTCGCACCCGGGTCCCGTCTCGCGGCGACAGCGTGACGTTGCGGCGGCCAACCCGCTCGGGCCCGCCGGCCGCCTCGAGCCGGCAGCGACCTGCAACCTCGGCGAGGACGATCCGCATCTCGAACTCGGCGAAGGCGGCGCCGAGGCAGCGGCGGACGCCGCCTCCGAACGGGATCCAGGCGTAGGTCTCCGGGCCGTCGCCGAGGAAGCGCTCCGGGCGGAATCGCAGCGGCTCCTCGTAGACGTCGGGGCGCGTGTGGGTGAGCCAGATCGCCGGCGTCACGTCGGTGCCGGCGGGGAGGTCGTACCCGTCGATCTCGAGCGGCTCGGCCAGGCGGCGACCGGCGATCGGCACGACCGGGCGGAGGCGGAGCGCCTCGGCCACCGTCGCCCGGAGGTAGGCCTCGTCGCCACCGTCGAGCTCCTCGCGCAGCCGCTCGAGCTCGGCCGGATTGTGGAGCAGGAGGTCGAAGGCCCAGGCCAGAGCCGTCGCCGTCGTCTCGTGCCCGGCGAGGAGCAGGGTCATCAGCTGGTCGCGGAGCTCGGCGTCGCTCATCCCGCCGCCTTCCTCGAACCGGGCGGAGACGAGCATCGAGAGGATGTCCTCGCGCCCCTCGAGCCGGGGGTCTTCGCGTCGCTCTGCGATCTCCGCGTACAGCTCGTCGTCGGCGGACCGGAGCATCTGCTCGAACCGCGCCCAGGGGCCGCGCTCGCCGAGCCGCATCGCGGCCAGAGCGACGAGCTGGGCCACCGGGGAGGCGGTCCGGCCGAGGATCTGGCCCAGCGTCGACCGCAGCCGCGCCAGCCGCTCCTCGGACGTGACGCCGAAGACGGCGCGCAGGATCACCTCGAGCGCCATCGCCTGCATCCGGGGGTGTAGGGGGAACGGCTCCCCGACCGGCCAGCGGTCGATTTCCCTGGTGATCGCGTCGCGAACGATCGCCTCGTAGGTGCGCATCCGCTCACCGTGGAAGGCGGGCAGCATCAGCCGGCGGCGGGTCAGGTGCTCCCGGCCTTCGAGGAGCAGGACCGAGCGCGAGCCGAGCATCGGCTCGAGCGCCACGTTGCGGCCGGGGGGCAGTCCGTTCCGCTGGTCGGAGTAGACCGCCTTGACCGCGGCGGGATCGGAGAAGAGGACCATCGGCGACTTGAAGCCGACGAAGCTGACGCTGAAGGCCTCGCCGTAGCGCCGCCGGCAGTCTTCGAGAAACGCGATCGGGCGGTAGAACCAGCGCAGCATCTGGATCGCGGGAGCCTGGTCGGGGCCTGGCGGGAGCACCGGGCACATTCTGCCGCTACCGGGACAGCTAGCATCGAGCCTGGCGATGGGCGGCGCGATCGAAGAGCTCAAACTGCACTCCTCCGGCAAGGTCCGGGAGATCTACGAGGTCGACGACGACCTGCTGATGGTGGCCTCGGACCGGATCTCGATCTACGACGTCGTGATGCCGACGCCGATCCCCGACAAGGGCAAGGTCCTGACCCAGATGTCGATCTTCTGGTTCGAGACGACCGGGGACATCGTGCCCAACCATTACCTCTCCGAAGACGTGCCCGAGGAGGTCACCGACCGGGGGATCCGGGTCAAGAAGCTCGAGATGTACCCGGTCGAGTGCGTCGTCCGCGGCTACCTTTCGGGGTCGGGCTGGAAGGAGTACCGCGACAGCGGCGAGGTCTGCGGCATATCCCTTCCCGAGGGACTGCGGGAGTCAGACAAGCTGCCGGAGCCGATCTTCACCCCGGCGACGAAGGCCGAGATCGGCGAGCACGACGAGAACATCGACTTCGACCGGGCGGCCGAGCTCATCGGGGACCGGGCGCTGATGGAGGATCTGCGGCGGGTGTCGATCGAGCTCTACCAGCACGCCGCCGACCACGCGGCCGAGCGCGGGATCATCGTCGCCGACACCAAGTTCGAGTTCGGCCGCTCCGCGGGGGCCGAGGTCGTGCTGGGCGACGAGGTGCTGACGCCCGATTCCTCGCGCTTCTGGCCGGCGGACTCCTACGAGCCGGGCGGGACGCAGCCGTCCTTCGACAAGCAATACGTCCGCGACTGGGCCGACGCCGAGGGCTGGGACCACTCCCCGCCGGCGCCGGAGCTGCCGCCGGACATCGTCGAGCAGACCCGCGCCAAGTACGTCGAGGCATACGAGCGGATCACCGAGCGGAGCTTTTGACGGTGGCGAGAGCCCGCGTCCTGATCCGTCCCAAGGAGGGCATCCTCGACCCTCAGGGCAAGGCGGTCGAGGGCGCTCTGCCGGCGCTCGGCTTCGACGGGGTCGAGCACGTGCGCATCGGCCGCATGGTCGAGCTCGAGGCGGCCGACGCGGCCCGCCTGCCAGAGCTCTGCGAGAAGCTGCTCGCGAACCCGCTGATCGAGGACTACGAGATCCAGACCCTGGACGGGGAGTGATCTGGGGCGTCATCCAGTTCCCCGGCTCCTGCGACGAGCGGGACGCGCTGCACGCATGCTCGCTGGCTGGTGAGTCGCGGCTGGTCTGGCACGAGGACCGTGACCTCTCTACCATCGACGCCATTGTCGTCCCCGGCGGCTTCTCCTACGGGGACTACCTGCGCGCCGGCGCGCTGGCCCGGTTCTCGCCGGCGATGGAGGCCGTCGCCGACTTCGCCGCCGCCGGCGGGCCGGTTTTGGGGATCTGCAACGGCTTCCAGGTCCTCTGCGAGGCCCACCTGCTGCCAGGCGCCCTGCTGCCGAACGCGGAGATGCGGTTCGTCTGCCGCCAGGTCGAGCTGACCGCGACCGGCGCCGGCTGCCCCTTCCTCGCCGGGATCGATCCGGGCGAGCGGCTCTCGATCCCGGTCAAGCACCAGAGCGGACGCTTCTACGCGCCGGCGGAGGAGCTCGAGCGGCTCGAGGCGAACGGCCAGGTCGCCTTTCGCTACGCGACCGACCACAACCTCAACGGCTCCGCAGGCGACATCGCGGGGGTCGTCAACGAGGCCGGCAACGTGCTCGGGCTTATGCCCCATCCCGAGCACGCCGTGGACGAGCTGACCGGCTCGACCGACGGCCTGCGGATCTTCCGGGCGCTGGCCGAGCGGGTGCCGGCGTGAGCGTCGGGGTCGAGGCTGCGGGCAAGTCCGAGGCCGTGGCCCTCGGGCTGACGGCGGACGAGTACGACCTGATCTGCGAGAAGCTCGGCCGAGAGCCGAACCGGGTCGAGCTGGCGATGTTCTCGCTGCTCTGGTCCGAGCACTGCGCCTACAAGCACTCGCGCAAGCTTCTGCGCCGCCTGCCGACCGAGGGGGACCGGGTGGTGATGGGACCGGGCGAGAACGCCGGGGCCGTGTCGCTCGGCTCCGGCTACGCGGTCGCATTCAAGGTCGAGTCCCACAACCACCCCAGTGCGGTCGAGCCGTTCCAGGGCGCCGCGACGGGGGTCGGCGGGATCCTCCGCGACGTCTTCGCCCTCGGCGCCCGTCCGATCGCCGTCCTTGACTCGTTGCGGTTCGGCGAGCTCGACTCGAGGCGCTCGCGCTACCTGCTCGACGGCGCCATCCGCGGCATCGGCCACTACGGCAACTCGATCGGCGTGCCGACGGTCGGCGGAGAGATCTACTTCGAGGCTCCATACGAGCAGAACTGCCTCGTAAACGCGATGTGCGTCGGGCTGGCGAAGCGCGACGACATGGTCCGCGCCGCCGCCGCCGGCGTCGGGAACGTGGTGATCCTGATGGGGGCCTCCACCGGCCGCGACGGAATCGGCGGCGCCTCGGTTCTCGCCTCGGCCGAGCTCGACGAGGAAGACGAGTCGAAGCGTCCCAGCGTCCAGATCGGCGATCCGTTCGAGGAGTCGAAGCTGCTCGAGTGCTGCCTCGAGCTGCTCGGCAAGGGCCTGCTGGTCTCGCTCCAGGACCTCGGGGCGGCGGGGCTGACCTCGTCGGCCGGGGAGATGGCCTCGGCCGGAGGCGTAGGGATCGACCTCCACGTCGACCGGGTTCCCTTACGCGAGCCCGACCTGGAGCCCTTCGAGATCATGGTCTCCGAGTCCCAGGAGCGGATGCTGGCGGTGGTCGCCCCGCAGGACGCCGACGCGGTCCGGGCGGTCTGCGCCAAGTGGCAGACGGGGTCGGCGGTGATCGGCGAGGTGACGGACAGCGGCAGGGTCCGCGTGCTGAGCGACGGCGAGGAGGTCGGCGACGTCCCGGTCGAGGCGCTGGTCGACGGGTGCCCCCTCTACGACCTCGAGCCGGCCGAGCCCGAGGGGTGGACCTACGGCAACCGGGCCACGCTCGCCGCCGAGGCGAGCCCGCGCGAACAGCTTCTGGCCCTACTCTCGGCGCCGAGCATCGCCTCGAAGCGCTGGGCCTTCGAGCAGTACGACTCGGTGGTCGGCTCCCGCACGGTCCGCCGCCCCGAAGCCGCCGACGCCGCGGTGCTGCAGATCCCCGAAGCGGGAGCCGCGATCGCGGTCTCGATCGACGGCAACGGCCGCAGGGTGGCCTGCGACCCCTACAACGGGACGGTCGAGGCGGTGCTCGAATGTGCGCAGAACCTGGCCTGCGTCGGCGCCGAGCCGCTCGGGTTGACCAACTGCCTCAACTTCGGCAACCCGGAGAAGCCGCACCCCGCGTGGCAGCTCGACCGGGCGGTCGCGGGGCTGGCCGACGCCTGCTCGGCGCTGCGCGTGCCGGTCGTCGGCGGCAACGTCTCGCTCTACAACGAAGGCGCCGACGGGCCGATCTATCCGACCCCGGTCGTCGGCATGGTCGGCGAGCTGCCCGACCCGGCCCGCGCCGCCGGCAGCGGCTTCCGCCACGAGGGCGACCTCGTCGCCCTGGTCGGGCCGTTCCGGCCCTCGCTCGCGGGGTCGGAGCTGGCCAAGCAGCGGGGCGAGCTCGGCAAGGGCCTGCCGGCTCCGGACATCGAGACCGTGGCGGCCGCTTGCGCGGCGGTTCGGTCGGCGGTGCGCGAGGGCGCCATCACCAGCGCGCACGACGTCAGCGACGGCGGCTTCGCCTGCGCGCTCGCCGAGGCGGCGATCGCGGGCGGAGTCGGAGCTCGCGCCGACCTGCGCGCCTTCGCGCGCCGGCGCGGGCTCGCTGACGAGGAGGCCCTGTTCGGCGAGGGTGCCGGCGGCTTCCTGGTCAGCGGGCCCGCCGAGGCGGTCGAGTCGCTCGGCGGCGGCGCCGAGGTCTTCGTGATCGGCGCGGTCGGCGGCGACGAGTTGGAGGTTCGGGCCACGGAGCGGACCCTCTCGGTTCCGCTTGCCGATGCCGAGGCGGCGTGGTTGTCGCTGCGCGAGCGGGCGGAGGGCGCAGCGACCGTCTGACGCCCCGCGGCGCGTTCCGTTTGCGACGAAGAACCCGGGGGTAGGTACCTCACCGAGGGGACGCGGATGCAGAGGACCGCGAAGCAGAGCCGGCGGAGGCGGACGTTGCTCCGGCCGGTTCTCTGCCTCGCAGCGATTTTCGCCGTCGCGGTCGTGGCGGTCGGATGCGGCGGCGAGGACAGCGGGTCGGGCGAACGAACCCTGAGCTGGTTCGTCGCGATCCAGCCGGGCGGGACGATCGAGGACGTCGCCGCGCGCTGCTCGAAGGAATCCGGCGGCAAGTACACGATCGAGCCGGAGTTCCTGCCGACCGACGCCACGCAGCAGCGGGAGCAGCTCGTCCGGCGCCTCGGGGCGGAGGACTCGAGCATCGACATCATCGGCATGGACGTGATCTGGACCGGGGAGTTCGCCAACGCCGGCTGGGTCGAGAAGTGGGCGGGGCCGCTGAAGGAGCAGGTCACCGACAAGGTCTTCCCCAACGTGATCGAGACCGCCTCGTTCGAGAACGATCTCTACGCCGCCCCCTTCAACACCAACACGCAGCTCCTCTGGTACCGCAAGGACCTGGTGAAGAAGGCGCCGCGCACCTGGGACCAGATGATCGACCAAGCCGAGAAGCTCGGGCCCGACAACGCCGGCACGATTCAGGTCCAGGCGCTGCGCTACGAGGGGTTCATGGTCTGGGTCAACGGCCTGATCGAGAGCGCCGGTACGACGATCCTGTCCGGTCCCGAATCGGTGAACCTGGAAGAGAAGCCGACCGAGCAGGCGCTCGAGGTGATCGGCCGCCTCGCCAAGTCGACTGCTGCCCCGCCGACGATGGAGACGGCCGACGAGGACGTCACCCGGCTCGGCTTCGAGGCCGGGGACTCGGCGTTCATGACCAACTACACCTTCGCCTATGCGAGCGCCAAGGAGAACGCGCCCGACGTCGCCAAGAACATGGGGTTCGCGCGGTTCCCGCGTGTTGACGCGAACACGCCGAGCAAGCCGCCGCTCGGAGGCTTCAACCTCGCCGTGAGCTCATTCTCGGAGAACAAGGACGTGGCGTTCGACGCGGCCGCCTGCCTCGCCGGCCGTGAGAGCCAACTCAAGGCGGTCGAGCTCGACGGCCTGCCTCCGTCGCGCTCCGACCTCTACACCAACAAGACGGTCACCGGGGCCTACCCGGGATTCGCGTCGCTGGTCAAGCAGTCGATCGAAGCCTCGGGGCCGCGGCCGACCACCCCCGCCTACCAGGACGTGTCGCTGGGGGTGCAGCGCACCCTGCATCCGCCCGACAAGATCGACCCGAATGACGTCGCCTCGGTCTATGACGAGCTGAAGTCGAAGCTCGAGGACGCGGTCAAGCGGGAGGGCCTGCTGTGAGCGAGGTGGATGCCTAATGGAAGCCGCGACCCAGACGCAGCCGCGCGGCGGCGTCAGCCAGCGCACCCGCTCGGAGCGGCGGCTCGGCTGGATGCTCTGCGCGCCGGCTGTGATCGCCATGCTCGCCGTGACCGCCTACCCGATCGGCTACGCGATCGTCCTCTCGGTTCAGCAGATCGACATCCGCTTCCCCGAGGAGGGCGGCTTCGTCGGCTTCGACAACTACAGCGCCGTCCTCAGCTCGGACCTGTGGTGGACCGACCTCTTCAACACGCTGTTCATCACGGTCATCTCGGTCTCGATCGAGCTGGTGCTGGGGATGGCGATCGCGCTGGTGATGTATCGGGCGATCTTCGGCCGTGGCGTGGTCCGCACCTCCGTGCTGATCCCGTACGGGATCATCACCGTCGTCGCGGCGTTCGCCTGGCAGTTCGCGTTCGCCCCGGACAGCGGCTTCGTCAACCACCTGCCCCTGATCGCCGACGACAAGGACTGGTTCGGGGACCGGTTCAGCGCCTTCGCCGTGATCATCATGGCCGAGGTCTGGAAGACCACCCCGTTCATGGCGCTGATCCTGCTGGCGGGGATGGTGACGATCGACGACGGGCTCTACGAGGCCGCCAAGGTGGACGGCGCGAGCGCCGTCCAGCGGTTCTTCCGGATCACCCTGCCGCTGATGAAGCCGGCGATCCTGGTCGCGCTTCTGTTCCGCACGCTCGACGCCTTCCGCGTCTTCGACACGATCTTCATCATGACCGCGGGGGCCCAGGACACCGAATCGGTGTCGATCCTCGGCTTCAACCAGCTGATCTCGCGGCTCAACCTAGGTCTCGGGTCGGCGGTGTCCGTGCTGATCTTCCTCTGCGTGCTGGTGATCGCGTTCCTGTACGTGCGCGGGTTCGGCACCCGACTCCAGGAAGGACGACCGGGAAGCTAGGGATGGAACGAGGCGGACGCCAATACGCGCTCTGGAGCATCGCGATCACCGTCGTGCTGATCTTCGCCCTGATCCCGGTCATCTGGCTGATCTCGCTGTCGCTGAAGCCGCCGGATGCGGTCGCCGACGGGCGCTTCATCCCCAAGGACATCTCATTCGAGAACTACGAAAGCCTGTTCACGGGGGGGATCGACGAGAGCCCGTTCATCAAGCCGTTGATCAACTCGGTCGGGATCGCCCTGATCGCGACCGTGATCTCGATCGTGCTGGCGTCGTTCGCGGCCTACGCGATCGCCCGGCTCGACTTTCCGGGGAAGGCGCTGATCCTGGCGGGTGCCCTGGCGATCGCGATGTTCCCGCCGATCTCCACGGTCGGGCCGCTGTTCGACATGTGGACGTCCCTGGGCCTCTATGACACCTGGCCCGGCCTGATCATCCCCTACCTGACGTTCTCGCTGCCGCTCGCGATCTACACACTGGTGGCGTTCTTCCGCGAGATCCCGTGGGACCTCGAACAGGCGGCCCAGGTGGACGGGGCGACCCCGTTCCAGGCGTTCACCAAGGTGATCGTCCCGCTGGCAGCGCCGGGCGTCTTCACCGCCGCGATCCTGGTCTTCATCTTCGCCTGGAACGACTTCCTTTTCGCGATCTCCCTGACCTCGTCGGACGCGTCGCGAACCGTGCCGGCGGCGCTGGCGTTCTTCACCGGCGAGTCCTCGTTCACCCAGCCCACCGGCAGCATCGCCGCGGCAGCGGTCGTCGTCACGGTCCCGATCATCATCTTCGTCCTGTTCTTCCAGCGCCGCATCGTCGCCGGGCTGACGGCCGGCGCAGTCAAGGGATAAGGAGCCCCAACGCCATGGCAGAGATAGTCCTGAACGGAGTCAGCAAGGTCTTCCCCGACGGCTACGAGGCTGTGAAGGACATGGACCTCGAGATCCAGGACGGCGAGTTCATGATCCTCGTCGGCCCCTCCGGGTGCGGGAAGTCGACCGCGCTGCGGATGATCGCCGGCCTGGAAGACATCTCCGACGGCGAGCTGACGATCGGCGGCGACGTCGTCAACGACCGCGCGCCGAAGGACCGCGACATCGCGATGGTCTTCCAGAACTACGCGCTCTATCCGCACATGACGGTGCGCGAGAACATGGGCTTCGCGCTGAAGCTGGCCGGCGCCGACCAGGAGGAGATCGACCGCAAGGTCGAGGAGGCGGCAAACACGCTGGACCTGACCCAGCACCTCGACCGCAAGCCGGCGAACCTCTCCGGCGGCCAGCGCCAGCGCGTGGCGATGGGGCGGGCGATCGTCCGTGACCCCAAGGCGTTCCTGATGGACGAGCCGCTGTCGAACCTCGACGCGAAGCTGCGCGTCCAGATGCGGACCGAGGTTGCCCGGCTCCAGTCCGACCTGGGCACCACCACCGTCTACGTGACGCACGACCAGACCGAGGCGATGACCCTGGGTGACCGGGTCGCGGTGATGCGGGCCGGGGTGCTCCAGCAGGTGGGGACGCCAGCGGACCTCTACGAGAACCCCAAGAACCTCTTCGTCGCCGGGTTCATCGGCTCGCCCGCGATGAACTTCATGCCGGCCCAGGTCAGCGACGGCAAGGTGCGCCTGCCGCTCGGCGAGGCCGACCTGCCGGAGGGCGCGCGGGCGGACGGCGGCGAGGTCATCGCCGGGCTGCGCCCCGAGAGCTTCGAGGACGCCTCGCTGGCCGGGGACGCGAAGGACCGCGGTGTCACCTTCCGGGCCCGGATCGACCTGGTCGAGTCGATGGGATCGGAGCTCTATGCGTACTTCGACCTCGAGTCGGAGCGGATGGACTCCGATCAGCTCCAGGAGCTGGCCGCGGACGCGGGGGCGGGCGACGTGCCCGGGGGCGACTCGACTCAGGTGGTCGCGCGGCTCGACGCCGCCAGCGACATCGAGCGCGGCAGCGAGGCCGAGCTCTGGGTCGACACGTCGAAGCTGCACCTCTTCGACCCGCAGAGCGGCGACAGCCTGACGAGCCGGGACTCGTCTGGCAACGGCGCGTAGGCCGGCTCAGGCCCCGGCGCCGAGGCCGCCGCGCATCATGTGGACGAGGGTGTCCTCGTCGCGGGCATGCGGTCGGTTGAGCTGCTCGCGGAGCTGTTCCACCACCTCTTCGTCCCACTCGTGGGTGCGGAGGAGGAGGTAGCGGAGGCTGGAGAGCTTGAGGTAGGCCTCGGTCTCGGTGTTGTCGCCGATCAGGTCGGCCTCGCGGGCCATCCGGACCACCGGCGCGTACTCGTCGCGGTACCAGGCGACGGCGACCTCCTCGCGGGTCAAGAACTCCCGCCGCACCTGCATCGCCCGCATCCCCCAGGCCTCGACCCCCTCGGCGAGGCCGGCGTACCAGAGCTTGTTGGTGAGCCGGATCCGCTCCCGCACCTCGCGTGGCAGCGGCACGCGCTCGAAGAAGAGGCGCTCGTGGCTCTTCGTCGCCAGGTCGCGCAGGCGGATGTTGGTCTCGGCGCCCACCGCGGTCACGATCTCGATGACGTAGGCGTCGATCAGCTCCCAGCCGAGCGCCCCGGCGACCGAGACCCGGTGGTGGCCGTCGATCACGAAGTGCATGTCGCCGATTCGGTAGACCTCGACCGGCGGCATCGCCTCGCCGCGCCGCATCGCCTTGGCGATCCGCTCCCAGCGCTGGCGGACCCGGCGGGAGGTCGGGCGGAAGTGGCGATCGAACTCACGCGAGCGGTCGACCGTGCCGACGATCGAGTCGAGCGGGATCGTCTGGAGGCCGAGCCGCCGCTCCCCGACCTTGCCGAGCGCCGCGACGACCTCGTCGAAGGGCAGGATCTGGTCGACGTCGTCGGGCTCTCGCCGCAGCCGCCGCGAGAGGTTGGACAGCGCCCGCCGCCGCCGGGTCCGGCTGAAGTCGGACTGGGCGTCCTGGGCGCTGAAGCCGGTGTCGGCGGCCATGGACCGAGAGTACCCGCAGGTCCATGGAAAGCACCCAAGCGGTGCGGGCCGAAGGCTTTTCAGCCTGCGAGGCGGGTCCGTTCCCGCTGCTACCCTCACCCGGGTAGGCGGGGTCCCGTCTGCGTCTGCTGACCAGTACAGGCTGAGAGCCCTGAAAACGCCTTGACCGAGCGGCCTTTCAACGACCGCGAGGGCCCGCGCGACGAGTGCGGCGTCTTCGGCATCTACGCCCCCGGCCACGAGGTGGCGCGGCTGTCGTACTTCAGCCTCTATGCGCTCCAGCACCGCGGCCAGGAGTCGGCCGGCATCGCCACCTGCGAGGGCGGGCACATCACCACCATGCGCGACGCCGGCCTGGTCAGCCAGGTGTTCGACGAGGAGAAGCTGCGGGCGCTGGAGGGGGACATGGCGATTGGCCACGTCCGCTATTCGACGACGGGGGGCGGCTCCTGGGAGAACGCGCAGCCAGTCTGGCGCGACGACGGCCGCGAGCTGGCGCTGGCGCACAACGGCAACCTGACCAACGCGGTCGAGCTGTGGAACGAGCTGCGCGAGCAGGGCCTGAGCTTCCGCGGCACCTCGGACTCCGAGATCATGGCCGCGCTCCTCTCCTCGAACGACGGCCATTACATCGAGGACGCGGTGGCGAACGTGATGCCGCGGCTCGAAGGCGCCTACTCCACCGTCGTGATGACCAAGCACGCGATCGTCGCCTTCCGCGACCCCTACGGCGTCCGGCCGCTGTCGCTGGGCCGGCTCGGCGACCGCTACGTCGTCGCGTCGGAGAGCTGCGCCTTCGACATCATCGGCGCGAAGCTGCTGCGCGAGGTCCAGCCGGGGGAGATGGTCTCGCTGACCGAGCGTGGCCTCGAGACCCGCCAGGTGGTCGAGAACGACCGGCCGGCGATGTGCGTATTCGAGCACATCTACTTCTCCCGCCCCGACACGCGGCTCGAGGGCAAGGTGCTCCAGGAGGTGCGCGGCCGGATGGGCGAGATCCTCTGGGACGAGGCGCCGGTCGACGCCGACTTGGTGATCTCGGTGCCCGACTCCGGCAATCCGGCCGCCGCGGGTTTCGCGCGGGCGTCGGGGCTGCCGCGTGACGACGGCCTGATCAAGAACCGCTACGTCGCCCGGACCTTCATCCAGCCCGGGCAGGAGCTACGCAAGCACGGGCTGCGGATGAAGTTCAACCCGCTGCCGGAGATCGTCGAGGGCAGGCGGATCGTCGTCGTCGACGACTCGATCGTCCGCGGCAACACGACCCGCCAGATCGTCGGCATGCTGCGCGACGCCGGTGCCCGTGAGGTCCACCTGCGGATCTCGGCGCCGCCGATCCGCCACCCCTGCCACTACGGCGTCGACATGTCGACCCGCGAGGAGATGATCGCCCACGAGCGGTCGGCCGAGGAGATCGCCGCCGAGCTGGACGCGGACTCGCTCGCGTATCTGTCGATCGAGGGTGTCTACGAGGCGGTGGGGACGCCGGCCGAGGCGCACTGCGACGCCTGCTTCACCGGGCACTATCCGCTCGGCGACCCGGAGGACGCGAACGGGAAGTTCGCGCTCGAGGAGATCGCGGTCGTGCCGGCGAGCGGCTAGCGCCGCGTGAGCGGGTTCCGCCTGGTCGTCCTCGCGTCGGGGACCGGCACCAACCTCCAGGCGATCCTCGACCGGTTGCACGGCCGCGACGGGATCGCGGTCGCGGGCGTGGCCTCGGACAAGGACGCCGCGCCGGCGCTGGAGCGAGCGCAGGCGGCCGGCATCGAGGCGGCCGTGTTCCCGGGCGAGGCATTCGAGAGCCGCGGCGCGCGGGACGCAGCGATGGCCGACTGGATCGAGGAGCGCGACGCCGACCTGGTCGTCCTGGCCGGCTACATGCAGCTGCTCTCGCCGGGGTTCGTCGCGAGGTTTCGCAACCGCATCGTGAACATCCACCCGGCCCTCCTGCCTTCGTTCCCTGGGCTCGACGCGGTCGGACAGGCGCTCGACTACGGCGTCCGGGTCACCGGCGTGACGGTGCACTTCGTCGACGAGGGCGTCGACTCCGGGCCGGTGGTCCTCCAGCGGGCGGTCGAGGTCCCGACGAGCCGGGACCGAGGCGAGCTCGAGGCGGCGATCCACTCGGTCGAGCACGAGCTCTACCCGGAGGCGATCCGGCTGATCGCGTCCGGGCGGGTCGAGCTGCCGGCCGGCGGGGGCCGCGTGGTGTCCATCGAGGGGACATAAACTCTGCGCCGCGCATGGGCGATCCCCCCTTCACGACAAAGTCGTTCGCCGCCGACGCGATCGCGAAGGCGAACGGGGAGCCGGACGCCTCGCAGCCGGGTGGAGTCCACGTCCACCGCGCTCTGATCTCGGTCTCCGACAAGACGGGGGTGGCGGACTTCGGCCGCGGCCTGGCGGAGCTCGGCGTCGAACTGCTCTCGACCGGGGGGACGGCGGCGGCGTTGCGCGAGGCCGGAATCGAGGTGACCGAGGTCGCCGACTTCACGGGGCAGCAGGAGATCCTCGGTGGCCGGGTCAAGACGCTCCATCCGCGCCTACACGCGGCGCTGCTCGCCCGGCGCGACGATCCCGAGCACATGGCGGCGCTCGAGCGCGAGGACATCCAGCCGATCGACCTGGTTTGCGTGAACCTCTATCCGTTCGAGCAGACCGTCTCCTCCCGGGACGTCGAGCCCGACATCGCGGTCGAGAACATCGACATCGGGGGGCCGACGATGATCCGCGCCGCGGCGAAGAACCACGCCGGGGTCGCGGTGATCGTCAAGCCGGAGAGCTACGACGCGGTGCTGGCCGAGCTCCAGGAGAGCGACGGGGAGGTGTCGTCCTCGACGCGGCACTGGCTGGCGAACGAGGCGTTCGCGCAGATCGCGCGCTACGACGTGGCGATCAGCCGCTGGTTCTCCTCCTATTACGAGGACTTCCCGGAGCACCTGGCGGCCGCCTACGAGAAGGTGCTCGACCTCTCCTACGGAGAGAACCCGCACCAGCGGGCCGCGTTCTACGCCGAGGTGGGGACGCGCAGCCACGTCTTGTCGCGGGTGTCGAAGCTGCACGGCCGGGCGCTGTCGTTCAACAACGTGCTCGACCTCGACTCGGCGCAGCGGCTGGTCGACGACTTCGAGGAGCCGGCCTGCGTGATCATCAAGCACAACAACCCGTGCGGGGCGGCGATCGCGGAGGGCCCGCTCGAGGCGTACGAGAAAGCGCTCGCCTGCGACCCGATGTCGGCGTTCGGAGGGGTGATCGCGTTCAACCGGCCGGTCGATGCGGCGACGGCCGAGGCGCTCCACCACAACTTCGTCGAGGTGCTGGTCGCGCCCGGTTACGAGGACGGAGCGCTCGAGACCCTCCAGCAGAAGGAGGCGATCCGGATCCTCACCCAGGAGGAGCGCCGCCAGCTGGATCCCCGGGAGCGCGACGCGAAGCGGGTCCGCGGCGGGTTTCTGATCCAGGACCGCGACGGCGACCCGGAGCCGCGCGAGCTGATGGAGGTGACGACGAAGACCGAGCCCGACGAGCGGCAATGGCGGGACATGCAGTTCGCCTGGACCGTGGTTCGGCACGTGCGGTCGAACGCGATCGTGATCGCCAGGGATGGGGCGACGCTCGGGATCGGCGCCGGGCAGATGAGCCGGGTCGACTCGGTGCGGCTGGCCGTGGAGAAATGCCGCGACGCGCGGGGCGAGGAAGCCGCGGCCGTGCTCGAAGCGTCAGCCGTAGCGTCGGACGCCTTCTTCCCCTTCGCCGACGGCCCCGAGTACGCGATCGAGGCCGGCTCCACGTCGGTGATCCAGCCGGGTGGGTCGAAGCGCGACGCCGAGGTGATCGCCGCCTGCGACGAGGCCGGCGTCGCGATGGTCTTCACCAAGCACCGCCACTTCCGGCACTAGCCGACGCAGGTGGTCCGGCTGTCCCGACTTAGCCGGGGGTCTTCTTCATCGCGCCGTACTCGGCGTAGGTGGCCTGCGGGGGCGGACTCGGGATCAGCCCCGCTTCGATCTCTCCGTGGCAGTTCGCACAGACCAGGACGCACTTCGTGATCTCCTTCAGGTACGCAGCCAGCGACTTACCCGTGGCGACGCTCACAGCGAACGATTTCTGCGAGGGATCGACATGGTGGAAATGCAGGTTGACCACGGTCCGGTCGTAGCCGCAGACCGCGCACCCTCCCCCGGCCTTTTCGACCAGGATTCGCTTCACCTTCTGGAGCCTGCGGGTGACGGCCTCGCCAACGCAGCGCTTGCACTTCCATCTGAACCGGCCACCGCCGGCGGAGTAACGATGGAACTCGATCCACCCGTGCCGCCGGCAATGCCTGACTTCAGCGGTACTAACCGTCTCGGGGGGTCGACCCCACCGCTTGATCAGGGGAATCGGCGGTTGCGGATCCCGATCGGGCACGAACGTATGTTCCCGGGCGCCCGGACAACTAATGCACGCGCTTCGTAACGAAATACCCCCGGCAGGACTCGAACCTGCGACGCCCGGAGTAAAAATCCGGCGCTCTAAACCAACTGAGCTACGGGGGCAGCACGCGGATCGTAACCGCGGAAGCACGCCCTCACCCCAGCTCGGGCAGCCCCTCCTCCGGCGTCGACGCCTCGGCGTGGAGACGCCGGGGAATCCGGCCGGCGCGACGGGCGGCGTGGCCGGCCTCGACGGCACGCCGCATCGCGATCGCCATCGTCACCGGGTCCTCGGCGCGGGAGACGGAGCTGGCGAGAAGGATGCCGTCGCAGCCGAGCTCCATCGCAAGGGCGGCGTCGGAGGCGGTGCCGATGCCGGCGTCGAGGATCACCGGCACGCTCGACCGCTCGACGATGATCGAGAGGTTGTAGGGATTGCGGATCCCGGCCCCGGACCCGATCGGCGAGCCGAGCGGCATCACCGCCGCGCAGCCCGCCTCCTCCAGCCGGCGCGCCAGCACCGGGTCGTCGTTCGTGTACGGCAACACGGTGAACCCCTCCCCCACCAGCGTCTCCGCCGCCTCTACAAGCTCGATCGCGTCGGGCAGCAGGGTCCGGTCGTCGCCGATCACCTCGAGCTTCACCCAGTCGGTCTCGAAGGCCTCGCGGGCCAGGCGGGCCGTCCGCACCGCGTCGCGCGCGGTGAAGCAACCGGCCGTGTTGGGAAGGACGAACAGCCCCAGCCGCTCGATCACGTCGACGACCGAACCCTTTGCCTCGGGGTCCACCCGGCGCAGCGCGACGGTCACGATCTCCGTCCGGGACGCCTCGAGCGCCGCCTCCATCTCCTCCAGCGACCGGAACCCGCCGGTGCCGACGATCAGGCGCGACCCCCAGACCCGGTCGCCCAGGAGCCAACCTTCATCCGATCCGCCCTGGATAGCCGCCAGAACTTCGACCTTCTGCCCCTCGCTCAGCCGCGTCTCCGCCCAGCGGCCGCGGGGCACGACGGCCCCATCCACGGCCGCGGCCAGGCCGCGCGTGCCGCGGCCTGCCCCGCTCTCCGCAACGGCCTCCGCGAGGCTCGCGCCGCCGGGCAGCTCGCGCCGCTCCCCGTTCAACTCGATGATCACCGCACCGCCTCCTCCGGGACCCGCGCGCCCGTCACCGCCGCGACCACCGCCTCCGCGGCCAGCGGCGCCAGCAGGATGCCGTTGCGGAAGTGACCGGCGGCGAGAACCAGCCCGTCGACCGCGCCCGGGCCGACCAGTGGCAGGTTGTCCGGCGTCCCCGGCCGCAGGCCCGCGGTCGCCTCGACCAGCTCGAGCTCGGCGACGTCGGGCAGGAGCCGGTACGCCTCGCGCAGCAGCTCGTGCACTCCGCCCGCCGTGACGCGGGTGTCGAAGCCCATCTCCTCGACCGTCGCCCCCACGATCACCCGGCCATCGCCGCGCGGAACCACATAGACCCGCTCGGATCCCATGATCCGCTCACAGACCGGTTCCCCGGCCGGTCCCCGCAGCTCGAGGATCTGGCCCTTCACCGGCCTAACCGGAGGCCGCGCCTCCGCCGGAAGCAGCTCTGCGGCGCCGCTCCACGCCCCTGCCGCAAGTACTGCGTTGCCGCAGCCGATCTCCTCGCCCTCGGTCATCCGCAGCCCGGTGATCCGGTCGCCCTCGAGCACCGCACCGGCCACCTCCACCCCGGCCCGGACCTCCACCCCCGCCTCGCGCGCGGCGACTCGCAGGGCGGCGACGAGGGCGCGCGGGTCCACGACCGCCTCCCCCGGGACGTGAACGCCGCCGTTGAACGACGGCGCCAGCCCGGGCTCGAGCCGGCGGCAGGCCCGCGGGCCCAGCCACTCCGCCTCCAGGCCGAGCCGCCGGTGAAGCTCATGGCGGCGCCGCAACTCCGCCGCCTCGTCGCGATCGAGCGCGACGTGGAGCGCGCCGCAGCGCGCGTAGCCGGTCTCCAGCCCGCTCACCGACTCCAGCTCGGCGACGAAGGCGGGATATGCCTCGGCGGCGGCGAGCGTCTGGTCGAGCAGCCGGTCCTCGCCGAAGTCGGACTCCCCGACGGGCGCGAGCATCCCGGCCGCGACCCGTGACGCTCCGGCGCCCGGCTCCTCCCGCTCCAGGACCACGACGCTCGCCCCCGCGCCCGCCAAACGCCAGGCGCAGGCAAGGCCGATCACACCGCCGCCGACGACGGCCACGTCCCAGTTCTGTCCTTGTCTGCGCGGCTCCATGGTTCCCGAGCCGCCCGCCACGGGCTCTCCCTGCGCCGGCATTACCCGGATCAGGTTCGTACGGTCGGCGGCGCCGTAGCCGCCCTCTCAGCCCGTGGCTTGCGGGCTCCCGTTCACCCCCATCGTACCCCGCTGCCGCCGCCGTACCCGCGGCCGCGGCGATAATCGGCCCATGAGCCTCGCCGCCCCCGACGCGTCCGGCCCCCTGCGGCGCGAGCGCCTGCGCACCGCCCGCCTCTACTTCGTCTGCGATGCGCGCCCCCGCGGCGAGGACCCCGAACCCCTGCTTCGAGCCGCCCTGAACGGCGGGGTCGACATCATCCAGCTCCGGGAGAAGCGGCTCGACCGGCGCGCGATCGAGCGGGCCGGCGCCACGTTCCGGCGGATGGCCGACACCTACAGCGCCCTCTTCATCGTCAACGACGACCCCGCTCTCGCCCGCGCCTGCGGCGCCGACGGCGTCCACGTCGGCCAGGAAGACACGTCTGTCGTGGACGCGCGGGCGATGCTGGGGCCCGACGCGATCGTCGGCCTCTCCACCCACACGCGCGAGCAGATCGACGCCGCGGAGGGCGCCGACTACATCAGCGTCGGGCCGGTCTGGGAGACGCCGACCAAGGAGGCGCGCCCGGCGGTCGGCCTGGAGCTTGTCGAGCACGCGGCCGAACACGCGCGGGCGCCGTTCTACGCGATCGGCGGCATCGACACTGAGAACGCGCCCGAAGTGGTGACCGCGGGCGCCCGACGCCTCTGCGTCGTCCGCGCGATCCGCGACGCCGCCGATCCTGCCGCCGCTGCACGGAAGCTGCGCTCCGCGTTCGCGCCGCTCGGAGAGGCAGCACCGGGTGGCTGAGCGACGCGCGAAGCGCAAGGGCAAGGGCAAGGCGCGGAGCCCGAGAAGTGGCGACGGAAAGCAGAGTCCTATGGCCAGCGGCTACGCCAAGGCCGAGGAGCGTAACCGCGCCGCCCGCGAAGCGCTCGAGCCGCTGGGCGAAGGCGAACGGCCGACCGTCGTCACGGTCGGCGCGATCATCTCCGCAATCGTCGCGATCTCGATCCCGGTCGGCTACATCGCCGGCGTCGACGTCGAGGGCGGCCGGCCCGAGTTCGTCCAGGTCCTGGCCCCGACCCTGATCTTCGCGCTGATGGCCTGGGGGATGTGGCAGGCCAGGTACTGGGCCGTCCTGGGCTTCCAGATGATCCTCGTCTTCCTCCTCTGCGCCGCCGCGTTCGGGCTCGCGATCCAGGCGGCCAGCGCGGTGCAGATCGCCGCGAACCTCCTGCTGCTCGCGGTCGCCGGCACCCTCTTCGTGCTGATGGTGAAGGCGATGGCCCGGATCCAGATGCCGACCCGGCTGCCCCGCGAGTAGACGCCACGGCCCAGCCGATAGGCTCGCGCCATGGCCGATTCGTTCGACGTGATCGTGATCGGCGGCGGGCCCGGCGGCTATGTGGCCGCGATTCGCGCCGCTCAGCTGGGCAAGAAGACGGCCGTCGTGGAGAAGGACAAGCCCGGCGGGCGCTGCCTGAACTACGCCTGCATCCCGGCGAAGACGATGCTGCACACGGCCGAGATCTACGACCACTCGCGCAACAGCGAGGACCTCGGCGTCAAGGCCGGCGACGTGACCCTGGACTTCAAGGCGCTCGGCGAGCGCCGGGCCAAGGTCTCCGAGACGCTCTCGAGCGGGGTCGCGGGACTCTGGAAGAAGAACAAGATCACCTTCCTCGAGGGCGAGGCCGGCCTCACCTCCGACGCCGACGTCAAGGTCGGCGAGGAGACCTACGGAGCCGGCGCGGTGATCCTCGCCACCGGCTCGGTCGCCCTTCCGATCCCCGGCGCCGACTTCGGCGACCGCGTGCTCGACACCTGGGGCGCCTGGTCACTGCCCGAGCAGCCGAAGAGCATCGCCGTCGTCGGGGCCGGCGCCTCGGGCGCCGAGATCGCCTCCGCCTACATCCGCTACGGCACCGAGGTGATCCTGGTCGAGATGCTCGACCAGATCCTTCCCGCCGAGGACAAGGACGTCGTCCGGGTGGTCGAGCGGACCTTCAAGAAGCAGGGCATCACGATCTCCACCGGCACCCCGGTCGAGAACGTCGAGGCCGGCAAGACCTCGGTCAAGTTCACCTACGGAGACGGGAAGGCCGAGGTCGACTACCTCTGCATCGCCGGTGGACGCAAGCCCGACACCGAGACACTGAACCTGGACGGCGCCGGGATCGGGACCGAAGAGGACGGCAAGGTCAAGATCGACGACTACCAGCGAACCTCGAACGAGAAGGTCTACGCGATCGGCGACCTGGTCCGCGGTCCCGCCCTCGCCCACAAGGCCTCCGAGGAGGGAGTCGTCGCGGCCGAGCACGCGGCCGGAGCCGACACCCACCCGATCAACGTCGACCTGGTCCCCGGCGCGACCTTCTGCCACCCACAGGTCGCCAGCGTCGGCCTGACCGAGACTCAGGCCAAGGAAGCCGGCAACGAAGTCAAGGTCGGCAAGTTCAAGCTCGGCGGCGCCGGCGCGTCGGTCGTCTACGACGACCGCGACGGCATCGTCAAGATCGTCGCCGACGCCAAGTACGGCGAGATCCTCGGCGCCCATGTCGTCGGCAACCGCGCCTGCGACATGATCAGCGAGCTGGTCGACACGATGGCGCTCGAGGGCGGCTACCAGGAGCTGGCGCGGATCGTCCATCCCCATCCGACGATGTCCGAAGCCATCCTCGACGCGGCCCGCGCCGTCGACGGCTGGGCGACGCACGCTTGAAAATCGACGCCGGAACCTCCGCTCCCGCCCGGGCGCGCACCCGGCGTCCGTAGGTTCTGCGAACCCTCGGCTCCCGCCTCCGGGTGCGGCTCTGATCTCGGCACCTTGAGGGCCAGCTTCTTCTTCGACCTGGGGTCCCCGTACTCGTACCTCGCGGCGGAGCGGATCAGCGGGCTGTTCGCCGACGCGGAGCTGGAGCAACCGGAGTGGGAGCCGATCCTGCTCGGCGGTCTCTTCCAGCGGTTCGCCCGCGACTCCTGGGGGAACGGGCCGGACCGCGAGGCGGGAATGGCGGAGGTCGAGCGGCGGCGCGCGGCCTACGGACTCCCCCCGATCCGCTGGCCGGATCCGTGGCCCGGCAACACGCTGACCGCGATGCGCGCCGCGACGTTCGCCAAGCAGGCCGGTCGCACCGTCTCATTCGCCCTGGCCGCCTTCCGCCAGGCATTCGCCGCCGGCCGCGACCTGACCCAGCTCGACAACGTCCTGATCGCCGCCGCCGCCTGCGAGCTCCACCCGAACGCGGTGTCGAAGGCGGTCGAGACCGGCAGCGTCAAGACGGCGCTGCGGGAGGCGACCGCGCGGGCGGCGGAGCGCGGCGTCACCGGTGTGCCCAGCCTGGTCGTGGGCGGCGAAGTGTTCTGGGGCGACGACCGGCTCGAAGAGGCGCTGGCACGCATGTAGAGCGGCGGCTTCGCTCGGGTATGTTGGCCGGGAGGAGAGCGCTTGGCAGACCAGGAGACAACGGCGGAGGCCCCGCGGACCGACCGCTCCGACGGAGCGGGAGCCGAGCGGGACCTGCCGGACGCGAAGACCTGCCACGAGCTGCTCTCGACGATGGCGTTGATCCGCCGCTTCGAGGAGGAGGCGGGGCGCCAGTACCAGCGCGGCAAGGCCGGCGGCTTCCTCCATCTGGCGATCGGCGAGGAGGCGACGATCGTCGGCACCACCTCGGTGATGCGCGACGACGACTACCTGATCGGCACCTACCGCACGCACGGGCACGCGATCGCCCGGGGGACCGACCCGAAGCGCGTCATGGCCGAGCTGTTCGGCCGCGTCGACGGCACCAGCGGTGGGCGTGGCGGCTCGATGCACATCTTCGACCGCGAGAACCGCTTCATGGGTGGCTACGGGATCGTCGGCGGCAACCTGCCCCTGGCCGCCGGCCTCGCCCTCTCCTCGGAATACAAGGAGACCGAGGAGGCGACCGTCTGCATGTTCGGCGACGGCGCCTCCAACACGGGCAACTTCGGCGAGACGATGAACCTGGCGGCCCTCTGGAAGCTGCCGGTCCTCTTCCTGGTCGAGAACAACCTCTACGGCATGGGTACGTCGGTGGAGCGGCACTCCGCGCAGACCGACCTGTCGAAGAAGGCCGAGGGCTACGGCGTCCCGGGCTGGAGGATCGACGGAATGGACGTGCTGGCCGTCCGCGAGGGCATCGAGGAAGGCCTGCGACTGGCCCGGGAGGAGCGCCGGCCCCACCTGATCGAGGCCTTCACCTACCGATACCGCGGGCATTCGGCGGCCGACCCCGAGGTCTACCGCGAGAAGTCGGAGGTCGAGGAGTGGCGCGCCAAGGACCCGATCGAGACCTTCGGGAAGCGCTGCGTCGAGGAGGACGTGCTGGGCGAGAAGGAGATCGCCGACATCCGCGAGGAAGCCGAGCGGATCGTCCTCGAGGCGGTCGAGTTCGCCGACAACTCGTCCGAGCCGGACCTCGACACGCTCTACGACAACCTCTACGTCATCGAGGCTGAGTCCCCCGCGTGGCACGCGATCGACGAGCGCAGCCCTCAGCCGCACCGCGGCGAGCTCGAGTCCGAGGCGCCCCAGAGCGCCAAGGAGCTGGCCGAGGCGGGAGCCGCCTACGCCGGGCAGCCCGCCGGGCCGCGGCCGGATCCGGCGAGGCAGGGCGACGCGCAGGAGAGCGAGTCCGAGATCGAGGAGGGAGCCGAGGACCGCGAGGAGGAGGTCGCCGGCGACGAAGGCGAGGGGGAGGACGGAGAGGCCCAGGCGCCGGAGGCTGACGAGGAAGCCGAAGCCGGGGAGCAGGAGGAGGACGACGCCGGAGCGGGGGAGCCGGAGGAGGACTGATGGCCACCGTGCGGATGAGGGAGGCGCTGCGCGACGCGATGGTCGAGGAGATGCGCCGGGACGAGTCGGTCTTCGTGATGGGCGAGGACGTCGGCGTCTTCCAGGGCGCGTTCAAGGTCACCGAGGGCCTGCTCGACGAGTTCGGCGAGAAGCGGGTGCGCGACACGCCGATCTCCGAGAACACGATTGTCGGCACCGGGGTCGGCGCGGCGATGGCCGGTCTGCGGCCGATCGTCGAGCTGATGACCGTGAACTTCTCCCTGCTCGCCCTCGACCAGATCGTCAACCACGCCGCCGCGATCCCCTACATGTTCAACGGCCAGGTCAGCGTGCCACTGGTGATCCGGATGCCCGGCGGCGGCGGCCACCAGCTCGGGCCGACGCACTCGCACTCCTTCGAGGCGCTCTACCTCCAGGCTCCGGGCCTGCTCGTCGCCTGCCCGTCGACCCCGGCCGACGGCAAGGCGCTGCTGAAGGCGGCGATCCGCGACGACAACCCGGTCATCTTCATCGAGCACGAGACGCTGTACGGCGTCCGCGGGGACGTCGAGGACGACGGCGATGAGGTGCTGCGGTTCGGCGAGGCCGCGGTCCGCCGTGAGGGCGCCGACGTGACGATCGTCGGCATCCTCAAGATGGCCCACGTCGCCGAGCGGGCGGCGAAGCAGCTCGAGAGCGAGCACGGCGTGGACGCCGAGGTGATCGACCCGCGCACGCTCCGGCCGCTCGACCTCGACACCATCCTCGAGTCGGTGAGGAAGACCAACCGCGCGGTCGTCGTCGAAGAGGGCTGGCCCCACGGCGGCGTCGGCGCCAACCTGGCTGCGCTGATCACCGAGCAGGCTTTCGACCACCTCGATGCGCCGGCCCAGCGGGTGACCGGCGCCGACGTCCACATGCCCTATTCCAAGCGGCTCGAACAGGCGGCGATCCCGCACGAGGAGCACGTCGTGAAGGCGGCCCTGGCAACGCTCGAGGGGTCGATCTGATGGCCGAAGACCTGGTCATGCCGCGCCTCTCGGACTCGATGGAGGAGGGCACGGTCCTGAAGTGGCTGAAGTCGGTGGGCGACGAGGTCTCGGTCGGCGACGAGCTGGTCGAGATCGAGACCGACAAGGCGAACATGGTCTACGAGTCCGACGCCGCCGGGACCTTGGTCGAGATCGTCGCTGACGAGGGCGCCACGCTGCCGATCGGCGAGGTGATCGCGCGGGTCGGGGAGGAGGGGGAGGCGCCGAGTGGCGGCGACGGCGGAGCCCCTGAGAAGGAGAAGGAAGAACCCGAGGACGAGAAGTCGGCGGATGAGGCCGAGTCGGAGGAATCCGCTCCGAAAGCGCAGTCTTCCGTCGCGGAAACCTCCGACTCGGCCCCTCAGGACGACTCCCAGGACGACTCCCCCCCACCCCAGCCCGCAGCGGAAAGCGACGGGAAGGGCGATGGCAGGGTCAAGGCGTCGCCGATTGCCCGGCGGATCGCCAAGGAGAACAGCCTCGATCTACAAGCTGTTCAGGGATCTGGCCCTGGTGGCCGCATAGTCAAGGCCGATGTCGAGAAGGCGGCCGAGGAGGGGCCGCCGGCCGAGGCTGCGCCCGAAAAGGCTGCGGCCCCCACGGCCGGGCCCGGTGACGCCGAGAAGGCCAAGGGCGAGGTCGAACATCACGACCTGACCAAGCTGCAGGCGGCGGTGGCGCGGCGGATGTCCGAGTCCAAGGCGACCGCGCCGCATTTCTACCTCAACGCCGAGATCGACATGAGCCGCGCGGTCGAGGCGCGCACGCGCCTGAAGGAGTCCTCACCGGAGGGAGGCGTGTTGCCCTCCTACAACGACATGGTCGTCAAGGCCTGTGCCCTGGCGCTTCGCGAATTCCCCCGGGCGAACGGCGCCTACCGCGACGGGCGGTTCGAGCTCTACTCGCGTGTGAACGTCGGCGTCGCGGTCGCCGCCCAGGATGCGCTCGTCGTCCCCACCGTCTTCGACGCCGACCGCAAGGGCCTGCGCCAGATCGCCGAGGAGGTCAGGGGCCTCGCCGGCAAGGTTCGCGACGGCAAGATCACCCCGCCCGAGCTTTCCGGCGGCACGTTCGCGGTGTCCAACCTCGGCATGTACGGGATCGACAGCTTCGCGGCGGTGATCAACCCGCCCCAGGCGGCGATCCTGGCGGTCGGTGCGATCAACGAGAAGCCGGTCGTTCGCGACGGCGAAATCACGTCCGCTCACCTGATGGCGGTCACCCTCGCCTGCGACCACCGGATCCTCTATGGCGCCGACGGCGCCGAGTTCCTCAGCCGGATCCGCTCGCTGCTCGAAGAGCCACTGTCGCTCGCCCTCTAGCCGCCCTGCGCACAGACGCCGGACTGGACGAACTTCTTGCCGCCAGGCGGCAACAACCTCGTCCGCAACGGGAGATGCGGTTAGAGGGCCGTGGGCGGGGGTATGATCCGATCAGCACATAGGGAGAAGGGGTGATCCCCCCGATCCCTTCGCCGTAGGCGCGGCCACCCGGAGATCCCGGAGCCGCGACAACGCGGCCCGGTGGAGGCGATCCCGAACCCGGGCCAGGACCGAGAGGCGGAGATATGACGCTCAGCGAAGCGAGCGCAGCGAGCGATGCCGCGCTGCCCGCCGAGCCTGGACTGCTGACCCGCGAGGACCGCGCCCGGCTGTTCCGGTTCATGGTGATGATGCGCGCCGCCGAAGAGCGCGGCCTGGGGCTCTACAAGCAGGGCAAGGTCCCCGGCTCCTTCTACGACGGCTGCGGCCAGGAGGCGATCTCCGTGGGGGCGGCGTATGCCCTCGCGCCCCGCGACCGCCTCTGCATCCTGCACCGCGACCTCGGCGCCCACTTCGTCCGCGGCGTCACCCCCGACCGCTACCTGGCCAACTACATGGGGCGGGCCGCCGGGGTCACCGGCGGCAAGGACGGCAACATGCACTTCGGCGACCGCCGCCTCGGCTGCGTCGGCATGGTCTCGATGCTCCCCGACATGGCGCTGGTGACGACCGGCATGGCTCTCGCCTTCAAGATGCGTCGCGAGCCGCGCATCGCGATGACATTCTTCGGCGAGGGGTCGACCGCGAACGGCCAGTGGCACGAGGCGATGAACTTCGCCGGGATCCACCGGCTCCCGGCCATCTTCATCCTCGAGAACAACCAGTTCGCCTACTCGACGCCGAACCGCCTGGAGTTCGCCAACGACCCGCTCGAGCATGCTCGGGTCTACGGCTTCCCCGGCATCCGGGTCGATGGCAACTCTGTGGAGGAGGTCTTCGAGGCCGCCCATGCCGCCGCCGAGCGGGCCCGGGCCGGCGAAGGCCCGATGCTGATCGAGGCCGTGACCATGCGGATGCACGGCCACGGCGCCCACGACGACATGTCCTACGTCCCGGCCGGGATGCACGAGGAGTGGGCCGGGCGTGATCCGATCGGCCGCTACGCCCGCCGGCTGACCGGCGAGCACGGGTTCGAGACCGGGGAGATCGACTCGATCCGCGAGGCGGTATACGCCTACGTCGCCGAGTGTGCGCAGAAGGCGCTGGCCTCACCGATGCCGGACCCCGAAGAGGCAACCGGCGGGGTCTTCGCCGACTCGTGGGAGCCGCTCGGCGACGGCGAGGCCCCGTGGTCTCGCTGGTCGCGCGACGCCCCCTCCCCCAACGGCCACGCGAACGGCAACGGCAACGGCTCCGCAGCGCGGCTGCCGGCGACCGGGAGGGCCGCCTGATGGGGGAGCTCACCTACCTCGAGGCGATCTCCGACGGCCTGCGTGCAGAGATGCGGCGCGACGAGTCCGTGTTCTGCCTCGGCGAGGACATCGGTGCCTTCGGGGGCGCCTTCAAGGTCACCGACGGCTTCGCCGAGGAATTCGGTGCCGACCGCGTCCTCGACACGCCGCTGGCCGAGAACATGATCATCGGCGCCGCGACCGGCGCCGCGATCGAAGGGATGCGGCCGGTCTGCGAGATGCAGTTCGCCGACTTCATCTCCTGCGGGTTCGACCAGCTCGTCAACGTCGCCGCGAAGCTCCACTACCGCCAGGGCGTCGCCGTGCCGATGGTCGTGCGGCTCCCGTCCGGAGGCGGCTTCTCCGGCGGCCCCTTCCATTCGCAGAACCCCGAGGCCTGGTTCATCCAGGCCCCCGGCCTCAAGGTCGTCGCGCCGGCCACGGCGGCCGACGCCAAGGGCCTCCTGGCGAGCGCCATCCGTGACCCCAATCCCGTCTGCTACCTGGAGCACAAGGGGCTCTATCGCCACATCCGCGGCGAGGTCCCCGCAGGCGAGCACACCGTGCCGCTCGGGGAGGCGCGGATCGCCCGCGAGGGGTCGGAGATGACCGTGATCGCCTACGGGTCCGCGGTGCACCTGGCGGTCCAGGCGGCCGCCGAGCTGGACGAGGACATCGAGGTCCTCGACCTCCGCACCCTCTGCCCGCTCGACCGAGACGCGATCCTCGCCAGCGCGCGGAAGACCGGCAAGGTCCTGGTGGCGCACGAGGCCACGCAGTCGTGCGGCGTGGGAGCGGAGGTCGCGGCGCTGGTGGCGGCGGAGGCGTTCGAGCACCTCGACGCCCCGGTACGCCGTCTCACCGCGCCGGACGTCCCGATCCCGTTCAGCCCGCCGCTCGAGCAGGCGGTCCTGCCCCAGCCCGGCGACATGAAGGAGGCGTGTCGTGAGCTCCTCGCCTACTGAGACGAGCATCGACGTCGTGATGCCCCAGATGGGGATCTCGGTCGCCGACGGGACGATCCTCGAGTGGCGAAAGCGGCCCGGCGACTGGGTCGAAACCGACGAGACCGTCTGCGACGTGTCGACGGACAAGGTCGACGTCGAGATCCCCTCGCCCGCCTCCGGCCGGCTGACCGAGATCCTGGTCGAATCCGGCGAGACCGTCGCCATCGGCACCGTGCTGGCGAAGCTCGACACGGCAGCTCAGCCGGGTCGGGCGCATCCCGAGGAGGCGCGACCCGAGAAGCCCGCCGACCAGGACGGCGCCGCAACCTCCGAGTGCGACCGGTCATCCTTCTACTCGCCGGTGGTGCGCCGGATCGCCACCGAGCACGGCGTCAACCTCCAAAGCGTCGAGGGCAGCGGAATCGGCGGCCGCATTCGCAAGAGCGACGTCCTCGCCCATGTCAAGCGCGGCCGCGGCAAGACCGGCGGCAACGGGAAAACACTCCATATGGACTCCCCCTACCGGCCCGATCCACAGCCCGAGCCAGTTGAGGATGCGGTCGAGACCGCGCCGGCCACTGCTCCCAGCGCCCCCGGCGCGCAGCGGCGCGAGCCGATGTCGCCGATGCGGGCGCAGATCGCCCGGCACATGGTCGAGAGCCGGCGGGCCGCCGCCCACTGCACCACCATCGTCGAGGCCGACTTCTCGGCGGTCGCGGCACGACGGGCCGAGCGCCGTGACGCCATGCGACGCCGCGGAGTCAACCTGACCTACCTCGCGTTCGTCGCCGCTGCGACGGTCGAGGCACTCGCACATCATCCGGCGCTGAACGCCTCGGTGGAGGACGAGGAGATCGTCTACCACGAGGACGTCAACCTCGGCATCGCCGTGGCCCTCGAGGACGGCCTGATCGTGCCGGTGATCCACCAGGCCCAGCGGCTCAGCGTCGAAGGGATCGCGGCGGCGATCGGCGACGTCGCCCAGCGGGCGAGGGAGCGGCGCCTGACGCCGGACGACGTCCAGGGCGGGACGTTCACGATCACCAACCCCGGCCAGTTCGGCGCCGTCCTCGCGACGCCGATCATCAACCAGCCGCAGGTCGCCATCCTCGACCTTGAGGCGGTGGTCAAGCGACCGGTGGTGGTCGACGACGAGACCGACGCGATCGCGGTACGGCCGATGTCCTACCTCTGCATGTCCTGGGACCACCGGGCCCTCGACGGCGCCGAGGCCGCTCGCTTCCTGGCCCGGGTGCGCGAGTCGATCGAGGCGGGCGCGGCATGAGCCCGCGCGACTTCGAGACCGTGGAGCTCACCCGCGGTGCCCGCAGCGGCGCGACGATGGCGATCGCCGTCCACTCGACCCGGCTGGGCCCCGCGCTCGGCGGCGCCCGCCTCTGGCGCTATCCCGGCGAGGACGCCGTGCGGCTCGACGCGATGCGCCTGGCGATGGCGATGACCAGCAAAGCCGCCGCCGCCGGTCTGGCGCTCGGGGGCGGGAAGGGGGCGATCGCCTGGCCCGGCGAGGAGCCGCCGCGGGGCGAGGAGCGGCGCGCCGTGCTGCTCGACTTCGCCGATGCGGTCGAGGGGCTCGGTGGCCGCTACGTGACCGCCGAGGACGTCGGGACCTGCGCCGCCGACATGGTGATGATCCGCGAGCGGACGAGCCACGTCGTCGGCCTGCCCGAGGAGCTGGGCGGCACCGGCGATCCCAGTCCGGCGACGGCGCGCGGCGTCCTCGCCGCGATCGCGGCGAGTCTCGAGCAGCGCTTCGACGATCCCTCGACGGTCGGCCGGCGGGTCTGCCTGATCGGCGCGGGCCATGTGGGGACCCACCTGGCGCACATGCTGGCCGAAGCCGGCGCCGACCTGGTCATCTCAGACGTCGATCCCACCCGGCGGGACCTTGCGACCGAGCTCGATGCCGGCTGGACCGACCCAGAGGCGGCGCCATTCGAACCGTGCGACGTTCTCGCGCCGTGCGCGCTCGGCGGCGTCGTCGACTCCCCTACCGCCACGAGGCTCCGCTGCGCGATCGTCTGCGGGGCGGCGAACAACGTCCTCACCGGTGACGCCGCGGCGGACGTCCTGCAGGCGCGAGGAATCCTCTACGCGCCCGACTTCATCGCCAACGCCGGCGGCCTGATCAGCGTCTACGCCGAGCTGCGAGGCCTCGACCGCGAGGAGGTGCTCGCACTCGCCGACGGGATCGGCGGGACCCTGCGCGACGTGTACGCGACGAGCACCGAGGAGCAGATCACGCCGCTCGCGGCGGCACAGCGCATCGCCGCCGGCCGGCTCGCCCTCGCGCCCGCGAGCGCGGCGGCCTAGGCTTCGAGGATGAGCGCCGTGAGCCGTCCGCTCTGGGTAATCCGGCTCGGCACCGTTCCCTACGAGGATGGCCGCCGGGTCCAGGAGGAGCTGGCGGAGGCCCGCCGCGGCGAACGGGTCGAGGACGTCCTTTTGCTGCTCGAGCACCACCCCGTCTACACGCGCGGTCGCCGCTCGCAGCCGGCCGAGCTGCCGATGGGCGAGGAGTGGTACCGCCTCCAGGGGATCGAGGTGGCGGAGACCGACCGCGGCGGCCGGGTCACCTACCACGGGCCCGGCCAACTCGTCGCCTATCCCGTCGTCTCGCTGCGGCCCATGGGGGACGACGTCCACCTCTACGTCCGCCGGATGGAGGAGGCCATGATCGCGGCGCTCGGCGACCATGGGGTGGGGGCCGGCACGATCGCCGGCCTGACCGGCGTCTGGACCGCCGGCGGCCAACCGCCTCCGGAGGACGCCGACGCCGGGAGCGTGGCGGCCGACGTCGCCGCCGGTGCCCTCCGCAAGATCGGCTCGATCGGCGTCCACGTCAGCCGCGGAGTCACCACCCACGGCCTCGCGATCAACGTCAACAACGACCTGCAGCCGTTCGAATGGATCGTTCCCTGCGGCATCGACGGCTGCCGGATGACCTCACTCACCCGCGAGCTCGGGGCCGAGCAGGATCTGGCCGCGTTCGCGACGACCCTCGCTCACCGCTTCGCTGAGTCCTGCGGCTGGTCCCCCGAGGAGCGCGAGGCCGGCGATCTGGCCGCGATGCCGGCGCCGGGGGCGGGCGCCACGCCGGGGTAACGTAGAGCCATGGAACCGGCGGCCACCCAGCGGATCCACGTCACGCGCTCCCGCGCCAAGCCGGGCGGGGCCGCGGCGGACGGCGCCGAGGCCGTCCCCTTCCGGGAGCGCAAGCCCCCGTGGCTCAAGGTCCCGGCACCGGGTGGTCCGACCTACCGGCGGCTCAAGACGGCGATCGCCGAGGACAACCTCCACACCGTCTGCGAGGAGGCCAACTGCCCCAACGTCGGCGAGTGCTGGGAGCGCGG
>DATFPK010000120.1:0-48529 GCA_035264885.1 Solirubrobacterales bacterium
TCGTCAGGTCCACGGCGTCGGCCAGCCGGGCGAACAGGTCTTTTCTCTTATCGAACATGGGTTCGCAATCTAGGAAGGGCTGCGGACGGAACACGCCTGCTGCAGGGGATCTTGCATCGGCGGCTCAACGCCCCCGCCGGCCGAAGCTGTGCGCGGCCGGGGCCACGGCACGTAGCTGCGCGATCGCCCGCTCCCGCGCCCGGCGCGCCTCCTCGATGCTCGGCACCCGCTCCCGGCTCGTGCCACCCGCGGCGGCGACGCCCGGCACGTCCCGCCCGGTCTCGCGATCGACGGGTGGCTCGATCGACCGCACGTCGGCGCGAGGGAGGTCCGGCCGCTCGACGATCGCCAGCTGGTCGGCGACGACGTTGATCGTCCCCTCGCGCCGCTCGAGCCTGCCCCGGACCCTGATCAGCGGTGCCGCCCGCGCCACGCCCCGGAAGCGCTCGAAGACCGGCGGCGGCACGACGATGTTGACCGACCCTCGCTCGTCCTCGAGCAGCATGAAGACGACGCCCTTCGCGGTGGCCGGCCGCTGCCTGGCGACGACCATCCCCGCCACCTCGACGACGCTGCGGTCCTCGATCCGCTTCAGGTCGGAGCTGACCGCGACCCCCGGCCCAAGATCGGGCCGCAGCATCGCGAGCGGGTGCTCGCCCAGCGTCATCCCGGTCGACCCGTAGTCGGCCAGGACGCGGTCCCAGCTGTCGAGCCGGGCCAGCTCCGGCGCCGGGGGCGGCTCGAGCGGCAGCGAAAGCTGGGTGCCCCCGGCGGTGCCGTGCCCCCCGGCGGCGACCCCGAGCCGCCAGTACGCATCGCGCCGGCCGGCACTCTCCGCGGCGCCGAGCAGCGGGTCGAGCGCCGCCGCCCAGGCCAGCCGCTCCAGGCTCGGCCGGCCGGCGCCCGCCCGCGACGCCAGATCGGCGATCCCCCGGTATGCCCCGCCGCTCTCCCGCTCGGCGACCAGCGCCTTCATCTCGTCCTCCTTGACCCCCTTGACGTAGCCGAGGCCGATCCGCACCGCCGGTCCGACGGCCGCCGCCTCGACCCCGCACTCCACCCCGCTGCGGTTGACGTCGGGCGGCAGGACCTCGATCCCGCGTCGCTGCGCCTCGTGGACCAGCGCGTCCGGCGGATAGAAGCCCATCGGCTGCTCGTTCAGCAGCGAGCAGAGGAACTCCGGCCCATAGTGGACCCGCAGCCAGGTCGACTGGTAGGCGAGGAGGCCGAACGCCGCCGAGTGCGCCTTCGGGAAGCCGAAGCCCGAGAAGCCGAGGATCTGCTCGAAGACCCGCTCCGCCACCTCCTCCGAGGCCCCGTTCCGCCGCGCCCCCTCGACGAAGCGCTGGTGATAGGCGCGCAGCGCCGCCTCCGAGCGCTTGCGGCTCATCGCCCGCCGCAGCCCCTCGGCCTCGCCGGCGCTGAAGCCGCCCAGCGCCATCGCCACCTCGATCACCTGCTCCTGGAAGACGATCGCCCCCAGCGTCTCCTTCAGGACCGGCTCGAGCGACGGGTGCTCGTAGGGGATCTCGTAGTCCGGGTCCTCGCGCAGCCGCTTGCGGCGCTCGATGTAGGGGTGGACGGCGCCGCCCTGGATCGGCCCCGGCCGGACCAGCGCCACCTGCACGGTCAGGTCGTCGAGGTTGCGCGGCAGCGTCCGCGGCAGCATCTGCATCTGCGCCCGGCTCTCGATCTGGAAGACCCCGGTCGTCTCGGCCCGCCGGATCGTCTCGTAGGTCTCCTCGTCGTCGAGCGGGATCCGCGACAGGTCGAGCCGTTCGCCGCGCGCGCGCCCGATCTCCTCGACGCAGCGCTCGACTGCCGACAGCATCCCCAGGCCGAGCAGGTCGATCTTGAGGAAGCCGGCGTCGGCGCAGGAGTCCTTGTCCCACTGGGCGATCTGGCGGCCCTCCATCGCCGCCGGCACGACCGGGCAGATCTCGACCAGCGGCCGGGTCGAGATCACCATCCCGCCGGGGTGCTGGGAGGGATGGCGGGGGAGGCCGAGCAGCTCGCGGGACAGCTCCACCAGCCGCTTCCAGCGCAGCGACGACGCCCGCCGCTCGCCGATCGCGCCGGCGACGTCGCGCTCGATCTCATCCGGCCCCGCGTAGAGGTCGACCAGTCGCGCGACCCGCTCGATCTCGCCGGCCGGCAGCCCGAACGCCTTGCCGAGGTCGCGGACCGCGCCGCGCGAGCGGTAGGTGGGAAAGGCGGCGACGAGGGCGGACCGGTCGGCGCCGTAGCGCTCGTGGACGCGCGGGATCAGCTTCTCGCGGATGTCGCGCGGGAAGTCGAGGTCGATGTCGGGCACCGACGTCGTCTCCTCGTTCAGGAAGCGCCCGGCGAACAGCTCGGCCTCGACGGGGTCGACGTGGGAGAGGCCGGTCAGGTAGCAGACGATCGAGCTGACGCTGGAACCCCGCCCCCTGCCCGGGGGAAGGACCTGGCGAGCGGAGTTCTCCCCTCGCACCTCGACCGCCACCTCGCGGGCCAGCTCGAGCAGGTCGCGGTGGAGGAGGAAGAAACCGGAGAGGCGGAGGCCACGGATGATCCCCAGCTCCTCCTCCAGCCGTCCCCGCGCCTCGTGCCGGCGCGCCGAGCCGGCGTAGCGCTCCTCGAGCAGGCTGGCGCAGAGCCGGGCCAGTTCCTCGTCTGTTCCGGGATCCTCGGCTCCCGGGTAGCTGTAGCCGAGATCGCGGGTGAGGTCGAAGCGGAGCCGCTCGGCCAGGTGCAGCGTCTCCGCAACCGCGTCCGGGTGCTCGCCGAACCGCTCAGCCATCGCCTCCGGCGGCGCCATCGCCGAGCTCGGGTTGCCGCGCCGCTGGGGCTCGGAGGACTCGAGCGTCGCGCCGAGCCTGACCGCCACCAGCGCGTCCTGCAGCCGGGTCCGGCAGCGGTGATGAGAGTGGACGTTGCCGGTGGCCATCGCCGGCACCCCCAGCCGCCGGGCGAGCGCCGCGAGCCAGCGGTTGCGGGCGCGGTCATGGCGCCAGTAGGGCCGCTGGAGCTCGACCCGGAGGTGCTCGGGACCGAAGGCGGCGAGGAGCCTGCGCCCCGCCGCCTCGGCGCCCGTCGCGTCGCCCCGCCCCCAGGTGCCGGCGAGCGCCCCGTCGCGAGCGCAGCCCGACAGGCAGACCAGCCCCCCGGCCAGCTCCTCGGCCCGCTCGAGCGGCACCCACGGCTGCTCCGCGGTGCGGGGAGTGTTCTCGCGGGTGTGGGCGTGGGCCTCGGTCAGCAGCCGGCAGAGGTTGCGGTAGCCCTCCGCCGTCTCCACCAGAAGCGTCAGGTGCATGAGGTCACCAGCGATCCGGACGGTCACCTCCGCGCCCGTGATCGGCCGTATCCCGAGCCCCTTGCAGGAGTGCGCGAACTCCATCGAGCCCCAGAGGCCGTCGTGGTCGGTCAGCGCGAGGGCCGGATAGCCGAGCTCGGCGGCGGCCGCCGCCAGCTCCATCGGCGTCGAGGCGCCGTCGAGGAACGAGAAGGCCGAGTGGCAGTGGAGCTCGACGTAGGGGACCGGCCCCGTCCGGCGAGGACGAGGCGGAGGCCCAACCGGCACGAGCTCGCCGTGCGGACCCCACTCGTGCGGCCCTCCTCCCGTCAGGCCTTCCGGGACGTCGAGCCAGCTCGCCGGCGTCATCGGCGCGGGCTCGGTGACGAGATCGGGGGCGGAGAACGGGTCGGCCATCGTCAGGCCCGCTGCGAGTACCAGCGGCCGCCCTCGCGGAAGACGGTCGCGTCGCGGCCGTCGGCGAGGACAACCTCGAAGTAATGGCGGCGCAAGGGACGCGGCGTCCACCAGAGGTCCTCGACGAGCCACTCCTCGCGCACCGCCTCGACCCCTGCCCCGCCGACCCGCACCGGCGCGCCCTCGACTGCCTCCACCCGGGCCGGGCGCGGCTCATAGAGGCGTCGGGGAGCCGGGCTCATGCGTCCGGGAAGGGAGTCAGCATCGACCGCCGCTCCGGCACCCGTGACCCGCCGTCGACCTCGAGGATCCTCAGCAGCGCCTCGCCACCGGCGGCGGCGCGAGCCTGGCGAACCGCCTCGGCGAGGCGGCCGCGCCGCCGGTCCCGCGGTCGGCTCGTGAGCTCGAGCTGGTCGCCGGCGCGGGGACCGAACGACGTCACCCGCAGCGCGACCGAGGCGGCCGGGCCGGGCAGGTCGCCGAGCCGGGGGACCAGGGCGAGGCGAAGGATCTCGGCCGACGCGCACGCCTGCCGCAGGGGAACCTCGCACCGCCAGCTCCCGCCGCCGGCGAGCGACGCTCCGAGCCGGACCGCCCTGATCGTCCGGCCGCGCCGCGCCGGCGCCGCGAGAAGCCGGTCGACGAGGAGCGCGAGCGCCCGCTCGAGCTGCTCGCCGCCGACCGCCTCCGGCAACTCGAGGCTCTCGGCCAGCTCGTCATGGGGCTGCCGCGGCCGCAGCTCCACCTCGCGCCCCTGCGCCATCCGCAGCGCGGTCAGGCCGAGTGGCCCGAAGCGGTCGGCGACCGCGTCGGCGGGCAACGCCGCCAGCGCACCCAGGTCCTCGATCCCCAGCCGCTCCAGCGCCACCACCAGGTCAGGTGCCTCCGGGCCGGCGCCGAGGCGGTCGGCCAGGAGGGAGACGGGAAGGCCGGCGAGGAAGCGCGGCAGCTCGCTGCGGGTGATGATCCGAGCCCCGTCCCTGGTCCGCGCGCCGGCGGCCGCGGCGTAGGCGGCGAACCGGCTTGGCGCCGCCGCGACCCGGGTCGGCCCCGAAGCGGCGTGGCGAGCAGCCGCCAGCGTCGCTCCGAGACTGCCGTGGAGGCCGCGCAGCCCCGACGCCTCGAAGAACGCCTCGCCCGGCCGGCCGGGCTCGACCTCGGCGCCGATCCCCTCGAGCGCCACCAGCACCTCCTCCCACAGGTCCTCGGCCCGGCTGGGGTCGGGGGGGACCAGGGTCAGGTCGGGGCAGCGGGACAGCGCCTCGCCGAGCCGCATCCCCGCCCGGATGCCGTGCGCCTCGGCGGCGCCGGAGACCTCGCCGACGTTCTGCCGGCCGCCCGGCTCGGAAGCCAGCGCGGTCGGCGCCCGGAGCAGCTCCCGCCGGTCCCCGCAGGCGGCGATCAGTCCGAAGCGGGGGAGCAGGACGCATGCGATCATACGAACACATGTTCGTATAGAGCGCGGACTCTGTCAAGCGACTGCCTTTTCCCTGCACAGCCGGTATCCGGCACCCCACTGGGATGATGAAGCGGTGCGATCGCCGCTCCTCCTCGCGCTCCTGATGGCGCCCCTGGCCCTCGCCGGCTGCGGGAGCGGCGACGCCGAGCGCGGGGGAGGGAGAGATCCCTCAGGGACCCCGCTGCCACCCGGCCACGAGGACGTCAGGGTGATCGACCGGTGGGCGAGGGCGCTTGCCCAGGGCGACGTCGAAGCCGCCGCCGACCGCTTCGCGGTTCCCAGCGTCGCGCAGAACGGCGGCCCCCCGGTCACCCTCGACAGCCGCGAGGAGGTTCTCGCCTTCAACGACGCGCTGCCCTGCGGCGGCCGCCTGGTCAAGGCGCGCCCGGCCGGCCGCTACATCGCCGCGACCTTCAGGCTGACCGAGCGCCCGGGAGGCGACTGCGGCCCCGGGGCAGGCGCTCTCGCCAGGACCGCCTTCGTCGTCCGCGACGGCAAGATCCGCCAGTGGCGCCGCCTGCCCGACCCGGAGTCCAACCCTGCGGGCGATCCGGCCTGACCACGAGTCGGGCCGCGCTCAGCCGCCGAGCTTCGCCCGCACCCGCTCGATCGTCTCCCCGGTGAACTCGCTGCTCGATGCGTGCCCGCCCAGGTCAGGCGTCCGGATCCCGGCCGCCGTGCACTCCATCACCGCGTCGTAGATCGCCTCCGAGGCGCGCTCGGCCTCCGTCGCCTCGCCCTTCTCGGCGGCGAAGTGGAGGAGCGCGGCGCAGGCGAGGATCATCGCCATCGGGTTGGCGATGTCTTTGCCCAGGAGCGCCGGGGCCGTCCCGTGCGGCGCCTCGGCCATCACCGCCGCCGGGCGCATCTCCTCGTCGAGGCCGAGCAGCACCGACTCGGCACCGGCGATCGACCCGAACAGCGGCAGCACCAGGTCCGACAGCAGGTCGCCGTCGCGGTTCAGGGCCGGGATGACCGTCGGCGAGTCAACGGCGCCGGTGATCAGGCCGGCGTAGGTCGCGTCGATCAGGACCGGCTCGTACGTCACGTCGGGATGGCGCTCGGCTGCCGCGTCCATCTCCTCCTTCAGCATCCCCTCGTAGACCGGGCTCACGGTCCACTTCGGCCCCCCGTAGACCTGGCCGCCGATCTGCCCTGCGGTCCGGAACGCATACTCGGCCACCGCGCGACAGTCGGAGCGGCGGATCCTTTCGGTCCGGAAGGCGACCTCGTCGCCGTCCTCCTTCTCACGCCACTGCTCGGCCCCGTAGGCGTCGCCAACCGCCATCCGGCAGACCGAGATCTGGTGGTGGATCCCGGCCGCCGGGGTGACCCCGGGCAGCCGCCGACCCGTCCGGATGATCACCTTGCCGTCGATCTCCTCGCGCAGGATCCGGTTCGGGCTGCCGACGTCGTCCGCTCCCTCCGGCGTGATCGTCGCCGCCTTCAGCCCGTAACCGCCCGCCGCCATCGCCCGCGCCGCCTCGTGGACGACCTCGTTGCCCGTCGCCCGCCGGCTCTCCAGCGAGAGGTCGAAGTGCTCGAGCTCCAGATGGAGCGAGAGCAGCGCCGGGTCGAGGACGCGGAGACTCTGCTCGAGCAGCTCCTGCCCCGTCTCGTCCCCGTCGAGCACGACTATCCTCAGCGCCGCCATGGCGCCGCGAGACTACCCCGCGCAATGAGTGAGAAGTGCACCTGGTGCGGGGGCCCTGTCGAGGACGATGACGGCTACCGTGCCTTCGAGCCCGCCGGCGCCCGTCGCGCCGTCTTCTGCCGCCTCGAACACGTCGTCCCCTGGACGATCCAGGGCCCGCACTGGGAGGCCGGCGAGGTCGACGAACCCGACAACGTCGACGAGCCGCCGCTCCACTGCGCGCACTGTGGCGCCGCGCTCGGCGACGTCCACGTGCTCCTGGTCCGCCATCGCGGCGAGCACCGCGTCGCCGACGACTTCTGCTCGACCGACCACCTCAGCGAGTGGGCGAAGTCCGGCGGACGCTGGCAGTAGGCCCACCGATGGCGCTCCAGTGCGCCTATATGACGCTGTTCGCAGCCTTCGCCGCTAGCCGCGGCGCACGCGGAACTCGCCGTCGAGTCGCAGCCCCGGCGCCGGCTTGCCGCCTTTCGACGGAGCCGCCACGCTCTTGACGACGCGGTAGGCCCCCGGGCGAAGCGAGCCCGGCAGCGGCACCTCGTCGACCTGGACCCCGTAACGCGGGCCGGCCACCTTCCCGGCGGCGGCCTGCAGGAGCAGGTCGGCCACCTGGGGGGAGGGCGTCCCGAACACCGCCTTCGTGACGTCGGCCCACCCGTCGCCGCTCCGCCGCTCGACCCGGTTGCGAAGGCCGAACAGCATCTTCACCCGTCCCCGGTTGGCGACGCGCACCTCGAGCGTGTCGCCCGCCCCCGCCAGCACCGGCGTTACGAGGAGGGTGCCCCGCAGGCCGCCCGACTTCTCAATGGTCGGCTCCGGCCGCGCGGGCTTCGGCTTCTCCACCGGCACGGGCGCGACCGGCTTGGCGAAGCTGAGGATCAGCGCCGCCGTGCGTCCCGGCGCCTCGACGTTGGGGGAGTGTCCGGCCCCCGGGATCAGCTCCGTGCGCGCGCCGCGCACGTCAGCCGCGTAGGCATCGACCGCATCGCGGGCGTCGTAGATCTGGTCCTCCTCGCCGAAGATCGCCAGCAGCGGCACGAACGAGGCCGCGACGCGCTCGTCCAGGGGCTTCTCGCCGCTGTAGTCGTCCTCCTTCGCCGACGAGTCGTCGTAGGAGGTGTAGGTCATCTGGCGCACGTCCTCGACGAACTCGTCCGGCACGTCGTAGCCGGGCGCGAAGGCGTCCTCCAGCCCGTCGCGGATCGCGAAGTCGGTCTTCACCCGCCAGAGCGCCTCGCCGACCACCGGCGTGAACCCGAGCCGGGCGAGGAATCCGAGGTCTCCGAAGCTGTCGTCGGGGGCCTGGTCGACGATGACGAGCCGGTCGACGAGCTCGCGCGACTGCTCGGCGACGGCGGTCGCGACCGACCCGCCCAGCGAATGGCCGACGACCGTCGCTCCCTCGACGTCCCTCTCCGCCAGCACCTGAGCGACCAGCGCCGCCTGCTCGGTGATCTCATAGCCCGATTTCGGCTTCTCGGAGCCGCCATGGCCAAGCAGGTCGATCGCGATCACCCGGTGCCGCCGGGAGAGAGCCGGAATCATCCGGTCCCACCAGTCGATCGCGCAGGTGAAGCAGTGGAGCAGGACGATCGGCGCGTCGCCTCCGGGCCCCGCCCGCCGCGCGGGCACGTCGAGGACCTGGAGGTTGCCGCCCGGCAGCCGCACGATCTCGGCGCCGTCGACTCGCTGCACGGCCGGCTTGGTCTCGTTGTCGAGGGCCAGGGCGTTGAGCGCGAGCAGCACGGCGAGCACGACGAGGACGCCGAGCGCGATCTTGGCGCCGCGGCTCACGCGGCGTCGCCGTCGCGCCGGCCAAGCCCGAGCTCGTCGGATCGCTCGTCGAGCGCCGCGATGACGTTGCCGACGTGTTCGTCGAAGTCGACGCCGAGCTCCTCGGCGCCGCGCCGGAGCTGGTCGCGGTCGACCGCCGCGGCGAACGAGGGCTGCTTCAGCTTCTTCTTGACCGACTTCGGCTTCATGCCTTCGATCCCGGTCGGCCGGACGAGAGCGCAGGCGGTCACGAAGCCGGACATCTCGTCGACCGCGTAGAGCGCCTTCGCCATCAGCGTCTCCCGCGGAACCTCGAGGAAGTCCGCGTGCCCGGCGACGGCCTGGACCACGTCGTCCGGGTAGCCGCGCTCCTCGAGCTCCTTCAGCGCGTAGCGGGGGTGCCCCGTGTCGAGGTCCGGATAACGCTCGTAGTCAAGGTCGTGGACCAGACCGGTCACGGCCCAGCGCTCCTCGTCCTCACCGTAGATCCGGGCGTAGTGGCGCATCGCCGCCTCGACCGACAGGGCGTGCTTTCGCAGCGAGTCGGACTCGGTCCACTCGCAGAAGAGCTTCCAGGCGTCCTCGCGGGAGGGGGCGGCCATCGGCGGTGTTACCCTAGTCGCGCTCGCGGCGGGGTCGCCAGCCGATTCCTCCCCGAATCCGAAAACTCGCCGTTTGCAGGGTCTTTAATGGAGAAATTCGTCATCCGGGGTGGCGTCCCCCTATCCGGGGAGTTGACGACCGCCGGCAACAAGAACGCGGCGCTGCCGCTTATCGCCGCCTGCCTTCTCACCGACGAGGACGTGACCCTGCACCGGGTCCCGCGGATCCGCGACGTCGAGGCCCAGATCGCGCTGCTGGAGCGGCTCGGTGCCGAGGTCGAGTGGGTGGCCGACAACAGCCTGCGGCTGCGGGCCGCGACGGTCAACGGCGCCGAGGTCGACGAGGACCTGTCGAGCAAGATCCGCGCGTCGTTCCTGCTCGCGGGACCCCTGCTCGCGCGTTTCGGCGAGGCCCACATGCCGCCACCCGGGGGCGACTTCATCGGCCGGCGGCGTCTCGACGCCCACCTCGACGCCTTCGAAGACCTCGGCGCCCGGGTCGGTGGCGACCGCTGGATTGACGTCACCGCGCCGCCCAGCGGACTGCGGCCGTCGTCGATCTTCATGGACGAGCCGTCGGTCATGGGCACCGAGAACGCACTGATGGCGGCGTCGCTCACGCCGGGCCCGACCACGATCGCCAACGCCGCCTCCGAGCCCCACGTCCAGGACCTCGCCCGCCTCCTCGCCGCAATGGGCGCCCAGGTGGACGGGATCGGCTCGAACGTGATGACCGTGCACGGTCGCGACAAGCTCGGCGGCGCCGAACACACGCTCTGCCCCGACCACATCGAGGTCGCGAGCTTCATGGCGCTGGCTGCCGCGACGGGCGGCGAGCTCCGGGTCCTCGACGCCCAGCCGGCCGACCTGGTGATGATCCGCCGCCAGTTCCGGCGCCTGGGGCTGCAGGCCGTCGAGCAGGGCGAGGACATCATCGTCCCGCCGAACCAGAACCTGCGGGTGCAGGCCGACGTGGGTGGGGCGATCCCAAAGATCGAGGACGGCCCCTGGCCGGCCTTTCCTGCCGATCTCACCTCGATCGCCGTCGCGCTCGCCACCCAGGCCGAAGGCACGATCATGATCTTCGAGAAGATGTTCGAGAACCGGCTCTTCTTCGTCGACAAGCTCGTCGCGATGGGCGCTCGGATCACGATCTGCGACCCGCACAGGGCGCTGGTCACCGGTCCGAGCCGTCTTCACGGCGAACGCCTCGAGAGCCCCGACATCCGGGCCGGGATGGCCATGCTCATCGCCGCCCTCGCGGCCGACGGCGTCTCTGAGATCGGCAACATCCGCCAGATCGACCGCGGTTACGAGCAGATCGACGACCGCCTGCGCGCCCTTGGCGCGCACCTGGAGCGGGTCGGCGCCGAGGTCCCGGCGTAGGCCGGCTCGCCTGCGACCTCGCGCCCGCCGCGCCGCCGACCCGACCGTAAGGTTCTGCCGATGATCCACCGGATTCCGCCGGGCACGCGCGATGTGCTCCCCGACGAGATGCGCGAGCTTCGGCGCCTGCACGCCTCCCTTCTCGAGGTGTTCGAGCGCCACGGCTACGGCGAGGTCGCCACGCCGGCGATCGAGTACGACGAGGTGATGGCGCGAGGGCTCGGGCCCTCGGCAACCGCGACCTATCGGTTCTTCGGCGAGCAGGGAGAGCTGCTGGCGCTGCGCGGCGACATGACGATTCCGATCGCCAGGCTCGTCGCCTCCCGCCTCGCCGAAGCCGAGCTGCCCCTGCGGCTCTGCTACGTCGCCAACGCGTACCGGGCGATCCAGCCGGGCCGCGGGCAGCTGCGTGAGTTCGGCCAGGCCGGGGTCGAGCTGATCGGGGGCGAGGCACCGGCCGGGACCGCCGAGGTGGTCGAGGTCCTCGAGGCCGCGCTCGACGCGGTCGGCCTCAGCCGCGCCGTGATCGGGCTGGGCGACGCCGACCTCTACACCCAGCTCCTGACCGAGCTCGGGATCGCCGGGGCCGCGCGAGAGGCGGCGTTGAACCGGCTGGCCCGCCACGACCTGGTCGGCCTGGAAGCGGCTGTCGCCGGCGTGAACGGCGTCAGCGCCGAGACGGTCGGCACCCTTGTCGCGCTCTCGCAGCTCCGCGGCGGCCGCGAGGTGCTCGACGAGGCGCGAGCGCTTGGCGGTGAGGCGGTCGAGCGCGCCACCGCCCGCATCGGCGAGACCTACGAGGCCCTGGAGGAGCGGGACGCAGCCGGGCGCGTCCTGATCGACCTCGGCCTGCTGCGCGACCTCGGCTACTACAGCGGCGCGATCCTCGAGGTCTACGACCCGGCGGTCGGCTACGTCATCGGGGGAGGCGGCCGCTACGACGAGCTGATGGCGCGTTTCGGCCACGACCGCCCCGCCGCCGGATTCTCGCTGTATCTGGAGCGGCTCCTCCTGGCCCAGATGGAGGAGGAGCGCCTTGGCCGCTGAGCTCTCCGGCGTGGGACGGGCGAAGGCCGACGGCCGGCTGAAGCTGGCGGTTCCCCGCGGCTCCCTCTTCGAGGAGACCGCGGCTGCGCTCGAGCGGGCGGGCATCGACGTGTCCGGCCTGCGCGGAGACTCGCGGTCGCTGGTCTTCGACGGCGGCGGCGTCGAGCTGGTCACGATGCGCCCGTCCGACGTCCCGACCTACGTCGAGATCGGCGCCGCCGACGTCGGGATCACCGGCAAGGACGTGCTGATGGAGCAGTCGGACCGCCACGTCTACGAGCTGCTCGACCTCGGCTACGGATCCTGCCGGATGGTGCTGGCGGGCCGCCGCGGCGACCCCGGCCTCGGCGAGGCGGAGCGGCGGCTCGGGGCGATGCGGGTCGCCACGAAGTACCCGCGCGTCACCGAGGCCCACTTCGAGTCGACCGGGCGCCAGGCCGAGGTGATCGAGGTGAAGGGCTCGGTCGAGCTGGCGCCCCTGGTCGGCCTCGCCGACGGGATCGTCGATCTCGTCGCCACCGGGCGCACCCTGCGCGAAAACGACCTCGAGGTCCGCGAGGAGATCGCGGTCTGTACGGCGCGCTACGTCGCCAACCGGGTCTCCCACAAGCTGCGAGCGGCGGAGGTCGACGAGCTGATGGGCCGCCTCCGGGAGGCCACCCGGTGAGCGCCCGGCGGTTCGAGTGGAGCACCCCGGCCGCCGTCGCGGCCGCGATCCGGGCCTGGGCCGCCGCCGAAGCGGAGCCGGTGGACGTCAATGAGATCGAGCGTGCCGTGCGCGAACGGGGGGACGACGCGCTGCTCGAGTTGACCGCCCGCTACGACGCCACCGAGACCCCGCCGCAGGGCCTCCGCGTCGATCCGGCCGACGCCGAGAAGGCGCTGCGCGACGCGGAGCCGGACCTTCGCGAGGCTCTGGCGGCGGCGGCGGCGAACATCCGCGCGGTTGCGGAGGCTCAGCCCGCAGAGGATCGCCGCGTGGAGCTTCCCCAGGGGCACACGGTCGAGGTGCTGGAGGTGCCGGTCGGCGCCGCGGGCGTATATGCCCCCGGGGGCCGCGCCGCCTACCCGTCCAGCGTCCTGATGGCCTGCATCCCGGCCCGGGTAGCCGGCGTCGATCGGATCGCGCTTTGCTCGCCACCGGGCGCGGATGGAGAGCTGAACCCCGCGGTTCTGGCGGCCGCCGCCCTGTGCGGCGTCGAGGAGATCTACGCGGTCGGCGGCGCCCAGGCGGTCTTCGCCCTCGCCAGAGGGACCGAGTCGATCCGGCCGGTCGACGTGATCGCGGGGCCGGGCAGCGCCTGGGTCGTGGCGGCCAAGCGGGCTGTCTACGGCGAGGTCGGGGTCGACACCCTCGCGGGCCCCTCGGAGCTGATGATCGTCGGGGGTCACGACACTCGCGTCGCCTGGGCGGCGCTCGACCTTCGCGCCCAGGCCGAGCACGGTCCCGACAGCCCACTCGTCCTCGCGGCCGTCGAGGAGGCCTGGCTGGAGGAGGTCGGGTCGGCGGTGGGGGAGACGGCCTCGCCCCTGGCCCTCGTCCACGTCCCCGACCTGGCCGATGCGATCGCCCTGGCGAACGATCTCGCGCCCGAGCACCTCCAACTGATGAGCTCCGACGCGCTGGCGCTGGCGCCCCACGTCCGCACCGCCGGATGCGTCTTCCTCGGTCAGCTCGCCGGCACCGCATTCGGCGACTACGCCGCCGGCTCGAACCACGTCCTTCCGACCGGGGGGGCGGGACGCTTCTCCGGCCCGCTCGGTCCCGGCACCTTCCGGCGCCGGATCTCGAATGTAACCTTGACCGCCGCCTCGGCCGCGGCGCTCGCCCCGCACGTCGACGCGCTCGCCCGTGCCGAGGGCTTCCCGGTCCACGGCGAGTCGGCGCGGTCGAGGAGCTGAGGGAAGGCGAAGGAGCCGACATGAGCCGAACAGCCGAGAAGGAGCGGACCACCCAGGAGACCGAGATCCGGCTCTCGCTGAATCTCGACGGCGGGGAGTCGAGCGCGAGCACCGGGGTCGGGTTCCTCGACCACATGCTCGACCTGCTCGCCCGCCACGGCAGGCTGGGTCTCCGGGTGGAGGCGAAAGGGGATCTGGACACCGGCTCGCACCACACGGTCGAGGACGTCGGCATCGTCTTCGGCCAGACCCTCGACGAGGCGCTGGGCGACCGGGCCGGGATCCGGCGCTACGGCTCGGCGCTCGTGCCGATGGACGAGTCCCTCGCCGAGTGCGCGATCGACATCTCAGGACGGCCCTACTGCGACTTCGCCGCCGACCTGCCGGCGACCTCGATCGCCGGCTTCGAGACCGAGCTGACCGAGGAATTCTTCCGGGCCATCGCCAGCAGCGCCGGTCTGACGCTCCACCTGTGGGTCCGGTCGGGGACCAACGCCCACCACATGATCGAGGCGGCCTTCAAGGCCTTCGCTCGGGCGCTGCGCGAGGCGGTCGCCCTCGACCCGGGCGAATCCGGAGTCCCGAGCACCAAGGGCACGCTGCGCGGATGAAGCGGGCCGCGGCGCGGATCGCGATCCTCGACTACGGGATGGGCAACCTCCGCTCGGTCGAGAAGGCGCTCGACCGGGTCGATGCCGCGCCGCTGATCACCTCTGACGCCGGCGACGCGAGCGGTTGCGACGGGCTGATCCTGCCCGGCGTCGGCGCCTTTCCGCGGGCGATCGAGCGGATCCGCGCCGCCGGCCTCGACGGCCTGATCGCCGAGCGTCGCGACACCGGCACTCCGATTCTCGGCATCTGCCTCGGCCTTCAGCTCCTGTTCGAGTCCTCCGACGAGCTCGGTGGAGCCGAGGGGCTGGGGCTCCTTCCCGGACCGGTCGAGGCCCTGCGGGCGCCGGGTCTCAAGGTCCCGCACATCGGCTGGGAGCCGATGCGGTGGGAGAAGCCGTCGCCGCTTGCCGACGGCATCCCCCACGGCACGCCCTTCTACTTCGTGCACTCCCATGCGCCGCGACCGCAGCCCGCCGACACCCTCGGCACCGCGGCGTACGGCGAGCGCTTCGCCGCCGCGGTGGAGAACGGCAACGTCTTCGGCGTCCAGTTCCACCCGGAGAAGTCGAGCGCCGCCGGCCTGCGCCTGCTGGCCAACTTCGCCGAAGTGTGCCTGCAGAGGCGCTCCCGGACGCGGGAGCGAAGCCCTGCAGTAGACCCGGCCTCTGGAAGCAGGGCTGAGCGAGAGCGAGGAAGCGGCGTTATTTGATCCTCTACCCGGCGATCGACATCCGGGGCGGTCGCGCGGTACGGCTGCGCCAGGGGGATTACGAGCGCGAGACCGTCTACGACGAGGACCCGGCCGATGCGGCCCGGCGATGGTGCGAGGCCGGAGCGCAGGCGCTGCACGTCGTCGACCTCGACGGCGCCCGGAAGGGGGCGCCGCTACACCTCGACGCGATCGAGCGGATCACCGCCGCCGTCGACTGCGCAATCCAGGTGGGCGGAGGCCTCCGCGACGCCGACGCCGTCGAGGCGACCCTGGCGGCGGGCGCCGAGAGAGTCGTGATCGGCACCGCAGCGCTTCGCCACCCCGCCTTCCTGGAGGCGATGCTCGACCAGCACGGGGACCGAGTCATCGTCTCGGTCGACGCTCGCAACGGCCGGGTCTCGCTCGCCGGCTGGACCGAGACCAGCGACGTCGACGCGGCCGCTGCGGTTGCCGATCTCACCGGCCGGGGGAGCCGACGCTTCCTCTTCACGCCGATCGAGGTCGATGGGACCCTGGAGGGCCCGGGCCTGGACGAGCTCGAGCGGGTCGCGCGTGCGACCGACGCCGAGCTCCTCTATTCAGGCGGCGTCGGCAGCCTCGACGACCTCCGCTCGCTCGCCTCCCGGGCACCCGTCAACGTGACCGGCGCGATCGTTGGGAGGGCCCTTTACGATCGGCGCTTCAGTGTGTCCGAGGCGGTTGCCGCGCTCGCGGCTGAGCCCGTGCGCGACCGCTGAGTTTTGGGTCAAGCCGGTGGGTCCTCCCGCCGAGGAGGTGTCGCAGGATGTTCCCGAGGCGACTCGTCCCAGCGCTCGCCATCGTCTCCTGCGCGATCTTCGCGCCCGCCGCTCTTGGATCGACGACGCAGGAGCTCCTGATCGAGGACGACCACCGGCTGCTCGAGCTCTCGCGGCCCGAGCAGCAAGAGGCGCTCGACCACTTCAAGCGGCTCGGCGTCGACCGGATCCGCGCCGCCGTCTGGTGGGGGTACGTGGTCGCGGATGCGAAGTCGAAGAGCCGCCCCCCGGGGAATCCGCGCCGATCCGGATCGCGGCTTTACCGCCACGAGCGCTTCGCGATGCTCGACTCGCTGGTCCGAGGGACGCACGCGCGCGGGATCGCGCTGACGCTGAATCCCTCCGGCGCCTCGGGGCTGGCCGGAACGTACCTGCAGACCCCGCGCTGGGCCCAGCGGCGCGGGCGTTCTCCCGATCCGGACGAGTTCCGGCGCTTCGTGCGGGCGCTGGGCCGCCGCTACAGCGGCCGCTACGTGCCGAAGGGGGATTCCTCGCCGCTGCCGTCCGTCGATGACTGGTCGCTCTGGAACGAGCCCAACAACCCCCAGTTCCTCCAGCCCCAGTGGAAGCGCACCGCGACGGGCTGGATCCCGTGGTCGCCGGTGATCTACCGCAAGCTCTACGAGCAGGCCGCCGCCGCGCTGCGCAGGAGCGGCCACCGCGGGGGCCGCATCTACCTGGGCGAGACCGCGGCCACGGGTGGCGGGCGTCGAGGCCGCCGCGCCGCGATGGCTCCCGGGATGTTCGTCCGCGAGGTCGCCTGCGTCGGCTCCGACCTGCTCGCCTACGCCAAGGGCGCGGCCCGCCTTCGCCGCTGCGCCGCGTACTCCCCGCTTGACACCGCGGGGCTCACCACCCACTTCTACAGCGCCAACGCCGGCACGGCCCCGGTGGTCCAGCCCCCAGCCGACCCGAACCATTGGGTTCCATCGGCTCCCGCGCGGCCCGCGCAGCTGCTCGGTTTCCTGAGCGCCAGCGGGCGTCTGCCGGGGGGTCTCACCGTGATGAACACGGAGGCCGGGTTCCAGTCCTCGCCGAAGATGGCTTCCTCGATGAGCGAGGCCGATCAGGCGCTGCACACCAACCTGGCCGAGTACCTCCAGTATCGCGAGCCGAGCGTTGCCAGCTTCGCGCAGTACCTGATGACCGACGATCCGGTCTGGTTCACCGGCTTGCGCTACATGGACGGGCGGCCGAAAGCCGCCTACGCGGCGTTCCGCATGCCGATCGTCGTCCGAAGGGTCGCCCCGGGGGCACTCGGGCTGGGACAGGTCGCGGTCTGGGGCGCCGCGTCCGGCCGCCACGCAGGGCGGCGGGTCGAGATCCTCCGTGACGGGGTCCCGGTCGGATCGGTCGTGCCGTCAAACGAGCGCGGTTACTTCGAGACCGTGGTCAGCGCGCCGCTGCCGAACTCGGTCTTCCGCCTGCGCGACCCCGCGACCGGGACCTTGAGCAGGCCGGCGCGGATCAGCGCCGGCCTCTGAGCGCCGGGCCTGCGCGGTGCGGGACCGGCGCTAACCTCGCGCCGATGTCACTGCGGCGCGTCATCCCCTGTCTGGACGTCGACCGCGGACGAGTGGTCAAGGGCACGAACTTCGTCGACATCCGCGACGCGGGTGACCCGGTCGAACTGGCCGAACGCTACGACGCCGAGGGTGCCGACGAGCTCGTCTTCCTCGATATCACGGCGTCCCATGAGGGCCGCGACACGATCGTCGAGCTCGCCCGCCGCACAGCCGACAACGTCTTCATCCCGTTCACGATCGGAGGCGGGATCCGCTCGGTCGAGGACGCGCAGGCCGTGCTCGACGCCGGCGCCGACAAGGTCTCGGTCAACTCCGCGGCCCTGGCCCGGCCCGAGCTGCTCGGCGAGCTGGCGGAGACGTTCGGCTCACAGTGCGTGGTAGTGGCGATCGACGCCAAGCGCGAGGCCGCGGGGGGGTACTCCGTCTACGTCAACGGCGGGCGCGTGGCGGCGGGTCGCGACGCCGTCGAGTGGGCGGGCGAGGCGACCGAGCGCGGGGCGGGGGAGGTGCTGCTGACCAGCATGGACCGCGACGGGACCGAGGGCGGGTACGAGCTCGAGCTGACGAGCGCCGTTGCCGGCGCCGTCCCCGTGCCGGTGATCGCCTCGGGTGGGGCCGGCACGCTCGACCACCTCTCGGCGGCGATCAGCAGGGGCGGCGCCGACGCGGTCCTCTGCGCGTCGGTGTTCCACTACGGCACCTACCGCGTCCGCGAGGCGAAGGAGCACCTCGCCGCCGCCGGCATTCCCGTCCGCCTCTAGCCCTTCTTGGCCCTCTGCCTGCCCTGTTGGCGCTTGCGCTTCGCCGCCTTCGCCTCCCGTGGCGAGACCGGCTCGAGAGCGTGGATCGAGGAGTACCCGTTGAGATAGAGGCGGCGGCCGTCGGAGATCGCCGGCGTGTAGGCACCGGTGTGGAACGAGAACACCTTCTTGCCGCCCTTGAGCTTGAAGCCGCTCGTGTTCGTTCCCTCGAACGTCGCCGCGTAGACGACGTTGCCGACGACCGTCAGGGAGCCCATGACCGGCCCGCCCACCGACTGTGACCAGCGCAGGTCGCCGGTGCGAGCGTCGAGCGCGTAGACGTTGCCGTCGTAGGAGCCGATGTAGACGGTCGGCGATGTGTTCTCGGTGTCCGCCACCGCGCCCCCGGAGTACACGTAACTGCCGGTCGAGTACGTCCAGGCCACCTCGCCGGTCTCCGCGTCGAACGAGTAGACGCGGCTGTCCTTGTTGCCGTTGTAGACCCGGCCGAAGGCGACGGCGGGCGTCGAGTAGAACCCGCCGGCGCGCCCGAAGCTGAGACCGAGCCCATCCGACTGCCACCTGATCTCGCCGTTGCGGGCCTTGACCGCTGACATCGTGCCGCTGTAGTCGCCGACGTAGAGGGTCCCGTGGCGATAGGCGGGTGCCGCCTTGATCTCGCCGCCCAGCTGGGTGCTCCACTTCGTCTTGCCGTTCTTCGCGTCGAGGGCGAGCAGCTCCCCGCACTCGCAGCCGAAGAAGACCTTGTTGCCGACCACCACCGGCGAGGATTCCGAGCGGCCCGGCAGCGATCGCTTCCAGATGGTCTTCCCGCTCTTCGCGTCGAGGCTGATGATCTGGCCCGGCTCGAGGTTGACGATGAACAGTCGGCCCCTCGAGTAGGCGGGCGAGGAAGCATTCAACTCGGCGATGTCGCGCTCCCACACCTTCTTGCCCGTGTCGGCGTCGAGCGCGAAGGCGCGGCCGTTGTTGTCGACGAAGAAGAGCCGGTCACAGCCTGTGCCCGGCCCCTTCACCGGCTTGCAGAACCGCCTCGGGGTCCGGACGAAGATCGGCGGGAACTCGAGCAGCGGGTTGTCACCGTACTTCCAAAGCCGCTCGTAGGGCGGCTTTACCTCGTTGGCCGGCAGGAACCTGGTCCGGGCGCGGTCGAACCCGAACATCGGCCAGTTGGTCGTCTTGGCGACCGGCGGGCGCTCCTTCTCATCCTCGAACGCGAGCTCGGTGCCGCGGTCGACGTCATCGGGGCGCTTGAGGGCGTTGTACGCGATCGCGACGCCGACCCCGACGACGACCACAGCGGCCGCAATCGCCGCCGCCAGCTTGCGCCTGTCGTGCCACCACCGCGTCGGCGAAGCGCCGGCGCCGTTCTCTGTCGTCTCGTCGGCCATCTGAGGAACGCGTCATGGTACGGAACAGTCCCCATGCCGAACCGGTTGCGGAGCACGGAGGAGGCCTATGCGGCCCTGGGCGGCGCGGTGCCCGAGCTGCCGGCCCTGGTGGAGGCCGCCGAGGGGGCGCCGCTCTATGTGGTCGGCGGCGCCGTGCGCGACCTCCTGCTCGGCCGGGGCAGGACCGACCTCGACGTCGCCGTCGAGGGCGACGCCGCCGCGGTTGCCCGCCGGCTGGGCGGCGAGGTGCTCGAACACCAGCGCTTCGCGACCGCGAAGGCGCGGCCCGGGGGCGTCGAGGTCGACCTCGCCGCCACCCGCGCCGAGAGCTATCCGCACCCCGGTGCACTGCCCGAGGTGCGGCCGGCCCGCCTCGAGGAGGACCTCGCCCGCCGCGACTTCACCGTCAACGCCATGGCGTTGCCGCTGCAGGGCGAGGAGCGGCTGATCGATCCGCACGGTGGCCGCGAGGACCTCGAGGCGGGTGTCCTGCGGGTGCTGCACGAGGGGTCGTTCCGCGACGATCCGACTCGGGCGCTGCGCGGCGCCCGCTACGCGGCCCGGTTCGGCCTCGCGCCGGATGACCGGGCCCGCGAGCTGATCGGCGAGGCCGACCTCGAGACGGTCTCCGAAGACCGCCGCCGCACGGAGCTGATGCGTCTGGCCGCCGAGGCGGAGGCGGCAGAGGCCTTCCGTCTTCTCGGCGAGTGGCGCATCCTCGACCTCGACGCCGACGCTCCCGGCCGGGTCGAGAGGGTCGCCGAGCTCCTGGCGGCCCCGCCGTGGAGCGGCGTCGCCGACCGGTCCCGGGCTCTGCTCGTCGCGGCTTCGCAACCGCGCGAACCGGTGACGAGCCTCGCCGCCGCCCGGCCCGACCGCCCGTCCGAGGGCGTCCAGCTTGCTCGCGGGGCCCGGCCCGAGGAGCTCGTCCTCGCCCGGGCACTCGGCGGCGGCTGGCTCGATGACTACGTGGCCGACTGGCGCTCGGTGATGCTGGAGATCGACGGACGCGACCTGCTGGCCGCGGGCGTCCCGGAGGGACCGCCGGTGGGGCGGGCGCTGGCCGCGGCGCTGCGGGCCAAGCTCGACGGCGAGGCGGATGGGCGGGACGCCGAGCTCGACGTCGCGCTGCGGGCGGCGCGGTCGTCGTAGTTTGGGCGGGAATGGAATGGCATGACGAAGAAGGGATCCGCTGGCTCGAGGCGACGCTGCCCGGCGCCCGGGCCGCGTTCTCGACCCGGCTCGGCGGGGTCAGCGATGAGCCCTACGACACCCTCAACCTCGGAATCCTGACCGGCGACGACCGCGAGGACGTGCTCGAGAACCGCGGCCGGCTCGCCGCGGCGCTGGGCCTTGACCGCGAGTCGGTCGTGATCGCGCGCCAGGTCCACGGCGCCGAGGTGATGGTGCACGAGGGGCCGCAGGAACCGAGTCCGTTCGTCGACCCCCAGCCCGGGATCCCCGAGCTCGACGGCCACGTCGTCAGGGATCCGCACCTCGCGCCGCTCGTCTTCGTCGCCGACTGCCTCCCGGTTGCCCTCGCGGGACCGCAGGGCCTGGCGCTCCTGCACTGCGGCTGGCGCGGGCTCGCCGGCGGGATCGTCGAGCGCGGGGGGGACGCGGTCGGGGCGAGGGCCGCCGCGATCGGCCCGGGCATCGGCCCCTGCTGCTACGAGGTCGGCGAGGAGGTGCTGGCCGAGTTCCGGGACCTGGGGCCCGGCATCGCCGTCGGGCGAATGCTCGACCTGCCCGAGGTCGCCCGGCGCCTGCTCGCCCGCGCCGGCGTCAAGCAGGTCGAGGCGTCCGGCCTCTGCACCTCCTGCAACCCGGACCTCTTCTACTCCCACCGCCGCGACAACGGGCGGACCGGGCGACAGGCAGGCGTCGCCTGGCTCGAGCCGGGGAAGGGCTGAGTCGTGCCGGGCCTGATCCGAGGCCTCGAGCCGGAGGCGATCGCCGCGAACCTCGAACGCGTGCGTGAGCGAACCGGGCCCGAGGTCGAGATCCTCGTCGCGACCAAGTACGTGCCGCTCGAGGAGATGGGCGCCCTGGCCGAGGCGGGCGTCCGCCTGGTCGGGGAAAACCGGCTTCAGGACCTCGAGGCGAAGCGGGAGCGCTGGGGCGCTGCCTTCGAGTGGGACTTCATCGGCAACCTCCAGAGCCGCAAGGTCAAGCGGATCGCGTCGCTCTGCCGGTTGATCCACTCGGTCGCGTCGGCCTCGGCGCTGGAGCAGCTTCGCCGCCACGCGCAGCCCGAGACCGAGGTGCTGGTCGAGGTCAACGTCGCAGGTGAGGAGGCCAAGGGCGGGATCGACCCCGGCGAGCTCGGCGAGTTCATCGAGCGTGCCGCCGTAACCGTGTCCGGCCTGATGACGATGCCGCCGTTCAGCCAGGACCCGGAGGCGTCGCGCCCGCATTTCGCGCGGCTGGCCGAGCTGGCGGCCGAGCACGGGCTGGTGCGGCTCTCGATGGGGACCTCGCAGGACTGGGAGGTCGCCGCGGAGGAAGGTGCAACGATCCTCAGGCTGGGTACCTCCCTGCTGGCGCCAACCGGCTGAAACGGCTTGCTGCTGCGCCATAATCCGTAAAGGAATCCGGCTGCCCGACCCGAAAGACGCCGATACCCATGGCCCTCCGAGACACATGGCACCGTGCGCTTGTCTACTTCGGCCTCGCCGAGGATCACGAGTACGGTCCCGAGTACGACTACGAGCCGGAGACCGGCTCGGAGGACTTCTTCGAGCGGCCCCGCGACCGTGAGCCGGCGCCGGTCCGCAGGCTGCCGACGGCCCGCCGCGCCCGCCGCGATGAGATCGATGACATCTTCGCCGACGACGAGCCGATCGCCGCGTCCCGCACCCGCGTCCTGCGCCCGGTCGACAGCGGCAACGGAGGCGGCGGCTCCGACGTCCAGGTCCACCTGGTAATCCCACGCAACTTCAACGACGCGCAGCAGGTCGCCGACCAGTTCAAGCGCACCGTCCCGGTCATCCTCAACCTCCAGACCGCCGACCACGAGCTCTCGAAGCGCCTGATCGACTTCGCCTCCGGTCTCACCTACGCCCTCGACGGCGGCATGCAGCGGATCGCCGAGAAGGTCTTTCTCCTCACGCCTCGCAACGTGGAGGTTTCGGCCGAGGAGAAGGCCCGCCTGATCGACAAGGGCTTCTTCAACCAGTCCTGAGTCCAGGCGGCCGGGGCCAATAGGCTGCGGCCGATGGTCGTCGGGTTCGCGGGCTCCGGGAACATGAGCGCCGGGATGGCGCGTGGCTGGGCGTCGGCGGACCGGCGACCGGAGCGGCTGCTGTTCACCGACGGCGGCTCGGGACGCGCGAAGCGCCTGGCCGGGGAAGTCGGTGGGGAGCCGGTCGACTCGAACGCCGAGCTGGCCGAGCGCTGCGACCTGCTCGTCCTCGGCGTCAAGCCGAAGGACCTCGCTGTCGTCGCCGCCGAGGCGGAGGCGGCGCCGGCGGTGCTCTCCATGCTCGGAGCCACCCCCGTCGCCCGCGTGGCGCAGGCGTTTCCGCGCTCGCAGGCGACCCGGGTGATGCCGAACCTCGGCGTCGAGGTCGGGAAGGGCGTGATGTGCTTCTCGGCCGCGGAGGGCGCGGACGCGGCTCTGGTGGACGGTGTCATCGACCTGCTCAGCGCCCTCGGGCGGGTCGCGGTAATGGATGACGAGCAAATCGATGCCGCCACCGCGGTGATGGGGTGCACACCCGCCTACCTGGCCGTGGTCGCGGACGAGATCGCGCAGGGCGGGGCCGGGGAGGGGCTGGACCCGGCCCTCTCCTACTTGCTGATGGTGGACACGATGGCCGCAACGGCGGAGCTGCTGCGCGAGCGCGAACCCGGCGAGCTGATCAAGGCCGTCGCCTCGCCCGGCGGCAGCACCGAGGCCGGCCTCGAGGCGCTCGACCGGGAGGGCGCGCGCAAGGCGTTTGCCGCCGCCGTCTCGGCGTCGATTGCGAGGATGCGCGGCAATGCCTGACCTGCCGCTGGCGATCAGCCGCGAGGACGTGGCGACGTACGTCAACGCGGTCTTCATCGTCTACATCATCTTGATCTTCACCCGGGTGCTGCTCTCGTTCATCCCGCGGATCCCCTACAACCTGACGCTGCGAGCGATCGTCAACTTCGTCCACGAGACCACCGACCCCTATCTGAACCTCTTTCGCCGCTTCCTGCCCCCGGTGGGCGGGGGCGGCTTCGCGCTCGACCTGTCGCCGGTGATCGGGATCCTCGTCCTGTTCCTGCTGCAGGCGATCATCGTCGGCGCGATCAACGGGTGAGCGCCGACAGCTCCCGCCCCTGGCGGCTCGCGCTCGCCCTCTGCGGCATCGTCGTCGTTGCCGACCAGGCGATCAAGGCAGTGGTCGAGTCGAACCTCGTGCCGGGCGAGGAGGCCGGCGTCTTCGGGCCCCTGACGATCACGAACGTCCACAACCGGGGCGTCGCCTTCGGGCTCGCGGGCGGCAGCGGGGACGGGATCGTCGTGCTGACCCTGGCGGCGCTCGCGGTGATCGTGGTGCTGTTCGCCCGCGCCTCGAGCGCAGCCGGGATGTGGGTTGCGGTCGGCCTCGTGGCCGGCGGGGCGCTCGGGAACCTGGCCGACCGGGTTCGGATCGACGCCGTCACGGACTACATCGACCTGCCGGCCTGGCCCGCCTTCAACCTGGCCGACATCGCGATCACGCTGGGCGTCGGCCTGTTCGTGCTCACTCTCCTGCGGGAGGCCGAGGCCTGAGCGCGCCCGCGCCGCGCATCGTGCACCGCGACGACGCGCTCGCGGTGATCGACAAGCCGGCCGGGCTGGTGGTCCATCCTGCGCCCGGCCACAGCGGCGCGACGCTTGTCGAACTCCTCGGTCCGCTGCTCGGCGGTGGCGAGGAGCCGGACCGGCCGGGCATCGTCCACCGCCTCGACAAGGACACCAGCGGGCTGATGGTCGTGGCGCGGACCGACGAGGCCCACCGCCGCCTTCAGGAGGCGGTGCGCCGCCGCGAAGTGGAGCGCGCCTACCTGGCGCTCGCCGAGGGAAGGCTGGCAAGCCGGACGGGCACGATCGACGCGCCGATCGGCCGCTCGGCGCGTCAGCGCCACCGGATGGCGGTCTCCGGCGCGGCCCAGCGCGAGGCCCGCACCCACTTCACCGTGCTCGAGCTGCTGCCCCGCGAGACCTATCTCGAGGCCCGCCTCGAGACCGGCCGCACCCACCAGATCCGCGCCCACTTGGCGGCGATCGGGCATCCCCTCGCCGGCGACACGACCTACGGCGGCTCCCTGTCCTTCGGCCTCGAGCGCCAGTTCCTGCACGCCCACCGGCTCGCCTTCGATCACCCCACGACCGGCCAGCGGCTCGAGTTCGAGTCGCCGCTCCCACAAGACCTTGCGGCGGCGCTGAAGGCGGCGCGAGCCCGCTAGCGGCTCACCAGGTGTCGACGAAGCGCGGGTGGACCTGCGGGACGGCCTCCGCCGCCGCGAAGGTCGAAGCGACGAGGGACCGGGTCTCGGCCGGGTCGATCACGTCGTCGATCTCGAAGAGGGTCGCGGCGTTGATCGCGCGGGCGTTCTTCTCGGCGAGTTCGGTCAGCTCGCGGACGCGGCGGTTGCGCTGAGCCTCGTCGGCGATCGACTCGAGCTCGCGGCGGAAGCCGAGCCGCACGGCGCCCTCCAGCCCCATGGGCCCCAGCTCGGCGGCGGGCCAGGCGACCGTGAGGAGCGGCTCGTGAAGGCTGCCGGCGACCATCGCCTGCGCGCCCAGCCCGAAGCCGCGGCGCAGCACCACGGCCACCAGTGGGACCCGCAGCGCGGCCCCGGCGACGAGCAGCCGGGAGGTATGGCGGACGAGGCCGGTCGCCTCGGCCTCGGGCCCGACCATCATCCCCGGCGTGTCCACCAGGGAGAGGACGGGCAGCCCGAAGGCGTCGCAGAGCTGGAGGTGGCGAGCCGCCTTGTCGGCGCCGTCGCTGGTGATCGCGCCCGCCATGTGGGTCGAGTTGTTGGCGATGACACCGACCGGACGGCCCTCGATCCGCGCGAAAGCGACCACCATCTCCGGCGCGAAGCGCTCCCGCAGGAAGACCACCGAGCCGGCATCGGCGAGCGTCTCGATCACCGGCCGGACGTCGAAGGCGCGGCGCCGCCGCTCCGGCACGATCTCTCGCAGCGGCGCCTGATCGGCCGCCTCGCCGGGCTCGGTGCGCCCCTGGAAGTAGGACAGGAGCCTCTTGGTGACCTCCACCGCCTCGGCCTCGTCCGCCGCGACAGCGTCGATCACCCCGTTTGCCGACTGCATCTCGACGGGACCGACCGCGTCGGCGCCCACCGACCCCAGCCCGCCGCCCTCGATCATCGCCGGGCCGCCCATCCCGAGCGAGACGTTCTCGGTGGCGACGATCAGGTCCGAGCAGCCGGCGATCACGGCGTTGCCGGCGAAGCAGCGCCCGGCGACCACGGCGATCCGCGGCACGACTCCGGAGAGCCGCGCCCAGAGCGCGAAGGCGCGCGTGTCGAGCGCCGAGACGACCGGGTAGTCGGTGTCGCCGGGCCGCCCGCCGCCGCCCTCGGCGAAGAAGACGGCCGGCAGCCGCATCCGCTCGATCAGCTCGAACAGCCGGTCCTTCTTTCGGTGGCCAAGCACCCCCTGCGTCCCGGCCAGCACCGTGTAGTCGTAGGAGAGGACCGCGCAGGCGGCACGCTCGCCGAACAGATCCCCGTTGACCCGGGCGGTTCCCGCCACCAGCCCGTCGGCCGGGGTGCGCTCGATCAGCTCCGGCACCTCGCGCCGGGCCCGCTGGGCGGCGATCGCCAGCCCGCCGTACTCGACGAAGCTGCCCGGGTCGACCAGGTCGGCGATGTTCTCGCGGGCCGTTCGGCCCCCCGCCGCGTGGCGCCGTTCGACCGCCTCGGGGCGCGCCTCGTCGAGCGTCGCCCGCCGCCGCTCCATCGCCTCGGCGAGGTCGGCGCGCGCCTCGCCCTCACCGCCTCTGTCGCCGTCCCCAGGCACGGCGGAAGACTCGCACAGCTAGACTCGACGCCTCCAAACCGACCCCTCGGTGAGCGAGGCGGGGTCCTGCCCGGTGAGCAGCAGATGCCGGGTCCCGCGCAGCCCCGGGGGAGCAGCACCAGACAAGGAGAAGCGAATGGCCGAGGCAGGCATCAAGGAGCTGCTGGAGGCCGGAGTCCACTTCGGCCACCAGACCCGACGCTGGAACCCGAACATGCGCCGCTACATCCACGGCGAGCGCGACGGGATCCACATCATCGACCTCATGCAGACGAAGGATCTGCTCGACGACGCGACCCGGTTCGTCGGCGAGCTGACGAGCGGCGGGGGGACCGTGCTGTTCGTCGGCACCAAGAAGCAGGCCCGGGACTCGGTCAAGGAGTGGGCAGACCGAACCGAGATGCCCTACGTCAACCTGCGCTGGCTGGGCGGGCTCCTGACCAACTTCAACACGATCTCCTCGCGGATCGGACGCCTGCACGAGCTCACCGAGCTGAAGGAGTCCGGCCAGCTCGACCTGCTGCCGACCAAGGAGCGGATGAGCATGGAGAAGGAGCTGGCGAAGCTCGACTACAACCTCGGCGGCGTCCGCGACATGGAGCGCCTCCCCGAGGCCGTCTTCGTCACCGACCTGAAGACCGAGGACATCGCGGTCCGCGAGGCGGCCCGCCTGCGGATCCCAATCGTCGGTCTGGTCGACACCAACTGCGACCCAACGCCGGTGGACTACGTGATCCCGGGCAACGACGACGCGATCCGCTCCTGCAGCCTGATCATCTCGGCGATCGGGGAGTCGGTCCAGCAGGGCGCCGGAGCCTGGCGCGAGCAGGAGGCCCGCCGCCGGGCCGAGGAGGAGGAGAGGCGGCGGCGCGAGGAGGAGGAGCGCCGCAAGCGCGAGGAGGAGGAGCGCGCCCGCAAGGAGGCCGAGGAGGCCGCCGCGGCCGAGGCCCAGGCGGCCGCGGCCCAGCAGGCCGGGGGCGCTCCGGCCCAGGCGCCCGAGGCCCCTGCCGCGGCGCCGTCCCCGGAGGGTTCGTAGTGGCCATCACCGCTGGCGATGTGAAGGCGCTGCGGGACCGAACCGGGGCGGGGATGATGGACTGCAAGGCGGCGCTGGCGCAGGCCGAGGGGGACGTCGACAAGGCGGTCGAGATCCTCCGCGTCAAGGGCCAGGCCTCGGCCGCGAAGCGCGCCGGCCGCGGCACCGACGAGGGAGTCGTCTCCGCCTACATCCACGCCAACGACAAGGTCGGAGCGATGGTCGAGGTCCAGTGCGAGACCGACTTCGTCGCCCGCAACGAAGACTTCAAGTCGTTTGCCTACCAGGTGGCCCTGCACGTCGCCGCCACCGGGCCGCGGGTGGTCTCCGCCGAGGACATCGCCGAGGACGAGCGCGACGCCGAGCGCCGCGTCTTCGAGCAGAAGGCGCGCGAGGAGGGAAAGCCCGACAACGTCCTCGAACGCATCGTCGAGGGCCAGCTCTCCAAGTGGGCGAAGGAGGTCGCCCTCCTCGAGCAGCCCCACGTGAACACCGACAAACACGAGGGCAAGACGATCGAGGAAATGCGGGGGGAGCTCGCCGCGAAGACCGGCGAGAACGTCCGCATCGCCCGGTTCGCCTACTTCCGCGTCGGCGAGGAATGACGGCCGGCCCGCGACGCGCCGGATAGGCTCGCGCCGGCGATGGCACCCGAACCGCAGTTCCGCCGCGTCCTCCTGAAGCTGTCCGGGGAGGCGCTGATGGGCGACCTGGCCTACGGCACCGACGCCGACCAGGTCCGCCGGATCGCCGATCAGGTGATGGCCACCCGCGCCCGCGGCGTCGAGGTGGCAATCGTCGTCGGCGCCGGCAACATCTACCGCGGCCTCGCGGCGGCGGCCGAGGGCATGGACCGGGCGACCGGCGACTACATGGGGATGCTCGCCACGGTCCTCAACGCGCTGACCCTCCAGGACGCGCTCGAGAAGCTCGGCGAGCACACGAGGGTGATGTCGGCGATCGACGTCAAGGAGGTGGCCGAGCCCTACATCCGCCGGCGAGCGATGCGGCACCTGGAGAAGGGTCGCGTCGTGATCTTCGCCGCCGGCACCGGCAACCCGTTCTTCACGACCGACACCGCGCCGGCGCTGCGGGCGCTGGAGATCCGCGCGGAGGCGATCCTGATGGCGAAAAACGGGGTCGAGGGCGTCTACGACTCGGACCCCCGCGACAATGCCGCGGCCGAGTTCATTCCGGCGCTCGGGCACCGCGAGGCGATCGAACGGGGCCTCAAGGTCATGGACTCGACCGCCTTGTCGCTGTGCATGGACAACGACCTGCCGATCTACGTCTTCAACATGGCCGACGAGCAGAACATAGATAGGATCGTCTCCGGCGAACGGGTCGGGACACTCGTCTCGAGCACCCCTTCGGGCTGAGAGAGCGAAAGGGCAGATGGACCTGATCGACGACCTGCTGGCGGACGCCAGGATGCGCATGGGGAAGTCGGTCGACTCGACCCGCGGCGAGCTGGCGACGGTCCGCACCGGCCGCGCGTCCCCGCACCTCCTCGACCGGATCGGCGTCGACTACTACGGCACGCAGACGCCGCTCAAGCAGCTCGCCAACATCGCCGCGACCGAGGCCCGCCTGCTGACGATCACGCCCTACGACAAGTCGGCGATCCCGGCGATCGAGAAGTCGATCCTGGAGTCCGATGTCGGCCTGACTCCCAACAACGACGGCAACGTCATTCGACTCCAGATCCCGGAGATGACCGAGGAGCGCCGCAAGGAGATGGTCAAGGTCGTCCACGGCGTCGCCGAGGAGGGGAGGGTGGCGATCCGAAACGTCCGCCGGGACATCATGCACGACCTGCGCGAGATGAAGAAGGAGGGGGACGCCGGCGCCGACGACGAGCACCGCGCCGAGGTCGAGCTCCAGAAGCTGACCGACGACGCCACCGGCGAGGTCGACTCCCTGCTCAAGGGCAAGGAAGAAGAGATCCTCGAGGTTTGACCGCGGCCGCGCGGTACGTCGCGATCATCACCGACGGGAACGGCCGCTGGGCCCAGCAGCGCGGACTCGAGCCCCTCGAGGGGCACCGGGCCGGTGCGGACGTCGTCAAGGCCCGGCTGCGCGACGCGGTCGAGCTCGGGGTCGAGGAGCTGACCGTCTTCTCCTTCTCGACCGAGAACTGGACCCGCCCCGACGAGGAGGTCGAGGGGCTGATGCGGATGTTCGGCGAGCGAATCGACGCCGAGACGCCGGAGCTCGACGAAGAGGGCGTGCGGATGCGCTTCATCGGGCGCCGGGAGGGGGTTCCGCTCGACCTGGTCGAGCGGATGGAGTGGGCCGAGTCGAAGACCGCGACGAATGACCGCATCACGCTGTTCGTCGCGTTCAACTACGGCGGCCGGGCGGAGATCGTCGACGCGGCGCGAAGCTTCACGCATGGCGACGAGGAAGAGTTCCGGCGCAACCTTTACGCGCCCGACCTGCACGACCCGGACCTGCTGATCCGGACGAGCGGCGAGATGCGGATCTCGAACTATCTGCTCTGGCAGTGCGCCTACTCGGAGTTCGTCTTTCGCGACGAGCTCTGGCCCGAGTTCACCCGCGAGGCATTCGAGGAGTCGCTGCGCGAATACGAGAGCCGGCGCCGCCGGTTCGGGGCGAGAGCGTAGGCGAATGGAAGCCGGCGACGAGGACCGACCGCGCCGGCGGCTGCCCAGCCAGTCCGAGCTCGAGGACCTGTTCGGCCTGAACCCGGTCGAGCCGAGCGACCGGGGCCCCAGAGCGCGGCGCGGGATCGAGCCGCCGAAGGCCCGCCGGCGCGGCCTGAGCGGCGAGACGATCCGCCGGATCCTCGTCGCGATCCCGTGGATCGTCTTCGCGATCGTGATCACGATCGCCGGCGGCATCCCGTTCACGGTCGCGATGGGGCTGCTGGGAGTTATCGGGCTGCGCGAGTTCTTCGTCATGACGAGCTCGTTCCGGCCGATCCAGATCGCGGGCTACGCGGCCGTCGCGGCGATGATCGCCGCCGCCCACTTCGGCACCGCCTACCACGTCCTGATGGTGATCGCGGCGTCGTTCGCGGTCCTGTTCGCGTTCGGCGCCGACCGCAGCCACCGCGACGGGATCACCACGTCGATGGGGGTGACCCTCCTAGGGATCGTGTGGATCGGGATCCCCCTGGTCCACGCGGTATTGCTCCGCGACCTGCCGCTGCACGGCGGGGCCCTGCTGATCGACGTCCTCGTCGGCACCTTCGTGACCGACACCGCCGCCTACGCCACCGGCCGCCTCTTCGGCTCCCACCGGATCGCACCGAACATCTCGCCGAACAAGACCCTCGAGGGACTGATCGGCGGCTTCGTGATCGGCACGATGGGTCTCTGGTTCGCCGGCCTCTACCAGGACTGGCTCTCGGGCGTCGACGCGCTGATCCTCGGCGCAGCCGTCGCCGCGATCGCGCCCGTGGGCGACCTCTTCGAGTCGATGCTGAAGCGCGACCTCGGCCGCAAGGACACCGGCACTCTCTTCGGTCCCCACGGCGGCCTCCTCGACCGCCTCGACGCCGTCTTCTTCACGATCGTCGTCGGCTACTACCTCAGCCGGCTGCTGGTGTACTAGCGCTCGGTCGCATAGCTTCCGCTGGTTCGCGATCAAGGAGGAGAGATGCACGCACGGGTGACGCGGTACGAGGACTGTCCGCCGGACGCGATGGACGAGGCGCTGGCGAGGAAGAGAGGCGTCCTCCCGACCGAGTTCGGGCAGACCGAAGGGATGATGGGCGACATGTTCCTCTGCGACCGCGAGAAGGGGACGATCGTCATCGTCTCCCTCTGGCAGGACGAGGACGCGCTGCGGGCCAGCGAGGAGGAGGCAACACGCGTCCGCGAAGAGGTGACCGGACCCGGCGAGACGGTCTCCGTCGAGCGATACGAGGTCGCCGCCCTCAACGTCGCCCAGACCTGAGGCCGGGAGCGCGGGAGTGAGACGTGACTGACGGCACCGCCCCGTCGGATGTGCTCGTCCGCTACCGCGTCACCGGCGGTCAGATCCAGGTCGACCAGCGCCTGACGGTGTTCGAGGATGGCCGCGCCGAGCTCGACGAGCGGCACCGGAGCCGCGAGGAGATCAGCCTCGAGGTCGACGCTGCGGAGCTGGAGAGGCTACGTGCCGCGCTGGCGGAGATTCCCGCGTCGCGCTGGTCGGGGACGTCCGGTCTTGCCCGGGCGAGACTGAAGCGCAATCTCGCCAGAGCCCTGCCGCACAACAGGTTCCATGGAGCCCGGACCCACTTCGAACTGAGGCGCGGAGGCCACGCGATCTCCGGCTACGCGGACGACCCCGGAGACCTGGCGGCGGTTCCGATCCTGGACTCCCTGCGGCTTCGCGCAATCCGCTCGGCTCCGCGCTGAAGCCGCAGAAGGCCCGCTCCCTATCCTCAGCGGGCATGAAGAGGGTCCTGATACTCGGCTCCACCGGCTCGGTCGGCACGCAGGCGATCGAGATCGCCGGGCGCTCGCCCGACCTCCAGATCGCCGGGCTGGCCGCGGGGCGGAACTGGGAGCTCATCCTCGAGCAGGCCCGCGAGCACGGCGTCCCCACGGTGGCCTTGGCCGATCCCGGCGCCGCGGCCCAGGCTGCCGATGCCTGGAGGGGGCGGGTCCTCGAGGGGGAGGAGGGGATCCGGGAGCTCATCGCGACGTCGGGCGCCGACCTTGTCCTGAACGGGATGGTCGGGGCCGCGGGACTGGGGCCGACGGTCCTGGCGCTGACCGAGGGCATCGACGTCGCGCTGGCCAACAAGGAGAGCCTCGTGATCGGAGGCGAGCTCGTCACCGCCCTCGCCGAGGGCACCGGCGCCCGGATCATCCCGGTCGACTCCGAGCACTCCGCGCTCCACCAGCTGATCGCCGGCCAGGCGGCCGGCACGGTCGAACGGCTCGTACTGACCGCCAGCGGCGGCCCGTTCCGCGAGCGCGCGGACCTTTCCGGGGTGACCCCCGAGGAGGCGCTCACCCACCCGACCTGGGACATGGGCGGGCGGATCACCGTCGACTCGGCGACGTTGATGAACAAGGGCTTCGAGGTGATCGAGGCGCACCACTTCTTCGACGTCGGGTACGACCGCATCGACGTCGTCGTCCACCCGCAGTCGATCGTCCACTCGCTGATCGACATGATCGACGGCGCCACGCTCGCGCACCTCGGGCTCCCCGAAATGCGGGTCCCGATCTCCTACGCGCTCCACTACCCCGAGCGCGCCGACGTCGCCGTGCCGCGCCTCGACCTCGCTTCGGTCGGCGCCCTGACCTTCGAGGCCGCCGAACCCGACCGCTTCCCCTGCATGCGCCTGGCGCGGGAGGCGGGTGAGGCCGGAGGCACGGCGCCCTGCGTGCTGAACGCCGCCGACGAGGTGGCGGTCGCCGCGTTCCTGGCCGGCGAGATCCCCTTCACCGGCATCGCCGAGGTCGTCGAGCGGGCGCTCGAGGCGATGCCGGCCGACCCCGTCTCCCACTTCGAGCAGCTCTTCGCCTGCGACGAGGACGCCCGCCGGCGCGCCGCCGAGCTCGCCCGCGAGGTGGCCCCCGCGTGAGCTGGCTGCTCGCCTTCGCCGGGTTCGCGGCGCTGATCATCCTCCACGAGTTCGGGCACTTCGTCGCCGCGAAGGCGGTCGGCATGCGGGTCGAGCGCTTCTTCCTCTTCTTCCCGCCGAAACTGGTCTCGGTCAGACGGGGCGAGACCGAGTACGGGATCGGCGCGATCCCGCTTGGCGGCTTCGTGAAGATCACCGGGATGAACCCCGACGAGGTCGAGCCGGAGAGCGCCCACTCGCCGGAGCGCAGGACCCGGCCTGACCTCCTGACGCGGATCGAGTCCGCCGACTCCGGTCCGGAGACCCCGCCCTCGGCGGGGGGGCCGGAGCCGCTGCCGCCGGAGGAGCTGGAGCGTGCCTACTACCGGCAGCCGGTGTGGAAGCGGATCGTCGTGATCGGCGCCGGCCCGGCGGTCAACATCGTGATCGCCTTCGTGCTGCTGTTCTTCCTGGCCCTCGACGCCGAGAAGGCGACGACGCTGGAGGTATCCGAGGTCCAGAAGGGAACGCCGGCGGCGACCGCGCTGCAGGAGGGCGACCGCCTGGTCTCCGTCGACGGCCTCCGCGCCCATCGCGAGGATCTCGAGGGCAGCGCCGAGCGCTTCTCCGACAGGATCGACTCACATGCGTGCGAAAACGGGGCGGAGGTGCCCGACTGCCGTGCAATCGCGCCGGTCAAGGTCGTGGTCGTGCGGGACGGGACCCGCAAGGTCCTCCTGATCCGTCCGTTCTACGACCCCGACGCCGGCCGCAACAGGATCGGCTTCGGCTTCGCCGGCGGCGGCCTCGTGCCAGCCGATCGCGGAGCCGGCGAGGCGACCACGGCGGCACTCGACACGATGTGGTTCGTCTCGAGCAAGACGGTCGAGGTGATCGCGCGGATCTTCGAGCCCGAGCAGCGTGAGCAGATCAGCGGCGTCGTCGGCTCCTACGAGGTGACCCGCCAGGCGTTCGGCTTCGGTGCCCGGGAGGCGCTGACGCTCCTCGCGGTGATCAGCCTGTCGCTCGGGCTGTTGAATCTCTTTCCCTTCCTGCCGCTCGACGGCGGCCACATCTTCTGGAGCCTGGTCGAGAAGGTCCGCGGCCGGCCGGTCCCGTTCTCGGTCATGGAACGCGCGTCCGTGGTCGGGTTCGTCCTGGTCCTGATGCTGTTCGCGATCGGCTTGACCAACGACATAGGGCGCCTGAGCGGCGAGGGCTTCGATGTGAGGTAGGTTCTCGCGCGAGGGACGCGAGAGAGGAGTGCCGATGGAGGTCACGACCGCCGAGCGCTACGCGACGGGCGGCGACGCGAAGCCGCCGGATCACGAGAACCTCTATGAGGCCTTTCTCGCCACGGTCGCGCGGGTCGGGGACGACGTCGCGATCAGGACCGACGACGACGCCGTGGCCTGGACCTGGAACGAAGTCGCGGCGATGGTCAGGCGGATCGCCGGTGGCCTGGCGGCGCTCGGCGTCGGCAAGGGCGACACGGTCGCGCTGATGCTGGCCAACCGCCCCGAGTTCATCCCCTCCGACCTGGCGGCGGTGTCCCTGGGCGCCGTCCCATTCTCGATCTACCAGACGGCCTCGCCCGAACAGATCGCCTACGTCGTCGGTGACGCCGGCGCGACGGTCGCGATCGTCGAGCAGGCCTACCTGCCCCAGTTCGAGGAGGCGCGCGGGGACCTGCCGGGGCTCGAGCACCTGATCGTCCTCGACGGGGAGGAGGGTCCGAATCTTCAGTCGCTCCAGGAGGAGGATCCGGGCTTCGATCCGGCCGGCCATTCGGCCCAGGTCGGCCTCGACGACCTCCTGACCCTGATCTACACCTCCGGCACCACCGGGCCTCCCAAGGGGGTCCAGCTCACGCACCGCAACCTTCTTGCCCTGACCGCCAGCGTCGAGGAGATCATCGAGGTTCCGGAGCGCGGCGCGAAGCTGATCTCCTGGCTGCCCGCCGCGCACATCGCCGAACGTGGCGCCCACTACTACCTGCCGGTCACGAAGGGGCCCTCGGTGACGATCTGTCCGGACCCGCGCAAGGTCGTCGAGTTCCTGCCAAACGTGAAACCGACGTGGTTCTTCGCCGTGCCGCGGATCTGGGAGAAGCTCAAGGCCGGGCTCGAGGCGCAGCTCGCCGGCCTACCCGAGGAGCAGCGAGCGTCCGCGCAGCGGGGCGTCGAGGCGGCGCTTCAGAAGGTGCGGCTCGAGCAGGCGGGGGAGGAGGTGCCGGACGAGCTGGCCACCGCCGTGGCGGAGGCGGACGAGAAGATGTTCTCGAGCCTCAGGACCGCCCTGGGCTTCGACGAGGCGGTTGCGGTCAGCGTCGGCGCCGCGCCGACGCCGCTCGAAGTGCTCGAGTTCTTCCACGCGATCGGCGTCCCGGTCGGCGAGCTGTGGGGGATGTCCGAAACCTGCGGCGTCGCGACGATGAACCCGCCGGACCAGGTGAAGCTCGGGACCGTCGGCCCGCCGATCCCGGGGGTCGAGATCCGGCTCGCCGAGGACGGCGAGATCCTGGTCAAGGGCGACCCGATCATGCCCGGCTACCGCAACCTGCCGGAGAAGACGGAGGAGACCTTCGAGGACGGCTGGCTCCTCACGGGGGACATCGGCGAGCTCGACGAGGACGGCTACCTGAAGATCGTCGATCGCAAGAAGGAGCTGATCATCAATGCCGCCGGCAAGAACATGTCGCCGGCCAACATCGAGTCGAAGCTGAAGGCAGCCAGCCCGCTGATCGGCCAGTGCGTCGCGATCGGCGACCGCCGCCCCTACAACGTGGCGCTGATCGTCCTCGATTCCGACTTCACGCCCGGGTGGGCGAAGCAGAACGGGCTCGACGGCGTGGCGCTCGGCGACCTGGTCGAGGAAGAGCAGCTCCTCGCCGCAGTCCAGGCGGGCGTCGACGAGGCGAACTCGAAGCTCTCGCGAGTGGAGCAGATCAAGAAGTTCACGATCCTCCCGACGGAGTGGGAGCCCGGCGGGGACGAGCTGACGCCGACGATGAAGCTGAGGCGCCGGCCGATCGCCGAGAAGTACGAGGACCAGATCAAGGCCCTTTACGCCGGTTGAGCCGCCGGTAGGATCGGCTCATGGCGCCCCGCACCGTCCGCTGCGCCTGTCCCCACGACTGTCCCGACACCTGTGCCATGCACGTCACGGTGGAGGACGGCCGCGCGACCGCGGTCACCGGCGACCCGGACCACCCGATCACCGCGGGCTTCCTCTGCGGCAAGGTCTCGAACTACCTCGACCGCGTGTACCACCCCGACCGGCTGCTGGCCCCGCTGATCCGCACCGGCCCGAAGGGGTCGGGGGAGTTCCGCGAGGCGACATGGGACGAGGCGCTCGACGCCGTCGCCGAGGGTCTGCGCACCGCCCGCGACGAGTGGGGCGGCGAGTCGATCCTGCCCTACAGCTACATGGGCACCCAGGGCCTGATCCAGGGTGAGCTGATGGGGACGCGGCTGATGAACGCGCTCGGCGCCTGCAACCTCGAGCGGACGATCTGCGCCAGCGCCGGCGTCGCCGGGACCGTGGCCACTCACGGCATCTCGCCCGAGGTGGACCCGGAGGAGTGGCCGCACGCCCGCTACCTGCTGATCTGGGGCTGGAACCCGATGTCGACCGCGCCGCACCTGTGGAAGAAGCTGCTGGCCGCGCGAAAGGCCGGAGCGCACCTGGTCGTCGTCGACCCCTTCCGGAGCCGGACCGCGAACGTCGCCGACGAGCACGTCCGGCCGTTGCCCGGGACCGATGCGGCGCTCGCCCTCGGGATGATGCGGGCGATCCTCGACGCCGGGCTCGAGGACGAGGATTGGTGCCGCGAGCACACCGTCGGCTACGACGAGTTCGCCGAACGGGTACGCGAGCGCGACGTCGCCGGGTGGGCGGGGGAGACCGGCGTCGAGCCCGAGGTCGTCGAGCGGATCGGCCGCGCCTTCGCCACGACGCAGCCGGCGCTGCTCAGGCTGGGCGTCGGCGCGCAGCGCCACAAGGGCGCGCCCGCTGCATACCGGACGATCTCCTGCCTCCCGGCGCTCGTCGGCGCCTGGCGCCACCGCGGCGGGGGTTGTTCCTACATCCCGACCGCGACGGCGGCGGCCGTGTCGAAGGAGCCGCTCCTGCGAGAGGACCTGCGGGACGGGCCGGCGCGGACGATCAACATGTCCCAGCTCGGCCTTGCCCTGACGGATCCGTCGCTCGACCCGCCGGTCAAGGCGCTGGTGGTCTGGAACTCCAACCCCGCCCAGATCGCCCCCGACCAGACGAGCGTGCTCGAGGGGCTGCGTCGGGACGACCTCTTCTGCGTAGTCCTCGAGCAGTTCATGACCGACACCGCCGCGCACGCCGACGTCGTCCTGCCGGCGACGACCCAACTCGAGCACCGCGACGCCCTCTTCTCCTGGGGCCACCAGTACTTCACCTGGAACGAGCGCGCGATCGAGCCCCAGGGGCAGGCGCGCGCGAACACCGAGACGTTCCGGGCGATCGCCGCCCGCCTGGGCTTCGCCGATCCGGGCTTCACCGAGAGCGACGACGACCTGCTGGTCAGCCTGCTCGAGGGCGGGGGCGGGGGCATCAGGCTCGAGGAGCTGCGGGCGCGCGGCTGGCAGAAGGTCGACGTCGGGCAGGGCCCGATCCCCCACGCCGAGGGCGGGTTCGGCACCGCGTCGGGCAAGCTAGAGCTCTTCTCCCAGGTCCTCGCCGACCAGGACCTCGACCCGCTACCGGCCTACGAGCAGCCGGCCGAGGTCGCCGACGCGGCCCTCGCCGAACGGTTCCCGCTGGCGCTGATCACCCCCAAGACGCACCTGTTCCTCAACTCGACCTTCGCCAACCAGGACCGGCAGCACTCGGCGCAGCCGCACCCGGTGGTGGTGATCAACCCGGCCGACGCGGCGGCGCGGGGGATCAGCGACGGCGGCGAGATCCGGGTCCACAACGACCGCGGCGGCTTCGACTGCATCGCGTCCGTCTCCGACGACGCGCGTGAGGGCGTCCTGGTCGCGCCGATGGGGTGGTGGAGCCCTGACTGGAAGGGCCTCGCGGCGCAGGCGACGACGTCGCAGGAGCTGACCGGCCCGGCGCAGGCCCCGATCTTCAACGACAACCGGGTCGAGGCCGAAGCGCTCGCGGCATGAAGGCCCTCCTCCGGCGGCTGCCGCAGCCCGTGCGCGACCGCATGCGCGCGGCGCGCAAGCGCTACCGCAGCGTCCGCTACCGCCTGCGTGAGCGGTTCAGGCCCACCCGCCTCGGACGCGAGGAGATAGAGGCGGCAATCCGCTCCGCCGGCGTGGGCGAGGGAGACGCGGTCTTCGTCCAGGCGGGCATGGCCGCGTTCGGGACGATCGAGGGCGGCCCGCAAACCGTGATCGACGCGTTCGAGGCGGTCGTCGGGACGGACGGGTTGATCGCGATGCCGGCCTTTCCGCTGACCGGGCCGGCGATCGAGCACCTCCGCGAGCACCCGGTCTTCGACGCCCGGACGATGCCGTCCCGGATGGGGGCGGTCAGCGAGCGCTTTCGGACCGGGCCCCGCACGCTCCGTAGCGTCCACCCGACTCACTCGATCAGCGCCCGGGGACCCGGAGCGGAGGAGGTGGTCGCGGGCCACGAGCTGGCCGAGACGCCGTTCGGGGAAGGCACCCCGTTCTTCGTCCTCCGCGAGCGCGGCGCCAAGCAGGTCTTCTTCGGCGCAGGGGTGCGCGCGATCACGATGTACCACTCGTTCGAGGTGATCCGCGAGCCGCCGTTCCCGATCGACGTGTTCTGGCCCGAGCGGATCCCGGCGACGTGCATCGGGATGGACGGCGAGACCACGAATATGACGACGCTGGTCCACCATCCGCGGCTCGCGCCGGGGCGGATCGACGTCAGCGCCGCGGTCGAGGCGGAGGTCAAGCGGCGCCTGCTGGACGGCGGCATGCGCTCGGTCGAGCTGGGTCGCGGGGAGGTCCTCTGCCAGCCCTTGCCCGCGATGTTCGAGACCTTCGAGCGGATGCTGGCCGACGGGGTGACGATCTACGATCCGCGCATCCTCGAGGCCGCCCGCGCACGCGGGCGCGGGGCACCCGCCTGATGCAGGACCTTCCCGACACCGCCCAGGGATCCGACCCGGCCGGCTCGCCGGACGAGGTCGCCCGCGTCCGCGAGCTCGAGAGGTTCGCGATCGCCCGGCTGCCGACGATGCAGCTGGCCGACGGCCTCTTCTGCCACGAGGTGGCAGTGGAGAACGGGTGCCGCCCCGCCGGGCGGTCCCTGCGCTACACGCTGATCGTCCTGATCGGCCTGCTGCGGGCCGAGGACGCCGGCGTCGACCACCGGTTCCACCTCGGCGCGCTGCGCAGCCGTGTGCTCTCCGAGCTCGACTCCGACGGACTCACACCCGGCGACTTCGGGCTCGCTTTGTGGGCCGAGGCGCGAATGGACGGCAGCGCCGCCGACGAGCTGGTCGCCGGCCTTGCACGCCGGCTCAGCGGTCCCTCGGGCCTCGAGGCCCTGATCAGTACCGAGGTCGCGTGGATCGCGCTCGGCCTGTCGGAGTCCGAGGCCTGGGGCGAGACGGGCGAGGGGGAGCGGATCCTCAGCGGGGCGCGCGAGCAGCTCGTCGTCAAGCGGCGGACCGAGAGCGGACTGCTGCTGCATTCCTCGCGGGGGCCGCGGCGCCGGTTTCCGAACTTCGCCACGCAGATCTACGGGATCCTCGCCTTGTCCTACCTGGCACGCGCCCGCGGTGACGACGAAGCGCTGCAGGTCGCCCGCGAGGCCGGTGACCGCCTGCTCGCGCTCCAGATGCCGGACGGCGCCTGGCCGTGGATCTTCGACGCCCAGCGCGGGACGATCGTCGAGCCCTACGAGATCTACTCGGTTCATCAGGACTCGATGGCGCCGATGGGGCTCGGCGCCCTGACCCACGTCACGGGCGACCTCCGCTACAGATCGGCCGCCGTGTACGGCCTCGGCTGGATCTTCGGCCGCAACGACCTCGGCGCCGAGATGCTCGACCGTGAGACCGGGATGCTCTACCGCTCGATTCGCCGCCGCGAGCGCCTCGATCGCGCCTACCTCTACGGCCGCACCGCGGCCTCCTACCTGAAGCCGCCGAGAGTGAAGGACGCCCGGCGGATGCTCGAGGTCAACCGCACGGACCGGCCCTACCACCTGGGCTGGGTGCTCGAGGCCTGGGCGGGCCGCGAGCACCTCGCGGCGCTCGAGACCTAGCGCGGCCGCACGACCTTGAAGGTGTCCTTCGCGGGCGAACCGTCGCGGTTGCCGGCGGCATCGATCGCGCGGACGCGGAGGGTGTGCGAGCCGAACGTGAGGCGCTTGGTCGTGAACGGGGAGGAGCACGCCCTGTAGGGGCGGCCGTCGAGCTTGCACTGGAACCGCGAGCCGCGCTCATCCGAGACGAACCGGAAGGTGGGGGTGCGGTCGGCCGTTCGGTTCGGGGGCCGCTTGCGGATCGTCGTCTGCGGCGGGTCCCTGTCGGCGCCGGGCCCTGGGCCGGTGCAGGCGGTCTCGGTAGGCGCGGTTGCGTTGTTGCGAGGGGTCGGGGCCGTCAGGAAGAAGTCGGCATTGCTCGAATCCGTGTCGTCGCTCATCTCAAGCAGCGTCGCGCAGCCGGCCGAGATGTCCCGGGTCAGGGACTGGGCATCGGGGATGCCTCCGGGCACGGCTGGACTTCCGGCAGGATCAGGAAGCGAACCCGAGAAGTTTCCCCAGGAGACACAGTCGATGACCCCGAACGTGTTGGACTGGAAACACGCGGCACCGCCATCTGCCTCAATGCCCGGAGACGAGGCCATGGTCTGGTCCATCGCCACCCCGTAGAGTCCGGCGGCCTGCGCGGTACCCATCAGGAAAGTGCGCTGGTTGCCGCCGTTGGGCGGATTGGATGTGAAGGAGAACCCTGCGAGAAAGTTGCCTGAGCTGCCGTAAAAGTTGATCTTCTGGCCCATCATCACGTTCTGGAACGCGGAGTAGGCCTGGAGCTCGACATACTCGGCCATTGGCTGGGCCGAGGTTCCCGCCGATACCTCGCGGATGCTGACCAGATGGTGGTTGGCCCGGGCGGCGGCAGGCATTACGAGCAGGCAGAGACAGGCGAGGACCATCGCAGTGCGCCTGGGACCGGGCATCCGCCGCGATTCGACCACAGGCCGGCTCGCATCGCAACCCCCCTAACCTTGGGGTATGCCCTCGAAGCGCCAGATCTGGGTCGGCGGCGTGCCGATCGGCGGCGGTGCCCCCGTCGCCGTTCAGACGATGACCAAGACCGAGACGGCGAACCTCACGGCGACCATGGAACAGATCCGCACCGTCGCCGACGCCGGGGCGGATCTGGTCCGGGTCGCCGTGCCTCGCGACAAGGACGTCGAAGCGCTGCGGACGATCGTCCGCGAGTCGCCGATCCCGGTGATAGCCGACATCCACTTCAATCACACCCTCGCGCTCAAGGCGATCGACGCCGGCGCCCACTGCATCCGTCTCAACCCCGGCAACATCGGCGGCCGGGACAAGGTCGCCGAGGTGGCCGAGCGGGCGACGGCCGCCGGTGTGCCGATGCGAATCGGCGTCAACTCCGGCTCCCTGCCGCGCCACCTGCATGCGCTCGAGGAGGAGAACCCGGTCGAGGCGCTGGTCGCCGCCGCGGTCGAGTTCGTCGAATTGATGGAGGGTCTGGACTTCGAGAACTTCAAGGTCTCGATCAAGTCGACGAACGTGCCCAACACGATCGCCGCGAACCGGATGCTGGCCGACCGGATCCCCTATCCGATCCACCTCGGCATCACCGAGGCCGGCACGAAGTGGTCGGGCTCGCTCAAGTCGGCTGTCGGCCTCGGGACGCTGCTCGCCGACGGCGTGGGGGACACGATCCGGATCAGCCTCTCGACCTTCCACGCCGAAGAGGAGGTCAAGGTCGCCTGGGAGATCCTCAAGGCGCTGCAGCTGCGCGAGCGCGGTCCGGTTCTGATCGCCTGCCCGACCTGCGGCCGGCTCCAGTTCGACATGGACTCGGTGGTCGCCGAGATCGAGCAGCGGCTCGAGTCCTACGTCGAGCCGATCGAGGTCGCCGTGCTGGGCTGCGCGGTGAACGGGATCGGCGAGGCATCGCATGCCGACTTCGGGATCACCGGCGCGAAGAACGAGGGCCTGATCTTCGCCGGCGGCAAGCCGTTGCGGAAGGTGCCGCAGGCGGAGCTGGTCGATGCGCTGTTCGATGAGATCGACAAGTCACTCGACCGCGGGTCCGTCGAGGTCGACGAGGGCGACGCCCGCGAGGGCGCCGACTGGCTGGCCCGCATCGAGGAGGAGAACGCCGGCGACCTCACGCCCGAGAAGATCGCCGCGATGGAGCACGCCGCCGCCGAGGCCGGCGAGTCCGACCGGGTGCTCCTCTCCGAGGACGAGTCGCCGACCGCCGGGCGCCGTTTCACCCGGGCCTAGCCACTCCCGCGGGCCGGGTCCTCGAATTCGTAGGCGCGCGTGAGGGCGCCCTCGAAGCGGGTGCCGGCGGCGTCGGTCCAGCGGACCTTCCAGAGCCGGCCGGACCGGTACGCGGATTCGAGCTCGTAGATGCCCGCCCCGTCGGTCTCGACGGTCTCGAGGGCGTGCTCGCGGCCGCCGTCGAGTACCCGCAGCTCGACCTCGGTCGCCTCGCGCGCCGGGCGGACGAGTCCCCAGATCTGGACCCTGTCGCCGTCACGGCGCACCACCAGCGGCAGGCGGAAGGCGTCGAGCGCGGGCTTGGGAGCTCCATCGTCGAACCGCAGCCCCGACTCGAAGCCGCCGTATTCGGTGCCGGGAACGCGGTCCGCCGGGTCGTCGAAGAGCAGGTACTGAGCGAAGCTGCGACTGCGGTTGTCGGCGTAGGCGAACAGCTCGGCGATCGAGAGGTAGGCCGCCTGCGCGGTCACCGGGACCCCCAGCAGGGGGTCGGGGAGGCTCTGGATCCCGTACTCGGTGATGAACACCGGCAGCTCGGGCTTGAGCTGACCCGCCCGTGCGCCCTCGTCGAGGACCCGCTCGAGGCCGCCAAGCGAGTCGATGGTCACGAAGTCCTCCGACGGCGGCGGGTCGAAGGGCGCCTGGCCGCTGACGCCGTACGGATGCGTCGCCCATCCGGCCGCAGCGATCCGGCCGGAGTCGCAGGCCGGCGAAGCTCGGGCCTCCGGCGAGAGGCAGAGGACTCCCTCCGCGAACGGGATCGGGTCGACGGAGTCCGTGCTGCCCGTGGGCGCGGTCTCGCCGACCAGCAGGGGCGTTCCCGGATCGGCCAGAGTGACCGCGTCCTGCGCCGCGAGGTAAAGCTCGCGATAGAGGACCGGCGAGTAGGGCGCGCCGTCGCGGAGCTGGGGCTGGAGGAAGATCGAGAGGTTCGGCTCGTTCCAGACCGACCACATGTCGGCTCCCGGCAGCCGGTCATCACCGCCGGGGCCGTCGGGGTCGAATTCGCCGCCGTAGCGGGTGGCGACGGCGGTGGCGAACTCACCGAACTCGCCGACGTCCGGGTCCCGGACGCCCTTGGCCCCCCCGGACGCCCACCGCGGGCCCGGGCCCGAGATCGTGACCAGCAGCTTCAGGTTGCGCTCGGCGGCGGCGCGGGCGAAGCCGTCGTACTTGGCGAAGTCGTAGCCGGGCTCGAGGGGATCGGCGGGGTCGAAGCCGACCGGGCGCTCTCCCGGCACGGTCTCGCGCCAGAAGACGACCATGCGGACGGTGTCGACCCCCAGGCTCACCGTCTGGTCGAGCGCGGCGTCGCGGACCTGCGCGCTCTCGATCGCCACCGGCCCCGGCTCGAGGATCACCGGCTTGCGACCCTCCGGCAGCCGGTCCGGCGCCCGGGCGACCCCGGGCCCCGAGTCCTCGGCGCCTCCACCGCAGGCCGCGGCCGCCACCGCGACGGCGCAGACCGCGAGGACGAGCCGGCGCCTCACCGGTACCGGTAGGCGCGGATCCAGGGACCCGACTGGCCGCTCGAGACCGCGCGCCAGCGCCGGCCGGCGCGGAACGCGGAGCGGAACGAGAAGTAGCCGCGGCCGCTCGTCGTGACCGTCCGGAGCAGGCCGCTGCGCCCGCCGCCGCGAACGCGGATCTCGACCCGGCGGCTCCCCACCCCGGGCCTCAGGTGGCCCCAGACCAGCACACGCCGGCCGCGGCGCTGGACGGCGAGGATCAGCGGGAAGGCTCGGTAGGCGGGCTTGCGGCGGCCGCTGTGGAGGCGCAACCCGGTCGTGAACGGGAACTCGTAGCTGGGCGGGTCGTCGGCCATGAGGTACTGGCCGTAGGAGCCCACCGCGCGATCGCGCCAGGCGATGTGCTCGGAGATCGCCAGGTACTCCGCCTGGCGCCTGAGGCTGACGCCGAAGCGCCGGTCGGGAACGCTCTGCACGCCGTACTCGGTGATGTAGACCGGCAGCCGCCGCCGCGTCGCGCCCGCTCGGGCGGCGCGCGCGAGAGCCCGCTCCAACCGGCCGAGCGTCGCCATGTTGACCAGACCCGGGTTCGAGGAGACGTGGAACGGCGCGACTCCCGGCGAGTAGGGGTGGTGCGCCCAGCCGCGGGCGTTCAGCGGCGCGCAGCGGCGACTGCGGTGAAAGCCGGAGTCGAGGCAGAACACGCCGCGGAGGAAGTCGACCGGATCGGTCGAGCGCCGGCCGCCGCTGGGGGCCGTCTCCGCGATCAGCAGCGGGTCGCGGTCGTGGCCCGAGCGGTCGAGGCCGGCCTGCGCGGCCAGGAACAGGCGCCGGTAGAGCCGGCCCGCGTAGGGGCGCCCGGACCTGTACTGGGGCTGGAGGAAGATGTCCTGGTTCGGCTCGTTCCACGCCGACCAGTACCTGACCCGCGGCAGGGGCGGCGGAGGCTCCGTGCCGGGCGGGCAGATGGAGAGGACGCACCCACCGCCGCCGGGCCGGAAGGAGCCGCCGTAGCGCCGGCCGATCGCGGTCATCAGGCGCCGGTACTCGGCCGGCTCGGGCTGCTTCACGCTGCTCTTGCCGCCGGCGCTCGCCCAGTCCGGGATCGGCGAGCCAACCGAGAGGAGGACGCGGAGACCGCGGGCGTCGGCCTCGCGGATGAGATCGTCGATGCCGACCCAGAGGTTGCGGGGGTAGCCACCGGGGTCGGCGGCCGAGAATCCCGCCGGGCGCCCCGAGGCGCCAGGGCTGGGCACGAGGTTTCGCCAGACGAGCAGGACGCGCAGCGTGTCGACGCCCATCGAGGCGAGCTCGTGGATCCGGTTCCGTCGCTGAGCGTCGGTGACGTCCCCGAGGAGGTAGGAGGTGGCGTCGAAGATCGTCTCCTGGCGGCTGGACGCAGCGCTCGGCTCCGGTACCGCCGGCAGCGCCAGGAGAGTCGAGGCCAGGCACAGGCGGAGGACGGTGCGGCGGATGCGCATCGGTGGCAGAAACGTAGGGCCGGGGACGAAGTTTCGGCGCCTCAGTCGAAGCGGTAGCTGCGGATCCACGAGCCCTGGACGACCCGTCCCCCCGGCAGCTCGGCGCGGGCCCGCCACCGGGTGGCGCGGCGCGCGGGAGCGCTGAACTGGAAGTAGCCGTCGGCGTCGGTGGTGGCCCGGCGCACCAGCCGTCCCCCGCTCGCCTTGACCTGGACGACGCGGCTTCCCTCGCCGGGCCGGACGTGGCCCCAGAACCGCAGCGGCCCGCTCTGGGGCTCCCGGACCACCAGGGTCATCGCAAAGGCCGAGTAGGCCGGCTTGCGGCGGCCGTCGAGGAAGCGCAGGCCCGTCTGGAAGGAGTACTCGAACTCGTTCGCGTCATCGCGCATGAGGTACTGGCCGAAGGACCGGACCCGGGGGTTGCGCCACAGCGAATACTCGGCGAGGCCCAGGTACTCGGCCTGGCGGGCGAGGGGGACTCCGTAGCGGCGGTCCGGCCTCGACTCGACCCCGTACTCGGTCACGTAGACCGGGAGGGACGGAGCGGGCGCGGACCTGGGGCCCGGCTTGCCGAGCCCCCCGAGCGCCGGAATCGAAAGCAGTCGCCGCGAGGAGGGCGTCAGCGGGGTGCCGTTGGGGTCGTAGGGGTGGTGCGCCCACCCGGCGGCGCCGACCGGCCCCCGGGCCAGCACCTGGCGCATGAAGTCGAGCGGCGGGGTGCCCTTGTGCCCGCCGCTGGGGGCGGTCTCGCCGACCAGAACGGGGTCGTCGCCATGACCCGAGACGCGCAGTCCGGCCATGCCGGCCCGGAACAGGTTGCGGTAGGCCGCGCCGGAGACGGTGAGGCCGCGACGCCGCTGGGGCCGGAGGAAGAGGTCGAGGTTCGGCTCATTCCACATCGACCAGAACGACACGCGGGGGAGGGGCGGGAAGATGAAAGGGAACTTCACGCAATCCACGGTGTCCAACGGCGGGGGCAGCGGCTGGATGCACGGGACCCCGCCGAAACTGCCGTCGTAGCGGCGGCCGAGGCCAGTCAGAAGCTGGCGGAACTCGATCGGCTTCGGCGACGCCACGGAGCTCCGCCCGGAGGCGCTTGCCCAGTCGGGCGTGGGGGAGGAGGGCGAGAGCAGCAGCTTCATGCCGCGCTCCTCGGTTCCGCGCACCACGTGGTCGAGGGCCTGGATGACGCCGCCGTGATAGGCGGCCGGATCGGTCGGGTCGAAGCTCTCCGGGCGACGGGGGCTGTTCGAGCCCGGCACGAGGCCGCGCCAGGGGACGACGACCCGGACCGTGTCCACGCCCAGCGCCCGGAGGTCGTCGAGGGTTGCGTCGCGCGCCTCGGCGGTGGGGGCGAGGAGCAGGTCGTTGGTCGCGTCGAAGATCGTCTCCTGGGTCCGCGAGCCCGCAGCCGGGGAGGCCGCCACCAGCGCCCCGAAGAGCGCGAGGGCTATCGTCGCCGATGTCTGCCTGAGGTTCATGGGTGCTTGTTTTCGGCTGCCGAAGGGCGCCGCGGAGGGGAAAGCTGCGGCAACCCGCGCCGCTCGGGGCGAGCTAGTTTACGGCGCCATGTCCCGCGTGTCCGAGATGTTCTGGCCGACGGTCAAGGAGCCCCCTGCGGACTCCGAGGCGATCTCGCACAAGCTGATGGTCCGGGCCGGCCTGATCCGCCAGCTCGGGGCCGGCCTCTGGACGTTCCTGCCCGCCGGCTGGCGCGCCCACCGCCGGGTCGAGGCCGTGATCCGCTCCGAGATGGACGCGATCGGCGCCCAGGAGATGCTGATGCCGGTCCTTCAGCCGTCGGAGCCGTGGCGGAAGACCGGCCGCTACGACATCGACGAGCTGTTCAAGCTCGAGGACCGCAAGGGCTCGCCCCTCGTTCTCGCGATGACCCACGAGGAGTGCCTGACCTACCACGTCGCCCGTGAGGTTCGCTCCTATCGCGACCTGCCGAAGATCCTGTACCAGATCCAGGTCAAGGAGCGCGACGAGCCGCGTCCGCGGGCGGGTGTCCTGCGCACGCGCGAGTTCCGGATGAAGGACGCCTATTCGTTCGACCGCGACGAGGAGGGCCTTCAGCGCAGCTACGACAAGCACATCGAGGCCTACGACAGGATCTTCGACCGCTGCGGGCTCGAATGGTTCCGGGTCGAGTCCGACGTCGGGATGATGGGCGGCTCCGGAGCCCACGAGTACATGGCGCCGTGCCCGGCCGGAGAGAACGAGATGGCGCTCGCCCCCGGCTACGCCGCGAACGTCGAGGTCGCCTCGGCCGATCCGCAGCCGGTCGAGCTGCCCGAGTCCCTGGAGGCGCCGGAGCTCGTGCCGACGCCCGGGCTGACGACCGTCGAGGAGGTCGCCGGGGCGCTCGCGGCTCCGCCCGCGGCTCTGCTCAAGGCGATGCCGGTCGTCGCCGAGGACCGGGGGTTCCTGGTCGTCCTGGTCCGCGGTGATCATCGCCTCAACGAGATCAAGCTCCGCAACGCGCTCGGTCAGGGCTTCCGCCCCGCCCAGGCCGAGGAGATCGAGCAGCGGCTCGGCCCCGTCGGCTTCGTCGGGCCAGTCGGGGCCGGCGTGCCCGTGATCAAGGACGCGGCGATCGCCGGCGATTCGTTCGTCGCCGGGGCGAACGAGGCCGACGCGCACCTGCGCGGGGTGCGGCCCGGCCGCGACTTCGAGTTCGAGGAGATGGACGTGCGCTCGGTGGAGGCAGGGGACACCGCGCCCGGGGGCGGGACGATCGAGGTCGTGCCGGCGATCGAGGTCGGCAACATCTTCAAGCTCGGCACCCGGTACTCCGTGCCGCTGGGCGCGACCTACCTCGACGAGGAGGGACGGGAGCAGCCGATCGTGATGGGGAGCTACGGGATCGGGCCCGCCCGGATCGTCGCCGCGGCGATCGAGCAGGGGGCCGACGAGAAGGGGATCGTCTGGCCGCGCGCCCTGGCGCCCTGGGACCTGCACCTCGTCTCACTCGCCAAGCAGGGCGAGGAGGAGCGCGCGGTCGCCGACCGTCTCCACGAGGAGCTGACCGAGGCGGGGGCCGACGTGATCTACGACGACCGCGACGCCGGGGCGGGGGAGAAGTTGACCGACGCCGAGCTGCTGGGCTGCCCGCTGCGGGTGGTGGTCGGCAGGCGCGGGCTGGCCGAAGGCGTCGTCGAAGCCCAGGAGCGGGCCAGCGGGGAGGACCATCGCCTCGCCGCCGACGAGGCCGCGACCGAGGCGCGGCGGA
>DATFPK010000121.1:0-27045 GCA_035264885.1 Solirubrobacterales bacterium
CCGATGTCGCGGCGCTTGGGCCCGCGCATGAAGCCGGCCTCCCCCACCGAGAACGGCGGGAAGTTGTAGTGGTGCCAGAACCGCTTCGTGGTCTGGAGACCGAGCGTGTCGAGCCGCATATCCATCCGGGTGGTGCCCAGAGCCACGTTGGAGAGGATCTGGGTCTCGCCGCGGGTGAAAAGCGCCGAGCCGTGGACCCTCGGGGTCACGTCGACCTCGGTCTCGATCGGGCGAATCTGGTCGCTGGCGCGGCCGTCGGGGCGCTTCTTGTCGACGGCGATCCGGCGGCGGATGATCTCCTTCTCGAGCTTCGCGAAGGCGGCCCGCACGGCCATCTGGCGCTCCGGGTCGGCAACGCCCTCGTCGTTGGCCTGGACCAGCTTCTCGAGCACCTCGGCCTCGACCTCGTCGACTGCGTCCTGGCGCTCGAGCTTGCCCTCGATCGAGGTGGCCTCGTCGACCTTGGCGCCGTACTCGCCCCGGATCTGCTCGACGAGCTCCTCGTCGACCTGCGGTGCCTCGACCTCGATCTTCTCCTTGCCGGCCTTCTGGCGCAGCTCTTCGATCGCACCGACGATCCGCTTGATCTCGGCGTGGGCGATGTCGAGCGCATCGAGGATCTCGGCCTCGCTGACGCCCCTGGCGCCGGCCTCGACCATCAGGATCGCCTCCTCGGTGCCGGCGACGATCAGGTCGAGCTCGAGCTCCTCGAGCGACTCCTCCTCGGGGTTGACGACGAAGTCCCCGTCGAGCTTGCCGATCCGCACGGCGCCGACGTGGGCTGCGACCGGGATCTCCGACAGCGCCAGCGCCGCCGAGGCGCCGTTCATGGCGAGGATGTCATAGGGGTGGAGGTGGTCCACCGAGAGGGGGATCGCAACGAGCTGGGTCTCGAAGTGCCAGCCCTTCGGGAAGAGGGGGCGGATCGGCCGGTCGATCATCCGCGCCGTCAGCGTCGCCTTCTCGCCGGAGCGTCCCTCGCGGCGGAAGAAGGAGCCGGGGATCTTGCCGGCGGCGTACATCCGCTCCTCGACGTCCACGGTCAGGGGCAGGAAGTCAACGTCGCGCAGGTTGCCCATCGTCGCGGTGTTGAGGACGATCGTGTCCCCCGCCCGCACGACGACCGAGCCGCTCGCCTGCCTGGCGAGCTTTCCGGTCTCGAACGAGATCTCTTCCCCGCCGACCTCGACCGAGACGCGGCTTACGTCGAACATGCTCATGTAGTTGTTACCTCCGGGCCGCCCGGGTGGCGGCCGTCTGATTCAGAACTGTCGTTCTCTAACCCGCAAGAGGGTACAGGCCCCGCTGCCGGGGCCCATGCCCGCGGCCCCCGGGGCGGATCAGAGCGAGCGCCGCGTCTCGCAGCTGCGGGCCGTGTCGCGCCCGCCGCCGCCCGTGCAGGTGTCGCGCCCGCCGCCGCCGATCAGCTTGTCCCTCCCGGCGCCACCGGCGAGGTCGTCCTTGCCCGCCTCCCCGCGCAGCTCGTCCCTGCCCGCGCCGCCACGGAGCTTGTCGTTTCCGCGCCCGCCGCAGATCAGGTCGTTCCCGCCAAGGCCCAGGATCACATCGCGCCCGCGGCCGGCGGAGATCACGTCGCGCCTGCCCGTCCCCGTGATCCGGTCAGCACCGGCGGTGCCCAGCTTCGTCGCCGCGGTTCCCGCGCAGCGCCGCGGGACCGTCGGGCTCGCCAGGCCCCAGACCTCGACCTCGGCGACGTCCATGAAGTCCTCGCCACTGGCGCCCGGCGCGCCTCCCGCGACTCCGGACTGGCTCGTCTTCATCGTGAAGCGGACTGACCGGACCGAGTCAGAGGCCCCGGTCGGGCGGATCAGGTTCAGCCGGTGGTTGCTGCTGGCGCCGAACGTGCCCTGTGCGGCAAGGGTGAACCTGGACCCGTCGGCGGAGGTCAGGACCTCGAACTGCCCGGTCGACGCGCTGTCGTCGTCGCCACAGACCGCGCCGGGATCGATCGCGAAGCGGGTGATGTCGACCCTGCGCGGCAGACTGACCGTGACCGACTTCGAGCCGCCTGTCCCGGCGGTGCTCTCGGACGAGGTGCTCCCCCAGCCGGTCCCGCGGCTGAGGTCGAAGGCGTCATCCGGCCCGCAGCCGAACTGGCTGAAGTCCGGGCCACTGAATCCGTTCACAGCGGCGTTGCCCGCCAGGGCCGCCCAGTCTCGGGTCGTCTGCATGTTCAGGGTGCGCCCCGCGGCGCCGACCCCGATGTTCCGGACCAGCTGGCCCTCGTGGCCCGGCGCCGAGCTGGCGACGTAGGGATAGGTATGGGCCCGGACGTTCCTGATCTCGTACCGGCCGTCTGCGTCGGTCGTCCCGACCAGGTTGCCGGGGCCGAGGAACTCCACCGTCGCGCCCGCGACCGGATCGCCGGATTCGGTCTCGGTGACGACGCCGCTGACCGTCCCGCAGACGCTGGCGCCGCAGTTCGGCGGGGTCGAGAAATCCTGGATCGGGCCCGCGTCGGCGCCGCCCAGGCTGACCGCGAAGTAGCCCATGCCCCGCCCCGCGAAGACGCTCCAGATGGTGCCGGAATCGGCGCCGCCGAACAGCGTCTGGTCTGCCAGGAGGATCGCGTCCCGCATGTCGAGGAAGGACGGATCGGGCGGGGAGAGCCGCATGCCTTCGGTGATGAGCGCCCGAGCCTTGTCGAGGCCGCCGTCGTGGGGCTCGTCGAACGCCGTGTCCGACCTCAGCTCCTGCCGCAGGTCCCAGATGGTCTGGGCCCAGATCTCGCCGTCGGCGTGCTCCTCGGGCCCGCACTGACCCGGGCAGAAGATCTTCCCGAAGTCTCCGTAGGTGTAGCCGCCGGCCCCTGCGTTGTTGGGCGCGGGGTCGTCGCAGTCGGGGTCGGTGCTGCCGGCTCCGCAGTCGATCCCCATCGTCCGCAGCGCGTGGGTGTCGCCCCCGAACGTGTAGAAGCCGACGTTGATCTCCCCGTCGTCCGCGGGGTCGTCGTCGCGCTCGACGTTGTCCGCCTCCAGGAAGTCCATCGCATACCAGTCGCTCCACCCCTCGCCCATCGCCTCGGCCTGGATGCTGTCCAGGGCGGGCTGACCGGGCGAACTGGTGACGAGCCGGTTCGAGAGGCCGTGCGTGTACTCGTGGTAGACGACGGAGGCGTCGTCGCCGCCGTTGACCTCGGGAAACCCGTCGCCGGCGAATCCGCTGAACAGGTACATCTGCATCAGGGGCGGCGTGTCGACCCCGGGGAACGTCGCCATGTTGGCGTTGTCGCGATGGTCGGAGTCGGGGGTGCCGGGCGGCGTCGGGTCCGTCGCGGCTCCGTCGAAGACCTGGGCGTTGACGCGGTCGACCCCGGCGAACCCCTCGCCCGGCCCGAAGCTGATCGGAGCAGCGGCGAGCCAGTCGTGGAAGCGGTTGACGAACCAGTAGACCTGGGTCGCGTTCTGGCCGACGTTGTCGTTCCAGTCGAAGGAGACGCTCGCGCGGCCCCAGGAGCAGACCGGGAAGACAGGGTCGCAATCGGTCTCGAACGGCGATGCGGTCCCATAGGGGTTGACGCTGAATGAGTAATCCCAGGCGGCTGCGGACGTGTTGAGGCCGCTGGTCGGCGCGACGTCCCCACACTCCTGGGCGCCCGGCCCGCAGGCGGTCCCGGCGTCGGGCGCATAGGAAGCCGGAGTGTTGGCGTTGTCGTCGACGTCCGTGTAGACGTGGGCGAAGTTGCCGAAGAGGCGGCTCGCGTCGGTTCCCCAGCCGCCCGGGAACGTCTGGTTCGCACGCGGACCGCCGCCATCGCCGCCGTCGGAGATCTGCGTTTCCGCGTTCGGGAAGTACTCCCAGACGCTGCCGCTCGCGAAGTCGACCAGGTTCTCGCGGCGCAGCACCCTTCCGGTCGTCGCGTCGACGACCGTGTCGTAGATCTCGTCAGAATCCTCGGCGTTGATCACCCGCCAGGCGAGCGAGACGTCGCCCTCCCGGGCGCCGAACAGCACGAGGCGGGCGTCGCTGCCGTCGGCGAACGCGGTGACCCGCTCCGCTCCGCCCTCCCGCTCGCTCACCGGCGGCAGCGCCACGGATTCGCCGCCGGAGCGCTGAGCGACCGCGAGCGCGGCCTTGGCGCCGAGCTCCGGGTCCCGGTCGCGCAACGCCAGGCCGGGCTGAATCGAGCCGGTCAGGTTGACCAGCCGTCCCCGCCGGTCCACCGCCGCCTTGAGGCTGCCGCCGAGCGAGGGAATCCCCGCCAGCTCCTGGGTCCAGGCGAGGTGGGTGACACCCCAGCCGTCGGTGTGGCGGCCAGCCGGAGCAAGGCCTTCGAGGTCTCCCGGGGCGAGGTCGAAGGCGGCGAGGTTCTCGCGGACGAAGCCGAGCGCCACGCGGGCCGGGTCTGCGTCGCTCGGGCCGGTGAGTAAGCCGTCGAGGCGGCCGACGAAGCGCGGGGTGCCGGTCACGGGGTCGAGCTCGAGAACGCCCTGTGGGCCCAAGGCACGGCGGAGGTCGGCGCGAGCGTGCCCGAGCGTGGGCGGTGGCGGCTGGGGCCGCAGGACTTCGCGCGATCGCACATCGAAGTCGGGCGCCGGCCCGGTGCCCGCCGGCGCGGTTGCAGGCAACGACAGCAGCGAGGCGATCGCTGCGATCAGTAGGGGCGTGCGGGGGAAGGCAACAGGCATCTGGTCTTCCGCGCGGCGGGCGCTGTTCGTACAACCTCCCTGATCCCCTGCGGAGCGGTTGCCGCCGAGGAACCGTGTCCCATTATGGGGGGTTTGGACGGACGCCTGGGAAGCGGTCGGCCAACCGTCCAATCCCGCCGCGCCGCTCTAGGCCTCAGCGGCGCAGGCCGAGCTCGGCGACCAGGGCGCGGTAGCGCTCGAGGTCGTTGCGCTCCAGGTAGCGGAGCAGGCGCCGGCGCTTGCCGACCAGCATCAGCAGGCCGCGGCGGGAGTGATGGTCCTTCGCATGGCTGCGCAGGTGCCCGGTGAGCTCGTTGATCCGCTCGGTGAGGAGGGCGACCTGGACCTCGGCGGAGCCGGTGTCGCCTTCGGCGCGCCCGTACTTGCCGATCAGCTCCTGCTTCTTTTCCTTGGTCAGGCCCATGTCGAAGAAAAACCGCCGCCCCGGCTATGGGGCCTGCGGCATCCTGAAGCTTACACCCGATTATCTGCGGGCCTGACGGCCCTGGCGAGCTTGTGCGGCGGCTACGGCCGCCGCACATATATCCCTCGCCTCCTCGACGTCGAGGCGCATCTGCGCCACCAGGTCCTCGACGCTCTCGAACCGCTTCTCGCCGCGCAGCCGCTCGAGGAAAGCCACCCTCAGGTTCTGGCCGTAGAGGTCCTCGTCGTGGTCGAGGATGTAGGTCTCGATCAGCACGCCCCGTCCGGTCTCGAAGGTCGGCCGGACCCCGATGTTGACCGCGGCCGGCATCCCATTCCCGAACGCCGCGTAGACGCCGTGGCCGGGGATCACCAGTCGGTCGTCGGGGACGATGTTCGCGGTCGGGAAGCCCAGCTCCCGGCCGCGCTGGTCACCGGTCACGACCGTGCCCTCGAGCAGGTAGGGCGCCGCCAGGCACCCCGAGGCCTCCTCGACGTCGCCGGCCGCGAGGAGCGCCCGGATCCGGGTCGAGGAGACGGTCTCGCCGTGGTACTCGACCAGCGGCACGACCCGCGTCTCGAACTCTTCCCGGGCCGCGAGCATCTCGGGGTCCCCCTTCGCCTTCGCGCCGAACCGGAAGTTCTCGCCGACCGAGACATGAGTGGCGTCGAGCCGCTCGACCAGGATGCCCTCGATGAACCCGTCGGCCTCGATCGCGGCGAAGTCCCGGTCGAAGGGGATGACCACGAGCTCCTGGACGCCGAGACCGTCGATCACGTCGCGCTTCAGCGCGAACGGCATGATCAGCTTCGGCATCGCCGGCGGATGGAGGACCTCGAGCGGGTGCGGCTCGAAGGTAAGGACGGTGTCGGCGCCGTCGATCACGGCCCGGTGGCCGAGGTGGACGCCGTCGAACGTCCCGATCGCGACCCGCCGCGGGCGCGGCTCGGCCTCGGGTAGCGGGGTGACCCGGATGCTCACCCCAGCACCACCTCGGGCCGCAGCTCCTCCCCGTCCAGCCGGGCCACAGCAAGCAACCGCCCCTGATGCATCAACCGCACCCTCTCGTCCACCTGTCCGGCGACTGGCGACTGGCGACTGGCGACCGCAACGCCGTTGCGGGCCCGCGCAGCCTCCTCGTCGTTCAGGTTCCTCTCGGGCATGAACGAAAGCGCTTGCCCCGGCGTGAGCTCCATCCCCGCATCCTCCACCTTCAGCGGTCCGACCGCCGTCCGGCGCAGCGACTCGCAATACGCGTCCCCGAGCGACTCGACCAGCGTCCGAACGTACGTGCCGGACGAGCACTCGATCTCATAGGTCGCGCGGTCGCCCTTGCGCTCGAGCAGCTCGGCCCGGTGGACGAGGACCTCGCGCTCGGGTGTCTCGACGTCCTCGCCGCGGTGCGCGCGCTTGTAGAGGCGCTCGCCGCCGACCTTAACCGCCGAGGTCATCGGGACCCGCTGGCGGATCCGCCCGGTCGGCAGCTCCAGGTCCTGCGGCACCCGGCCGGTCTCGGTCAGGTCCCCGTCGGGGTCGCCGGTCGAGGAGCGCCAGCCGAGCCGTGCGGTCGCCAGGTACGTCTTCGGCAAGCCGAGGAGGTAGCGCTGGAGCCGCGTAGCGCGGCCCAGCAGCACGACGAGCAGGCCGGTGGCGAAGGGGTCGAGGGTGCCGGCGTGGCCGGTCTTGGCGCGGCGCTCGCGACGAACCCGCGCGACGAGGTCGTGCGAGGTGATCCCGGCCGGCTTGTCGCAGAGCAGGACGGCGGCGACGTCCTCCGCGCCCATCGCGTCAGCCGAGCTGCTCGGCCACCCCGGCGCAGAGGAGCCTGACGATCTCGTCCTTCGCGAGGTCGGTCGAGAATCCGGCGGCCCGGACGTGCCCGCCGCCCCCGTTGCCCCGGGCGATCGCCGAGACGTCCACCTCCCCGGCGGTCGAGCGCAGACTGACCTTCCGCGCCGTCCGCCCCCTCGGGCCGAGGTCGCGGATCACCGCCGCCACCTTGGCGCCGTCGACCGAGCGCAGGAGGTCGATGATGCCCTCGGTCATCGCCTCGCTGGACCCGGTGACCCGGTAGTCCTCCCCGGTGATCGACGTGACGACGATCTGATCGTCGCAGTGGCGCTCGATGCCGTCGAGGGCGCGCGAGATCAGGCGCAGCTTCTCGATCGGGACGTTCTCGTAGAGCCGTCGATAGATGTCGTCGACGTCGACTCCGGCGTCGATCAGCGCCGCCGCCACCCGGTGCGTCCGGGCGTCGGTGTTCTCGTACATGAACTTGCCGGTGTCGGTGACCAGGCCGACGTAGAGCGCCGCGGCCATCTCCGGCGTCAGCGCCACCCCGAGGAGGCCGGCGAGGTCGTAGACGATCTCCGCGGTGCAGGAGGCCTCGGTGTCGACCAGGTTGACGTTCCCGAACTGGGTGTTGTCGTGGTGGTGGTCGATGTTGATCTTGAAGTTGCCGTTGCCGGTCAGGAAATCGACCGGCATCCGATCGATGTTGCCGCAATCGAGGAAGACGACCGTGCGGTCCGCCATGTCGGCGGGCGGTTCGTGGAAGACCTCGGCGAGCGGCAGGAAGCGGTATTCGATCGGCAGCGGGAACTCCTTGGCGGCGAGGAACATCACCGAGTCCTTGCCGAGCGCGCGCAGTAGGTGATGGGTTCCGAGCAGCGAGCCGAGAGCGTCGCCATCGGGGCCCTCGTGGGTGGTCAGCAGGAAACGGTCGCGGCTGCGCAGCTCGAACGCGACCTGCTCGAGCGCGGCGACGGTCGCGGCGTCGCTCACGGCTCCGGCTCGTCCTCGAGCAGGCGCGAGATCCGCACGCCGCGCTCGATCGTCTCGTCGTAGTGGAAGCTGAGGGTCGGGGTCCGCTTCATCCGCGTCTCGTCGGCGATCCGCGACTGGAGGACGCCGTGGGAGGACCGCAGGCCGGCCAATGTCGCCTCGCGCTCCTCCTCGGAGCCGAGCACGCTGACGTAGACGCGCGCCGAGCGCAGATCTGGGCTTGTCTCCACCGATGTCACGGTCACGAAACCGATGCGCGGGTCGCTCAGGTCGCTTGCGATGGCGGATCCGAGCACCTCTCGCAGCACTTCGTTGATGCGCCGCATGCGAGCCGTGGCCACGCGGCGCGACTATAGCGCTGGGTTCCTACCCGTCCGGTTGGCCGGCTAGCCCATTCAGCCGGCGAGGTCCTCGATGCTGCGGAGGTCGATCTGCGCCGACAGCCCCTCGGGGCAGCGGCCCTCGGCGAAGCGAACCAGCTCCGCCCCCCGGTCGCCGACCGTCGCGTCGCCGACCAGCGCGCAGAGGAGCTCCGACCTCTGCCAGGTGCCGTGGCCGCCCGTTTCCGCAACCGCGGCGCCGAACCGCTGGCGGATCTGCGCCTTCAGCGACGTCACCTCCTTGCGCTTTGACTTCAACGACCCGGAGTCGTTGTAGTGGAGGCCCAGCTGAACGAGGCACACGAACGCGCTCATCTCGCTTTCAGCGTCGGCGGGGCGTCGCCGCGGCCGGTCCCTGCCGCGATGGGACCCGCCGTCGGGAAAGGGTCACGACTCCAGCGTCTGCTCGACCTGGCGCGTCTCGAACGCCTCGAGGATGTCGCCGACCTTGACGTCGCCGTAGCCCTCGAGCACGATGCCGCACTCCTGGCCGGCATCGACCTCGCGCACGTCGTCCTTGAAGCGGCGCAGCGAGCCGACCCGGCCGGTCCAGACAACCGTGCCGTCGCGGATCAGGCGGATGTTGGCGTCGCGGGTGACGCGGCCCTCGTTGACGATGCAGCCGGCGATGTTGCCGACCCGGGAGGCGCGGAAGGTCTCCTTGACCTCGGCCTCGCCGATCGTCTCCTCGACCTCGACCGCCTCGAGCATGCCCTCCATCGCGGCCCTCAGCTCCTCGGTGACCTTGTAGATGACCGAATAGGTGCGGATGTCGATGCCCTCCTGCTCGGCCGCTCGGCGGGCGTCGGCGAGGGGCCGGACGTTGAAGCCGATGATCACGGCGTCCGAGGCGGCGGCCAGCATCACGTCGGATTCGTTGATGCCTCCGGTCTGCGCGTGGATGATGTTGATCGTGACGCGCTCCTGAGGAGCCTTCGCGATCTCGTCCTGGAGCGCCCCCAGCGAGCCGGCGACGTCCGCCTTGAGGACGATGTTGAGCTCCTTGATGTCGCCCTCCTGGGCCCGCGCGAAGACCTCCTCGAGGGTGACCTTGCGGGCCTGGCGGCGGGCCAGCGCCTCGGTCTTCAGCCGGTTGGCGCGCTCCTGCGCCATCTCCCGCGCCCGGCGGTCGTTGTCGACCACCTGGACGAACTCTCCGGCCTCGACGACGCCGTCGAACCCGAGCACCTCGACCGGCATGCCCGGCACGGCCTCCTCCACGCGGTCGCCCATGAAGTCGTGCATGGCCCGCACCCGGCCCCATTGCGGCCCGGCGACGACGGAGTCACCGACCCGCAACGTCCCGCGCTGGACGAGCACGCTGACGACGGGGCCGCGGCCCGGGTCGAGCTGGGACTCGATCACGTTGCCCGAAGCCTCCGTGTTCGGGTTGGCGCCGAGCTCCTCGAGCTCGGAGACCAGGATGATCATGTCGAGCAGGCTGTCGAGACCTTCCTTCGTCTTCGCCGAGACGTCGACGTAGACGGTCTCGCCCCCCCAGTCCTCGGGGGTCAGGCCGTCCGAGGCGAGCTCGTTGCGCACTCGGTCGGGCTGCGCGCCCTCCTTGTCGATCTTGTTGACCGCAATCAGGATCGGCACGTCGGCGGCGCGGGCGTGGTCGATCGCCTCCTTGGTCTGCGGCATCACGCCGTCGTCCGCGGCGACGACGATCACGGCGACGTCGGTGACCCGGGCGCCGCGGGCGCGCATCGCGGTGAAGGCGGCGTGGCCAGGAGTATCGAGGAAGGTGATCGTGTTGTCGCCGTGGTGCACCTGGTAGGCGCCGATGTGCTGGGTGATGCCCCCAGCCTCGCCGGCGACGACCTCGGTCTCGCGGATGGCGTCGAGCAGCGACGTCTTCCCGTGGTCGACGTGGCCCATGATCGTGACTACCGGCGGGCGGTCCTCGAGCTCCTCGTCGGAGTCGTCGAAGGCGGGGGCCTCGGGCTCCTCGTCGGCCGCGTGGACGATCTCGATCTTGCGGTCGTGCGCGCCGGCGATCGCCCGGATCGACTCGTCGGTGAGGGTCTGGGTCAGCGTCGCCATCTCACCCATCTCCATCAGCTTCTTGATCACCTCGGCGCTGCCCAGGCCGAGCAGCTCGGCGACCTCGCGCACGGTTGCGCCCGACGGGACCTTGGTGGCCTCCGGCTCGGCGACCTCGACCGGCTTGGGCGGCGGCTCCTCGAGCAGGGGCCGGCGGCGCCGGCCGCCGCGCCGCCGGGGCGGGCGCTGCGGGGGCGGTCCGCCCATCTGGTCCCGCCGCGCCGCCTGCGAGTCGATCACGACGCGGCGCCGCTTCTTGCCCGAGCCGGTCTTGGCGGCGCCGGCTCCGGCCGCGGCGCCGGCTCCGTCGGTACGGGCGGGGCGCTGCGCCGCCGCGCCTGCCGCCTTCGCGGCAGCCGGCTTGCCGTCGCCCGCCGCAGCCTTGCCGTCAGCGGTGGGGGCCGGGGGCTTCGTCGCCGTAGCGGACGGGGCGCCCCCGCCCGCCGCGGAGAGCGCTTTCAGCGCGTCTGTCTCCTCGACGCTCGACGCAGCCGCCTTGGCCTCGATGCCGGCGGCGGCCAGCGCCGCCAGCACGTCCTTGCTGCTGACTCCGTGCTCCTTCGCGATCTCGTGAACCCGCTTCTTCGCCACTGCTGCTACTCGTTCTCCTCGCCTGAATCGGACGCGACGGGTGCCGGCTCGGGCTCACCCGCGCCGTCGGTCGGCCCCGCGGGCTGGCCATCCTCGGCCTGGCCGTCCTCGGCCGGAGCCTCCTCGAGCGCCTCGTCCTCCACCTGCTCGACCTCCTCGACCGGTGTCTCCGCGGGCGCCGCCGCGGCGGCATCGCCACCCTCCGCCGGCGTCTCATCGGGCTGGGTGACGCCCTCGGCCTCCTCCTCCGCGGGCTCAGGGATCTCCTCGGGCGCCTCGACGGCCTCATCCGCCTCTTCCTCGCCCTCCTGGGACCCCTCGGAGAACCCAGCCTCTGCCCTGGCGACGATCTCGGCGACAGCCGACTCGTCGGCATCGGCGGCGGCGAGCGTCTCGATCTCCTGGTCGGAGAGCGGCACGAGGACGGCCACGTGGCTCGTCTCGAACCGGGCCAGCGCCTGGTGCTGGGGCAAGCCGCAGTAGGTGGACGCGGGCACCGCCGCGTTCGGGCAGCGGCGGCCGTTCGACAGGACCGCCATGCAACGCCCGTCGAACTCCTCCTCGCCCTCGTACTCGATGTCGCTGTCCTCCTGCGCGAACTCGGTCTCGGACTTGATGTCGACGCGCCAACCGGTCAGCCGGGCCGCGAGGCGGGCGTTCTGGCCGTCGCGGCCGATCGCCAGCGAGAGCTGGTCGTCGGGGACGATCACGGTCGCCTGCTTGTCCTCATCGTCGACCAGGACCTCGCGGACCCGGGCCGGCGAGAGCGCCTTGGCCACGAACCGGGCGGGCTCGTCGTTGTGGGGGATGATGTCGATCTTCTCGCCCCGCAGCTCGGAGACGACCATGCGCACGCGTGACCCGCGCGGGCCAACACAGGCGCCGACCGGATCGACGCCGTCGGCATGGGAGATGACGGCGATCTTGGACCGGTAGCCGGGCTCGCGGGCGACACCGACGATCTCCACCAGCTTGTCGGCGATCTCGGGGACCTCGAGCTCGAACAGGCTCTTGATCAGCTCGGGGCTACGGCGCGAGACGACGATGCTCGGGCCCTTGCTCGCGTCCGAGACGTCGGTGATCACCGCCTTGACCCGCATCCCGTGGTCGTAGCGCTCGTTGTAGACCTGCTCGGACTTGGGCAGCAGCGCCTCGACCCGCTCCCGGAGCTGGACCAGGGTGTAGCGCTTGTCGGACTGCTGGATGATCCCAGTGACCAGCTCGCCGACCCGGTCCTGGTACTCGTCGAACATCATCATCCGCTCGGCCTCGCGGATCCTCTGGAGGATCACCTGCTTGGCCGTCTGGGCGGCGATCCGGCCGAAGTCGTCCGGGGTGACGTCACGGCTCTCGATCTGGTCCTCGTAGGGCGCCAGCATCTCGGGGTCGAGCTCGGGATCCTCGGGCTCGCGAAGCTCGCCCGTCTCGGGATCGATCGTCCGCTCCTGCTCCTCGGCGGCCTGCTCGAGCAGCTTCTCCTCGAGCTCGGGTGGCAGGATCAGCTCGTAGACACGGAAGTCGGCGGTCTCGTGATCGAGGTCGACCCGGGCGTACTTGGCGGCTCCGGGCGTCTTCTTGTAGGCGGAGAGGAGCGCGTCGGCGAGCGCGTCCATCAGCTTGTCCGCCGCGATTCCCTTTTCCTGTTCGAGGGCCCTGATCGCCTCGACGATCTCCTTGCTCATCGGCTAGCTCACCTCCGGTACGAGATTGGAGCGGCGGATCCGCTCGTGCGGGATGGTCACGGCGCCCTCGGGCAGCTCGACCTCGACGCCGCTGTCGTCGACGCCTGCGATCCTGCCGGTGAAGTTGCGGCGCCCGCCGACCGCTTCGGCGGTCCTGACCCTCACTCTGCGGCCCTGGAACCGCTGGTAGTGCTCCGGCTTCGTCAACGGCCGCTCCGCGCCTGGCGAGGAGACCTCGAGCGTGTACTCGGCCAGGAGGTCACGGAGCTCTCCGGTGACCCGCTCGCACAGGGCGAGGTCCACCCCATCGGGGTGGTCGATGTAGATGCGCAGCGCGGCGGGGCCGGGCTGCTCGAGGGCGATCAGCTCGACCCCGGCTTCCATCCGGCCGAGTCGGTTCTCGATGTCTTGTTGTAGGTCGATCATGGTGCTGTGGAACCCGATTCCGGGCCGAAAAAAAAGTGGGCCAGGCCCACTTCTCGACACGGTTCGGGGACGTGGAAAAGCTTGGGGCAAGTATAGCCCCGGCTTCGAGCAGGTCAAAGCAGGCGAAGGCCGCCTTTTCAGGCCTCGAGGAAGAGCGTGACGGGCCCGTCGTTGACGAGCTCGACGGCCATCCGCGCCCCGAATACTCCCCGCTCCGCGCCGAGCAGCTCGCACAGGAGCTCGTAGAGCGGCTCGGCGGCGTCAGGGCCGGCCGCGCCGGTGTAGCCGGGGCGGTTGCCGCGCGACGTGTCGGCGTACAGCGTGAACTGGCTGACGCAAAGGGCTTCACGGTCGCCGAGCGGCTCGTTCATCCGGCCCTCGGCGTCATCGAAGATCCGCAGCCGCGCCAGCTTGCCGGCCAAGCGCTCGGCCTCCTCCTCTCCGTCGCCCTCCCCGACCCCCAGCAGGACCAGCATCCCAGGGCCGATCTGCGAAACGAGGTCGTCGTCGAGGGCGACGGAGGCTCGCGTCACCCGCTGGACGAGCGCTCTCAAGCGGCGCGGCGAGCGAGCTGGTCGCGGTACTTGCGGTAGTCGCGGCGCTCGGGCCGCAGGCTCGAGGCAAGCGCGAGGTGGTGGCGGGCCCGCTCGGTCTGACCGGTCAGGCTGAGCGCCCGGCCGAGGCAGAAGTGCGCGTAGTCGTCGACCGGGTGGGTCTCCAGGACCGCCTCGAACTCGGCTGCGGCCTCCTCGAACTGGAGGTTGCGGAAGTAGGCCCGGCCGAGTGCCTCACGGACGCTCGACTTCTCCGGTGCCTGGCGCGCCGCCTCGGCGAGCGGCTCGGTCGCAGCCTCGAACGAGCCGTCCTCGAGCAGCTCGACGCCGCGCCTGTAGAGCGTGTACGTGGACTCCTCGGCCATGGGATTGAGTGTAGGGGGACGATCAGGTAGATCGCGGCAGGCGCGCTGCCGCAGCCGCCCGTAGGCCCTCGACCCGCTCGAGGATCGACTCGGCGATCGCGGGCTTGCTGTCGATTGGCAGCGACTCCTCGTCCGCGGCGGTGACGAGGGTCACCGAATTCCGATCGGACTCGAACCCGATCCGGGCGTCGGAGACGTCGTTCAGGACGATCATGTCGACGCCCTTGCGGGTCAGTTTCTCGCGCGCCCGCTCGATCCCGCCGCCGTGCTCGGCGGCGAACCCGACCAGGGTCTGGCCGTCGCCGCGCTCCGACGCGAGACCGGCGAGGATGTCCTCGGTGGGCGTCAGGCGCAGCTCGAGCCCCTCCCCCCCGCGTGTCAGCTTCCCCTCCGCGACCGACTCCGGCCGGAAGTCGGCCGGCGCCGCGGCCATCAGCAGGACGTGCGCGGCGGGGAACTCCTCGCGCGCCGCGGTCGCCAGCTCCGCCGCCGTCCGGACGTCGACCCGACGGACCCCCGGTGGGCTCGCCAGGCCGACGTTGGCGGCGATCAGCGTCACGTCGGCGCCGCGTCGCGCCGCCGCGCCCGCGAGGGCCAGCCCCATCCGGCCGCTCGAGCGGTTGCCGACGAAGCGGACCGCGTCGATCGGCTCCCGGGTTCCGCCGGCGGTCACCAAAACCCGGAGACCATCCCATTGCCGGTCTCCGGCGGGGACCACTGCCTCGAGCTGGGCCAGCAGCTCCTCGGGCTCACGCAGCCTTCCGCGGCCGAACTCGCCCCGCGAGGCCAGCGCTCCGTCGACCGGCTCGATCACCCTGACACCGCGGTTTCGCAGCGTCTCCAGATTGGCCTGGGTCGCCTCGTCCTCGTACATCCTCCCGTTCATCGCCGGCGCCACCAGCCGCGGCGCCGAACAGGCCAGGAACGACGTGGTCACCATCGAGTCGGCGATCCCAGCGGCGAGCTTGGCGATCGTGTTCGCCGACGCCGGCGCAATCAGGTAGGCGTCGGCATTGGCGACGACGGCGAGGTGGCCGATCGGGTCGTGGTCGGGCCGCTCGTCACCGGGGAAGGTGCCGCGCAGGGGGTCGCGCTCGAACTCGGAGACGAGCACCGGCGCACCGACGATCCCCTCGAACGAGGCGGCGCCGACGAACCGCTGGGCACTGTCGGTCATCAGCACCCTGACGCCGTGGCCCGCCTTGGTCGCGAGACGCGCCAGCTCGAGCGCCTTGTAGGCGGCGATCCCCCCGGTCACTCCGAGCAGGATGCGTGCCATCGACCTCCTCCTGGCGCCTCGGCGCCTACCGGGTCAGGCCCGGTACTCGTACTTCAGCTTGCCCTCGGCGAGCTCCTCGAGGGCGATCGAGAGGTAGTTCTTGCCGCTGCGGGTGTCGACCATCGGCGGCGGGTACTCGCCGAAGTTGCCCTCGCCGAGGTTGTGGTAGTAGCTGTTGATCTGACGGGCCCGCTTCGCCGCCACGACAACCGCGGCGTAATGCGAGTCGGTGTGGCTCAGGAGCCTGTCGACGCGTGGCTTGATCACCGGCGCGAGTGTAGCGGCACGCGGCCGGGTGGTCAGGCCTCGAGCTCGGTGCGGATGATTCGCTCCAGCTCGTCCGCGGCGGTGGCGAGGTCGTCGTTGACGACGCGGTGGTCGAATTCGTCCTGCGCGGCGAGCTCCTGGGCGGCGACGGCCAAACGGGCGTCGATCGCTTCGGGGCTGTCGGTGCCGCGCTCCTCGAGCCGGCGACGCAGGGCGGCAGGTTCGGGCGGCGCGATGAAGACCTGGATCGACTCCGGCATCGCGGCGCGGACCTGGCGCGCGCCCTGGACCTCGATCTCGAGCAGCACAGAGCGTCCCGCCTGCAGCCGCCGTTCGACCTCGGAGCGCAGGGTGCCGTAGCGATTCTCGCTGTAGGTGGCGAACTCGAGAAAGTCCTTCCCCTCGACCTGCCGGTCGAACTCCTCGCGGGAGAGGAAGTGGTAGTCGCGGCCCTCGACCTCGCCTTCTCGAGGCTCGCGGGTCGTCGCCGAGACGGACAGCTCGAGATCCGGGAGACGGCGCAGGGTCTCGGAGATCAGCGTCCCCTTGCCGACGCCCGAGGGCCCCGTGATCACGAAGACCTTGCTCACGGGAGCGGATACTGAACTGCCGGGCGGTCGGGTGGGTGACTAGCGGCGCAGGAGGGCGACCAGCTCGGCCCGCTGGCGCTCGGAGAGCCCGCCGATCGTCTTCGACGGGGAGATCCTGCACTGGTTGAGGATCCGGTTGGTCTTGACCCGGCCGTACTTAGGCACCGCGAGGAGCATGTCGAAGACCTTCGCGGTCTGGACGTACTCGGGCGGGTCGAGGAGGAGCCCCTGGATGGTGGCCTTGCCGGCCTTGAGGTCCTTCTTCAGCGTGGCGCGCGCCGACCGGATGTCGTTGGCACGGCGCAGCGCCTCCATTCTTTGGTCAAGCGATCGCTCTGGTGCGGCTGCGGACGTCTTGACCGGGGCAGGCATTCGCGGCGCGAGTATAACCACGGGTCAGGCACGCGCAAGGGCAGATGCGGGTTTTTCCGCCAAATTCATCTGGACCTCCAGTCGAGGTAGAGATTCGGGTTCGGCGACGGGGCGAGTCGGCGCCCGCAGGCCGCCCCTCAGCGGTTCGCCGGGGCCGCCGCCGCAGCCCCGCGGAGCTCGCCCGGACCGGCCGCTGCGGTCAACCCAAACGCAGTCCCGAGCTCGTCCCGGATCCGGATGCCGGCCGCCGGATCGCGAAACGACTCGGTCCCGACCGCGACCAGGGTCGCGCCGGCCGCGATGAAAGCGAGCGCGTCGGCGCCGCTCGTGATCCCGCCCATTCCGACCACCGGAATATGGACCGCGGCCGCCACCGAGCGCACCTGCTCCAGGGCGACCGCCCGGATCGCCGGCCCCGACAGTCCACCCCGGCCGGCGCCGAGCCAGGGGCGGAGGGTGGCCGGGTCGATCGCCGTCGCCTTCAGGGTGTTGATCAGGGAAACGGCGTCGGCGCCGCCGGCCTCGGCGGCCGCCGCCACCGCCACCGGGTCGGCCACGTTCGGCGTCAGCTTCACGATCAAGGGCTTCTCCGTGAGGGGGCGGAGGGCCTCGAGCAGCGCCGCCGTCTCCGCCGGCTGCTCCCCGACGATCAGCCCCGAGTGGACGTTGGGACAGGAGACGTTGAGCTCCAGACCGGCCACCTCCGGGCGTCGGGATACGGCGTCGACCACTGCGGCGAAGTCCTCCCGGCTGGTTGCCATGACCGAGACGATCAGGGGCACCGGGAGGAAGCCGAGCTGGGGGAGGTCGCGCTCGAGGAACCCGGCCAGGCCCTTGTTGGGCAGGCCGATCGAGTTGATCATCCCGGCGGGGGCCTCGAACAGGCGTGGCGGGGCGTTGCCGGCTCTGGGCTCGGGCGTGATCGTCTTCGAGACGAAGGCGGCGAACGGGAACCGATCGACCAAGGAGTCCCCGAAAGCCCGCCGTGCGGCGATCGCATCGAAGCACCCCGAAGCGTTGACGACCGGGTGCTCGAGCTCGATCCCACAGAAGCTCACGCGGAGATCGGGACTCATGGAGCACCGCCCGGCGCCCGGCGCCCGGCGACCGGCGGCTTCACCGGTGCCCCGCACCCGCGACCAACGCCGTCTCGATCTCGGCGCCCCGCACCACCGGCCCCTCCACGCAGAGGCGCATGTAGCCCCCCGACGCGAGCGGCACCGCGCAGCCGAAGCAGGCGCCGAAGCCGCAGGCCATCGGCGACTCCATCGCCAGTTCGCAGGCGACACCGCGCTCCCCGCACATCACCCGAACCGCCTCCAGCATCCCGGGGGGCCCGCAGGCGTAGACCGCGCCCGAACCGGGATCGTCGCCCTCGAGCAGCACTCCGAGGAGGTCGGTGACGTAGCCCTTGTGGCCCGCGTGTCCGTCCTCGCTGGCCAGCCGCACCTCCTCGCAGGTGAAGAGGTCGCCGACGCCGCCCGAGTGCTCGCGGTCGCGGAAGCCGAGCAGGACGCGGGTCGGGAACCCGCGGCCGCTGAGCTCGCGGCGCAGGATGGCGAGCGGCGCGATCCCGATGCCGCCGCCGACGAGGACGGCGCCGGCGGCCTGGGGGCTGAGGTCGCGCGGGCGCGAGAAGGGGCGGCCGAGCGGCCCGTTCAGCCAGAGGCGCTCGCCGGGTCGCAGCGCGCAGAGCCGCTCGGTGCCGGGGCCGACGCCCTCAACGAGGAAGTCGAGCCGGATGCCGCCGCCCTGACGCTCAGCGCCCGCGACCGAGAAGGCACGGGGCAGAAAGGGCCGTTGCCCGCGCTCTTCCCACCGCTCCTCGGCGGCGAGCATGTAGAACTGCCCGGCGGCCGGGGACGGCCCGCCGGTGTCGAGGGCGGAAAACACGCGATAGCCGCCACTGGCCCGGTTCGCGGTGACCTCGGCGAGCCGGCGGCCGAACGGAGCAACCGGCCGAAGAGCCCCAGAGACCGAGCCCGTCACCCGTCACCCCTCCGGCGACTGGCGACCGGCGACGGGCGACGGGCGCGCGTGTAGCTCCTGCAGGCAGCGCACTTCGGCTTCGCCCCGGGCCTGCGCCGAGATCGCCCTGACCGCGGCCGAGGCACCGGTCATCGTCGTGATGCAGGGAATGCCCTGGCGGACTGCGGCGGAGCGGATCTCGTAGCCGTCGGCCCGCGCCCCGGACCCGGTGGGGGTGTTGATCACGAGGTCGCAGCGCCTTTCCCTGATCAGGTCGACGACGTTCGGCGACCCCTCGGCGATCTTGTTGATCCGGGACACCGGGATGCCCATCGCCGAGATCGCCTGGGCGGTGCCGCCGGTGGCGATCACCTGAAAGCCGAGGTCGTGAAACCGTGCGGCGATCTGGGTGGCGGCAGGTTTGTCGGTGTCGGTGACGGTGATGAAGACGGACCCCTCCGCGGGCAGGGAGGCACCGGCCGCCGCCTGGGCCTTGCCGAAGGCGGTCGGGAAGTCCGGGGCGATCCCCATCACCTCGCCGGTGCTCTTCATCTCGGGGCCGAGCACAGAGTCGGCGCCGGCGAAGCGCGAGAAGGGCAGCACCGCCTCCTTGACGCTGACGTGGTCGAGTGGGGCCTCGCCGAGCCCCTGTTCGTCCACACCCTCGCCCAGCATCAGCCGGCAGGCGATCTTGGCGAGGGGGACACCGGTCGCCTTCGAGACGAACGGCACGGTGCGCGAGGCGCGTGGATTCGCCTCGATCACGTTCAGCTGCCCACCGGCGACCCCATACTGGATGTTGATCAGCCCGATGACGCCGAGCTCGAGCGCGATTCGCCGCGTCGTCGCCCTGATCTCCTCGAGCATCTCCTCCCCGAGGCTCATCGGAGGGAGGACGCAGGCGGAGTCCCCGGAGTGGACGCCGGCCTCCTCGACGTGTTGCATGATCCCCGCGACGTACACCTCCTCGCCGTCGGCGAGCGCGTCCACGTCGACCTCGATCGCGTTCTCGAGGAACCGGTCGAGGAGGAGCGGATGCTCCTGGTCGGCCTTGACGTTTGCCTCGAGGTAGGCGGCGAGGTCATCGGTCGAATAGCAGATCTCCATCGCCCGCCCGCCGAGCACGTAGGAGGGCCGGACCAGCAGCGGGAAGCCGACCTGCTCGGAGATCACCGCCGCCTCCTCGGCCGAGAAGGCGGTCCCGTAGGGCGGGTGCCGGACGCCGAGGCGGCGCAGGAGGGCGCCGAACCGGCCCCGGTCCTCGGCCAGGTCGATCGCGTCCACCGGGGTGCCCAGGAGCGGGATCCCGGCCTCCCCCAGCGCCCGGGCCAGCTTCAGGGGGGTCTGGCCGCCGAACTGGACGATCACGCCCTCCGGGTTCTCCTGCTCGCAGACCGCGAGCACGTCCTCGCGGGTCAGCGGCTCGAAGTAGAGGCGATCGGACGTGTCGTAGTCGGTGGAGACCGTCTCGGGGTTGCAGTTGACCATCACCGCGTCGCGCCCCAGTTCCCGCGCGGTCATCGCCGCGTGGACACAGCAGTAGTCGAACTCGATCCCCTGGCCGATCCGGTTCGGCCCGGCGCCCAGGATGACGACCGAGTCCCCGTCGCCGCGGTCGATCTCGGAGACCGCCCGGCCGTCAGGCCCCGGTCGCTCGTGGGCGGAGTAGAAGTAGGGCGTCGCGGCCTCGAACTCGGCGGCGCAGGTGTCCACCGACTTGTAGCCGCGGGCGAGTCCTTCGGTCCCGTCGCCCTCGAGCGCCAGCGTCCGCAGCTCGCGCAGGAACCACGGATCGACGAGGCAGCGCTCGTGGACCGTCTCGACTTCCAGCCCGCGGCGGAACGCCTCGAGCACCAGGTCAAAGCGCTCCGCGCGCGGGACCTCGAGCCGGGCCAGCAGGTCGTCGTCCTCCGCCGGCAGGTCCGGCTCGGAGTCGAGCTCGCGCGACCGCAGGGCCTTTGCGAAGGACTCGCGGAAGGTCCGGCCGATCGACATCACCTCGCCGACGCTCTGCATGTGGGTCGAGAGCCGGCCCTCGGCGCCGGGGAACTTCTCGAAGGCGAAGCGCGGGATCTTCGTGACGACGTAGTCGATCGTCGGCTCGAACGAGGCGGGCGTCGCCCGGGTGATGTCGTTCGGGATCTCCTCAAGGGCGTAGCCGACCGCAAGCTTTGCCGCCATCTTCGCGATCGGGAACCCTGTCGCCTTCGAAGCCAGCGCCGACGAGCGCGAGACCCGTGGGTTCATCTCGATCACGGCGATGTCGCCGCTGTCGGGGTCGACCGCGAACTGGACGTTGGAGCCGCCGGTCTCGACCCCGACCGCCCGGATCACCTTGATCGCCTGGTCGCGGAGGTCCTGGTAGAGCCGGTCGGTGAGGGTCTGCGCCGGCGCCACGGTCACCGAGTCGCCCGTGTGGACACCCATCGGGTCGACGTTCTCGATCGAGCAGATGATCACGACGTTGTCGTTGCGGTCGCGCATGACCTCGAGCTCGAACTCGCCCCAGCCGATCACCGACTCCTCGACGAGCACCTGGTTGATCGGACTGGCCGCAAGGCCCTCGGAGACGACCTGGCGGAGCTCGGTGTCGGTCTCCCCCACGCCGCCGCCCTGGCCTCCGAGCGTGAACGCCGGACGGACGATCGCGGGTAGGGTGATCCGCCCGTCGGCGAGTGCCGTCTCCGCCTCGGCCAGGCTCTGGACCGTCAGAGACCAGGGGATGCGCAGGCCGGCCTTGGTCATCGTCCGGCGGAACTCCTCGCGGTCCTCGGCCCGCCTGATCGCGCCCTGATCGGCGCCGATCAGCTCGACCCCGTAGCGCTCGAGCGTCCCGTCCTCGCTCAGGGCCATGGCGAGGTTCAGCGCGGTCTGCCCTCCGAGGGTCGGCAGCAGCGCGTCGGGGCGCTCCTTCTTGATGATCCGCGTGAGCGGGCCGGGCAGCAGCGGCTCCACGTAGGTGGCCGTCGCGAACTCCGGGTCGGTCATGATCGTCGCGGGGTTGGAGTTGACGAGGATGACTTCGTAGCCCTCCTCGAGCAGCACCTTGCAGGCCTGAACGCCCGAGTAGTCGAACTCGGCGGCCTGGCCGATCACCACCGGTCCCGATCCGATCAGGAGGATCTTCTCGATGTCGTCGCGCCTAGGCAAGGGCGTGCTCCCGGTCCCCGGCGGCGAGCCGCCTCGCGAGGTTCGCCCGCACCTGCGGCCAGTCGTCATCGACGATCGAGAAGATCGCGCTGTCCCGCACCCCGAGACCGGGGATCCGCATGTGCTTGCGCTGGATGCCCTCGAAGTTGGCGGGAAGTGCCGAGAGCGCATTGCGGGACCGCTTGTTCCTGGCGTCGGTCTTGAACTCCACCCGGATGCAGCCGAGCGTCTCGAAGGCCTGGCCGAGCATCAGCAGCTTCGCTTCGACGTTGGCCCCGGTCCGCCAGGCGGTCGGGTGAAGCCAGGTCCAGCCGATCTCGACGCCGTCGTGGTCGGGCCTCGGGTGCAGGAACGAGGTGGACCCGACGACCGAGCCGCGGCGCAGGATCGCGTAGCCCCATTCCTCCCCCGCGTGACGGCCCTCGAGCCGGTCCTCCAGCCAGCCGCGGAAGTGAGCCTTGCCGCCGGAGATGGTCCGGTCCATCCAGGCCCAGATCTCGGTCTCCGAGGCGGCCCCGGTGAGACCGCGGGCGTGGCGCTTGGAGATCGGCTCGAGCCGGACGATCGAGCCCTCGAGCGGCTGGTCCGGCGGCGGCCAGATCAAGCGGCCATCTCCAGGAAGCGGTCGAAGAGGTAGCGCGCGTCGTGGGGACCGGGGCCCGCCTCGGGGTGGTACTGGACGGTGGCGCCGGGCACGTCCCGGAGGACGAGGCCTTCGACGGTCCGGTCGTACAGGTTCAGGTGGGAGAGCTCGGCGGCGCCGAAATCGGTCTCCCAGCGCACGGGCTCGTCGGCCTCGATCGTCGGCTCTCCACCTGGCCCATGGACCGCGAAGCCGTGGTTCTGGGACGTGATGTCGATCCGGCCCGTGGCCAGGTCCTTGACCGGGTGGTTCGCGCCGCGGTGGCCGAACGGGAGCTTGAACGTCTCGAGGCCGACCGCCCGGCAGAGGAGCTGATGGCCGAGGCAGATCCCGAACACGGGGGCCTTCCCGACCACGCCTCGGACGGTCTCGACGACGCCGTCGAGGGCCGCGGGGTCCCCGGGGCCGTTGGCCAGGAACACCAGGTCCGGCTCCGCGGCGAGGACGTCCTCCGCCGCGGTCGTGCAGGGCATCAGCGTCAGGCGGCAGCCGCGCTCCCGGAGCTGGCGGATGATCGAGTGCTTGATCCCGGTGTCGATCCCGACCACGTGGGGGCCGTCCCCCTCGAAGCGGATCGGCTCCCGGGGAGTGACGGTCCCGGCGAGGTCGGCACCGCTCATCGGCGGTTCGGCCGCGACCCGTTCCCGCGCCTCCGCCTCGGTCGTCTCGCCGGCGAAGAGGCCACCCCGCATCGCGCCCCGGTCGCGGATGTGGCGGACCAGTGCGCGGGTGTCGACGCCGGTGATCGCCGGCACGCCGCAGTCGGCCAACCAGTCGAGCCAGCCCCGCTCCGAGGAGGCGGCGTCTTCGCCGTTGTGGGCGTCCCGCATCACGACCCCCCGGGCGTGGACCCGGTCGGATTCCATCGCCTCGGCCGAGACGCCGTAGTTGCCGATCAGCGGGTAGGTGAAGGTGACGATCTGGCCGGCGTAGGAGGGATCGGTGAGGGCCTCCTGATAGCCGGTCATCGAAGTGTTGAAGACAACTTCGCCGGTCGCGGCGCCCGGCGCGCCGCACAGGTTGCCGTCGAATCGCGCCCCATCCTCGAGCAGGATGTACCCGGACGTCGAGTCCCGGCGACTGGCGACTGGCGACTGGCGACTCGTCACTTGACCAGCGCCTGCACTTGCTTGAACTCCGGGGCGTCGGAGCCGCCGAGCAGCTCGAAGAGCGCGGTCTCGACGCTGGTCAGGACGGCGCCCGCGCGGTCGGCCTTGTGGAGGCCGAGATCCCGGTTCGCCGCCGTACGAGACGCCACCGCGTCGGCGGCTACGTGTACCTCGACGCCCTCGTCGAGGAGGTCCATGACCGTCTGGTTGACGCAGACGTGGCTCTCGATACCGCAGACGACCGCCTGGTCGCGTCCGGCCAGGTCGAAGCCGTCGGCCTCGGCGGCAGAGAAGCGCACCTTGTCGACCGGCTCGGTGCCCTCGGGAAGATGCTCGGCGACTTCGGGCACGGTCGCCCCCAGCCCCTGCGGGTACTGCTCGGTGACGACCACCGGGATCTCCATCTTCCCCGCGCCGCGGACGAGCGTCGCGGCGGCGCCGGCGACGTCGCCGAAGCCCGGCACGGCCTTGCGAAAACCCTCCTGGACGTCGACGACCACCAGGGCGGCCCGGTCGCGGTCGAGCTTCGGGGCGCTCACCCTGCGACCCCGAGGGCGAAGCTGCGCTGGCGGTAGGCGACCGTCCCGGCGGCCAGGGTCATCTGGACCCGGCCCTTGAGGGTCCGCCCGGCGCACCAGGAGTTGGTCGAGCGGCTCTCGTAGCCGTCGTCGCCGACCGTCCAGTCGCCGCTCAGGTCGCAGAGCGCGACGTTCGCGAAGCTGCCGGGGGCGAGCGTCGCCGGGTCGATGCCGAACGGGCGCCCGCCCGCTCCGAGCCGCTCGATCACGAGGGAGAGCGCGAGGATGCCCGGCTCGACCAGTTCGGTGTAGATCGCCGGGAACGCGGTCTCCAGTCCGGTCACGCCCATTGCCGCCTGCTCGAACGGGACCTCCTTCTCGTCGGCCGAATGGGGCGCGTGGTCGGTGGCGATGCAGTCGATCGTGCCGTCGCGGAGACCGTCGAGGAGCGCCTGGCGGTCGTCCTCGGAGCGCAGCGGAGGGTTCATCTTGAAGCGACGTGCGTCGAGAGTGCGAACCGCCTCGTCGGTGAGGCACAGGTGGTGCGGGGTGACCTCACAGGTGAGCTCGGCGCCGGCGGCCTTCGCCGTCCGCACCGCTTCGACCGACTGGCGCGCCGAGAGGTGCTGGACGTGGATCCGGCCGCCCTCGTAGCCGGCCAGCGCCGCGTCGCGGGCGATCATCGTCGACTCCGAGACCGCCGGGATGCCAGAGAGGCCGAGCGCGGCGGAAACGGGACCCTCGTGCATGACGCCGTCGCCGGAGAGGTCCGGGTCCTCCTCGTGGAGCGCGATCACGCCGCCGCAGAGCCGCTGGTACTGAAGCGCGCGCCGCAGGACCCGGGCGCTGCGCAGCGGCAGGCCGTCGTCGGAGAAGCCGGCCGCGCCGGCCTCACGCAGCTCCGCCATCTCGGTCAGCTCCTCGCCCCGCATGCCGCGGGTGACCGTCGCCAGGAAGCCGACGGGGACCGAGGCCTCGCGGGATGCTCGCTCGCGCAGGGCCTCGATGTCGGCGGCCGTCGAGACCGTCGGCTCGGTGTTGGCCATGGCGAGGATCCCGCAGAACCCCCCGGCGGCCGCGGCGCGGGTGCCGGTCTCGACGTCTTCCTCGTCCTCGCGGCCGGGAGTCCGAAGGTGGACGTGCGAGTCGAAGAAGGCCGGGAAGGCATGCAGACCTTCGGCGTCGACCACCTCGAGATCCCCGGCGTCGGCGACGCCGGGCTCCGCGAGCTCGGCGATCCGGCCTCCGCGGATCACCAGGTCGTGGGGACCGTCGATCCCGGCGGCCGGGTCGAGGACCATCGCCTGGCGCAGGAGGACGTCGGCGGGCTCGCCGCCGCGCGCCGACAGGATGCCCGCCGGGGAGCTCACGCCGGCTGCCCCATCGGCGTCGCCTCGCCGGCCGGCTCGCCCTCGCGGACCTCGGTCGGCCGGTCACCGCCGGCGAGCAGCTCGTAGAGGATCGCCATCCGGACGACGAGTCCTGACTCCACCTGCTCGGCGATCAGCGACTGCGGCGAGTCGATCACTTCGCCCGAGAGCTCGACGCCCCGGTTGACCGGGCCCGGGTGCATCAAGAGCTGGCGGGGGGCCAGACGGCGTGAGTCGATCTGGTAGTGCGCGGCGTACTCGCGAATCGAGGGCACGAAGGTCTCTTTCATCCGCTCCTTCTGCATCCGCAGCGCGTAGACGACGTCGGCCTCCTCGAGCCGGTCGAGCGTGTAGGCGACCTCGCAGCCGAGCGCCTCGATCCCCCGTGGGATCAGGGTCGGCGGGCCGCAGACGGTGACCGAGGCGCCCATCCGCTGGAAGGCGATCAGGTTCGACCGGGCGACGCGGCTGTGCAGGACGTCGCCGACGATCCAGATCCGCTTGCCGTCGAGCTCGCCGAGCCGGCGTCGCAGGGTGAAGACGTCGAGCAGCGCCTGGCTCGGATGCTCATGCTTGCCGTCGCCGGCGTTGACGACGGCGGCCTCGGTCCAGCTGGCGACGAGCTGCGCGGCGCCCGCGTAGGGGTGGCGGATCACGATCACCGCCGGGTCGTAGGCCGACAGGGTCGCGATGGTGTCCTTTAGCGACTCGCCCTTGTCGACCGCGGAGCCCGCGGCCTTGATCGAGACGAGGTCGGCCGAGAGGCGCTTGGCGGCGAGCTCGAACGAGGAGCTCGTCCGGGTGCTCGACTCGTAGAAGACGCTGACCACCGTCCGGCCGCGCAGGGTCGGCACCTTCTTGATGTCGCGGCGTCCGACCTCGGCGAAGCTCTCGGCCCGCTGCAGGATCGCCTCGATGTCGCGGCGCGCGAGGCCGTCGATAGTCAGCAGGTGCCTCATTCCTCGCCCCTTTCGCCGGCGGCGGCGCCGGCGCGCTCGCCCTCGGGCTCGCTGATCGTGACCTCGTCCACCTCGTCGGATTCCTCCAGCCGCACGTACACCCGCTCGGTCCGCGAGGTCGGCAGGTTCTTGCCGACGTAATCGGGCCGGATCGGCAGCTCGCGGTGCCCGCGGTCGCAGAGGACAGCGAGCTGGACCCGGGCGGGCCGGCCGTAGTCGAAGAGTGCGTCGATGCCCGCTCGCACCGTGCGGCCCGTGAAAAGGACATCGTCGACCAGGACGACGGTGCGCCCCGATAGGTCGAAGTCGAGGTGCGAGGCATGGACGACCGGCTGCCCGTTCGGCTCCCGGCCGCCGATGTCGTCGCGATAGAAGGAGATGTCGATGTCTCCCAGCGGGACGTCATTGCCGGTCAGCTCCCCGACCAGCGCATGTAAGCGGCGGGCGAGGAAGGCGCCGCGGGTGTGGATGCCGACGATCGCCAGCCCCTCCGGGCCCGGATTCTTCTCGGCTATCTCGTGGGCGATCCGCCTCAGCGTCCGCCGCAGGTCGTCGCGCTCGAGCACGACCGTCTCGCTCACACTCGCCCCTTCCTGGCCTCTCGGGACCGGGTTAAAGGAACCGACGCGATGAGCGTATCAGGGGGTGCGGCGCCAGCCGCAGCGACGCGGGTCAGGCGCCGGTCGGCTCGCGTTGCTCCCGGGCCCCGTTCTCGACGAGCCGCGGCTCGCCCCGCTCCGGGAAGGGGACCTCGACCTGGTCGAAGTCCCGCGGGGCGAAGGCGCGATCGAACTCGGCCCGCGCCTCCTCGAGGACCGCTCCGACGTGGTAGCGCGAGGAGATGTGGACGAGCGCGAGCATGTCGACGCCCGCTTCCCGCGCCAGCGCCGCCGCCTGGCCGGCGGTGGAGTGGCCGGTC
>DATFPK010000122.1:0-1720 GCA_035264885.1 Solirubrobacterales bacterium
AAGATGTTGAGCTCGGCGTTCGGGTTGCCGCCGAGCATGTCAACGAACTGGAGCAACGCGATGGGCCCGAGGATCAACCCGAACACGCTGTGCACGGCCTGCCAGGGGCGCAGGCGTCCGGTCCGGGGCCTGGTCAGGATCGCCCCGTACAGGTAGACGGCGGGAACGGCCAGCACGAGAAACATCGGGAAGTCGGCCCACTGCTCGGGGTTGCCGGCGAGAAACGGGCCCTTCCTGATGTAGACCATCGCGGCGGCGAGCCCGATCAGCAGCCCGCCGAACTCGCGCAGCGCATCACGCGTGTCGTCAGGTGTGAATCGCTCGTTCATCGTCCTCCTTTGGCTGCATCGACTGCGGGGAACCTATGGGAGGTTCCCCTTCAGGGATGTGATTCGCTCGTACGCGTCCGCGACCAGCGCGCGGCCGAGTTGACCCTGCTTCACCTGGCGGACGAGCGCCTTGAAGGCCTGATCGGAACCCGTCGGGTTCCTGGCGTAGAGCAGCAGGTCGTCGCCCGCGCGCAGGGCCTGGGCGGCGATCGCCCCCGTTGAGCCCTGAACGCCGGGGGACTCGAGATCATCGGTGATCACGACCCCGTTGAAGCCGAAGCGGTCCCGCAGGATGCCGTTGACGATCGATGGCGAGAAGGAGGCGGGGTCCTTCGAGGAGGGCGTCAGTCCCGGGTAGCTGGCGGTCGAGACCATCACCATGTCGGCCCCGGCGTCCACCGCCGCCTGGAAGGGTCCGAGGTCGGACTCCAGGTCCTCGGCGGTGCCGGTGACGCTCACTGGGCGCTCGTCGGTCGTCGCCGTGGCCCGCCCGAGCCCTGGGAAGTGCTTGGGAGTGGCGATCACCCCGCCGTCCTGGAGCCCCTGCGCGAACGCGACCCCAACCGTGGAGACCACGTCCGGATTGCTCCCAAACGTCCGGCTCGCGATCGAGCGGTCGGTGTTCGGCTGCGAGACGTCGAGGACCGGCGCGAGGTCGACGTTCACGCCGAGCCCCTTGAGGTAGGAGCCGGTCTTCTGTCCCTCGTCCTTCGATGCGTCCTCGTCCCCGGCCGCGGCCAGCTGCTGGGGCGAGCGATCGGGCGGGCCCTCCGGCAGCCGCTTCACGTCCCCGCCCTCCTGGTCGATCAGCACGAGCAGCGGCGGGTTGCCGCCCCGCTTCGCCGCGGCCTGGGCGGCCTGGACGTCTGCCCGCAGGCTCTGAGCGTTCGAGGGGAAGGCGATCAGGCCGCCGACCTGACCCTGGCGGATTCGCCGCAGCAGGTCCTGGTCGGCTCCCTTGCCGAGCTTGGCGACGATCGTCTGGCCGAGCAGCCGCTTCAGGCCGATGGTCGGTGGATTGCCTCCGCCTCCGCCCCCCGTGACCAGGACGATCAGCCCGATCAGGACCGCGAGCGCGAGGACGCCGACGATCGCATCCTGTCGCCGGCGGACGCGCGCCGGGAGGTCGCGGCGGCGTGCGCGCCGTCCCGGCGGCGGCTTGCGGCCGCTGCGCTCGAACTCGCCGGTGTCTCCGCGAATCGCGCGCCGCTCGCCCGTACCGGGCCTAATCCGCCGCCGCTCCTCCGTGTCGGAGCGCCGGCGCCGTCTCTCACCGGTGGTGGGTTCGCGTTCTCCGGTCCCCTCCTCCCGCGGCGGACGTGCCGGCGAGTCCGTCCACTCGAACAGCTCGTCGTCGTCCGGAGGAAGGCGCCCTTCCATGATGGCCTAGC
>DATFPK010000123.1:0-18828 GCA_035264885.1 Solirubrobacterales bacterium
TCGGCGCTCCGGCCGGCCACGGATAGGGAGGAATCAACTTGAACCGTTCGCGTCCCAGCGCGGCACTGCTGCGAATCGCCCGGGGAACCGCCCTCGCGTCGGCCCTGCTCGTGGCGGCCATGCTCGCGCCCTCGGGCGCAGTGGCGGCGCAGAAGGTCATCAGCTCGTCGGGTCCGATTCAGCAGATCTACCTGAACGACGACCTGGCCTGCCAGGTGAAGTACCAGGGGGACGCAGACTTCTCCTTCTTCCCGTCGGATCAGTCGGACCCGGGCGCCTGCGGCACGTTCTTCAAGGTCACGGGCGGCCAGGAGTTCGGCCCCACCACCGTTCCCGCCGGCAACAGCCCCGGCGGATACGTGCCCGTGAGCCAGACCGGTCCCACCGGCAACGGCAGCGAGGCGAATCCCTTCCGGGTGGTCACGGTCGTACGCCTCGGTACCACTGGCCTCGAGATCACGCAGACGGACACCTACGTGACGGGCCGGCAGTTCTACCGGACGCGAATCACGATCAGGAACCGCTCGAACGGTGCCCGGAGCGGCGTCCTCTACCACGCCGGCGACTGCTACCTGCAGAACACCGACAACGGCTACGGCTTCCACGATCCCGCCGGCAAGGGGATCTACTGCTCGGAGAACCCGAACAACAGCCCCGCCGGGCGGATCCTCGGGTTCGTTCCCCAGAGTCCCGACAGCCACTACGAGGAGCGGAACTACAGCGAGGTCTGGGATGACATCTCCCTGGGCGGGAACTTCCTCGACCTGTGCGAGTGCACGGAGCTACAGGACAACGGGGCCGGACTGAGCTGGAGCATCAGCCTGCCCGCCGGCGGCGTCACTACCCGTTCCCTGATCACGACCTTCTCGCCGGCCGGGAACATCCCCGACCCCGACCCCGACCAGGATCTGGACGGGGTGCCGGACGCGGAGGACAACTGCCCGACCACTCCGAACCCCGAGCAGGTCGACAACGACCACGACGGCATCGGCGCGGCATGCGACGAGGACGACGGGACCCCGGCCGACTGCCGCCTGCGGGTCGCCCGGGCGCGTGTCTTCGTGTTCCGCGCCAAGCCGGTCGTCCGTCTCGTCGTGCGCTACAAGACGCGCCGTCCCGCCGACGTGACGGTCAGCTACAAGGCGAAGCTGAAGAACGGCAAGAAGCTGAAGCTCGGCAGCGTCGAGCATCACTTCAAGCGGCAGGGCATCTTCCGGCTGCCGAAGAACACCCCGCTTGACATCGGCAAGCTGCGGAACGGCGTCAAGTCGTTCGTCGTCAAGTTCGCGATCCCGGGGACGAAGAAGGACTGCGCCCGCTTCTACACGAAGCGGCTGACCAAGGACCGGCGAGTGCAGAAGCAGTACGTCTGGTTCCAGTCGGACTCGGCGATCTGATCCGTCCGTCCAGGTCCCGTTTCCGCGACCGGTCCGCCGGGTAGGTTGCCCCATCGTGACCATCGCAGCATCGATATTCCTGATCGCCGTAGGCGCGATCCTCCGCTACGCGACGAATCTCAACGTCCAGGACATCGAGGTCGACACCGTCGGCCTCATCCTGATGATCGCCGGCGTCGCCGGGCTGATCCTCTCCTTCCTGCAGGAGGCGATCTGGTCCGAGCGGGCACGTCGGCGCGGCGTGGTGGAGGAGCCCGCGGAGCGCGAGCGCGTGGTCGAGCGGCCTCCCCGCTACTAGACGCCGGCCTCCACTGTCCCCTGGGCGCCCGTGAGGGATGGTCCCTCGCGTGCCCGAACGCCCGCGCCTGCTCCTGGTCCCGGAGTTCACCGAGTTCACCTGGCTGAGCTCGGCGCGCCCCTGCTCCTGGCCCGGCATCGGGATTGCCTGATGAGCACCCAGGAGGGGTTCGACGACGCCCGCGCGGCTCACCCGGACGCGACCGTCGTAGTCACCGACCGCGCCTGCAGCTCCGACCCGGCCTTCACCGGCGCCCTGCGCGAGTTCTGCCTGAGGGTCGCCGGCGACCGCGCCGGCGCGCTCTAGCCGAGGACCCGCTCGGGCGCCCGCGTCGCGGCGAGGACGCGCTCGGCGACGGCCTCACCGGTGAGGCCGACCTCGGACCGCAGGAGGGCGGGCTTGCCGTGGGTGACGTAGCGGTCCGGCAGGCCGATCCGCAGAACCCGCGCGCGCTCACCGGGATCCTCGGCGAAGGCTTCCTCCAGATGCTCGAGGACGGCAGACCCGAAGCCCCCGGGGAGCACGTTCTCCTCGACCGTCACGACCAGGTCGTGGCTCACCGCGAGACGCTCGACCAGCTCGGCGTCGAGCGGCTTGGCGAAACGGGCGTCGGCGACGGTCGGCCGCAGGTCGTGCGCCGACAGCAGCTCGGCCGCCTCGATCGCGACCTGGACACCGTAGCCGTAGCCGAGCAGGGCAACGCCCTCGCCCTGCGACACGACCTCGCCGCTGCCGATCGGGATCTCCTCGGGGGTACCCGGCAGTGCCGTCCCCTCGGCTGCGCCGCGCGGATAGCGGAGGGCAGCCGGACCGTCGTGGGCGATCGCGGTCCTCAGCATGTCGACCAGCATGGCCTCGTCGCGCGGCGCCATGAGGACGACGTTCGGGATCGGGCGGAAATAGGAGACGTCGAAGGCTCCGTGATGGGTTGGCCCGTCGTCCCCGACCAACCCCGCCCGGTCCATCGCGAAGGTGACGTCGAGCTTCTGGAGACAGACGTCGTGGATGATCTGGTCATAGGCGCGCTGGAGGAAGGTGGAGTAGATCGCGCAGACCGGCTTCGCGCCCTGAAGCGCCAGACCGGACGCCAGCAGGACGCCGTTCTGCTCGGCGATGCCGACGTCGTAGTACTGGTCGGGTAGCTCGTCGGCGAGCCTCTGTAGGCCCGTGCCGCCGGCCATCGCTGCGGTGATCCCGATCACCCGGGGATCGCGCTCGGCCTCGGCGACGAGCGCGTCGGCGAACACCTGGGTGTACTGGGGCGGCGCCGCCTTCGGCTGGGGCTTCTCCAGCCGCTCTGGAGCGATCGAGTCGGGCGCGTCGGACTCCTTGACCGGGACGAGCTTCGGGTTCTTCGGCGCCGGCTCACCGCCGACGATCGAGCCCGGCTTGGCGGCGTGCCACTTCTCCATCCCCTCGAGGCCGCCCTCCTCGGCCGGGGCGAAACCCTTCCCCTTGACGGTCTGGATGTGGACGACGACGGGGCGGTCCGCTTCGAACGCCTCGGTCAGGGCGCTGCGGAGCGCGGGAACGTCATGGCCGTCGATCACGCCGACGTAGGCGAGGTCGAGCTCCTCGAAGAGGAGACCCGGCGCCCAGTAGGCCTTGATCGCCGCCTTGATCTCCGGGCCGAGCCGCTCGATCCGCTTCCCGAGGCCGAGCGGCAGCCTGGTCAGGCGGTCCTCGACCCCCTCGCGGGCGTGGTAGAGGCGCGGGTTCAGGCGGACCCGGTTGAAGTAGCGCGACAGGGCGCCGACGTTGGGTGAGATCGACATCCCGTTGTCGTTGAGGACGATGACGATCGGCGTCTGGAGCCCGCCGGCGGCGTGCAGCGCCTCGTAGGCGACGCCGCCGGTGAGGGCGCCGTCGCCGATCACCGCGACGACGCGGCCGTCCTCGCCGATCCCGTGGCGCATCGCCTCCTTGAGACCGACCGCGTACCCGATTGAGGTCGAGGCGTGCCCGGCGCCCATGATGTCGTGCTCGGACTCGAACACCGAGCAGAACGGCGCCAGTCCCTCGTATTGGCGGATCGTCGGCAGCTGCGCGCGGCGTCCCGTGAGGACCTTGTGCGGATACGCCTGGTGGCCGACGTCCCAGAGGACCTTGTCGCGGGGGGACTCGAGCAGGCTGTGGACGGCCACCGCCAGCTCGCAGGCACCGAGGTTGGCGCCGAAGTGCCCGCCGATCTCCCCGATCGTGTCGATGATGTAAGTGCGCATCTCCTGCGCGACCTGGGTGAGCTGCTCGTCGTCGAGGCCCTTCAGGTCCTCCGGTCCGTCGATCCGCGGCAGCAGCGGCTCGCGGCGCTCAGCGCTCTCGACTTCGGGGTGCTCGCTCATTCGTGCCTCATGAAGATGTAGTCCGCGACGGCCCGCAGGTCGCCGGTGTCGCCGGCCGCGTCGTCGAGTGCGGCGATCGACTTGCGGTGTGACTCGGCAGCCAGGTCGCGCGCCCGTTCCAGTCCGAACTGGCTGACGTAGGTGAGTTTGCCATGTCGCTCATCGCTTCCGTGGGGCTTTCCGAGCTCCTCGTCGCTCCCGGTGACGTCGAGGATGTCGTCGACGATCTGGAAAAGGACGCCGAGCTCGCCGGCGAAGCTCCGGTACGGGATTGTCTCAGTTTCGCCGAGGCCTTCGAGGACGAGGATCACGCCGACGCTGGCGGCAATCAGCCCACCCGTCTTCAGGCGGTGGAGTGCCCGCAGGCCGTCGGCGTCAAGGTCGTTCTGGGTGACGTCGACGTACTGCCCGCCGACCATCCCGCCGACACCCGTTGCCGCGGCGAGCTCGTGCAGCGCGGCCAGCACGCGGGTGGAGTCGCCTGGCTGCCGGCAGAAGAGGCGGACCGCCTCGGCGAACAGCCCGTCCCCGGCGAGGATCGCGACGTCCTCCCCGTACTTGACGTGCGCGGTGGGTATGCCGCGGCGGAGCGCGTCGTCGTCCATCGCCGGCAGGTCGTCGTGGATCAGCGAGTAGGTATGGATCAGCTCGAGCGCCGAGGCGGCCCCCAGGTAGTGGGCGGGGTCAGCGCCGAGTGCGCGGGCGGTCGCCAGGGCGAGCACCGGGCGCACCCGCTTGCCGCCCGCGAGCAGCGAGTAACGCATCGCCTCCTCGAGCCCCTCCGTCTCGGCCGAAGGCGAGAAGCGAAGGCCCTCCAGGTGCTCGTCGACGAGCTCCCGCAGGTCCTCCGGGTAGCCGCTCACGCTCGCCGTGACGCGCAGGCGACCGGCGACTGACGACTAGCGACCCTCATCCGGCAGTTCCCTCATCGCCCTGTTCACCTCCTCCGCCGCCTCGGCGGCGAGGTCGGCGGCCTCGCGCGTCAGTTCCTCGGCGACCTCGTCCGCGACCCCCGCCTCGAGCTCGCGGGTGATCGCCTGGAGGCGGCCGGTGATCTCGGCCAGCCGGCTCACGCGGGCTCGCGCTCAGTGATCGCGGCGCCGAGAACGCCGTTGATGAAGCCGGGCGCGTCGGCGCCGGAGTACTCCTTGGCCAGCTCGATGGCCTCGTCGATCGCGACCTCGACCGGGACGTCTTCGCGTTTCCGCGCCTCGTAGAGGGCGACTCGCATGATGTTCAGGTCGAGCGGGGAGATCCGGTCGAGGGTCCAGCCGCGAGCGTGCCGGGAGATCGAGGCGTCGAGCTCCTCGCGCGTGGAATCCACGCCCTCGGCCAGCTCGCGGGTGAACGGCCTGCCCGCCGCGACCAGGTCGGCCAGGGGCCGGCCGGTGACGTCGCGCTGGTAGAGCGCGAAGACGGCGTCCCGGCGCTGGTCGGAGCGGCGCATCCGGCCAGCCTACGCCCGCGAGACGTACTCGCTCGAGCGCGTGTCGACCCGGATCGTCTCACCCTCCTCGATGAAGAGCGGGACCTGCACGGTGACGCCGGACTCGAGGGTCGCCGGCTTCGTGCCGCCGCCCGAGGCGGTGTCGCCCTTGACCCCGGGCTCGGTCGTGGCGACCTTCATGTCGATCGCGCTCGGCACCTGGACGTCGGACGGGCGCTCGTCGACGAACAGGATGTCGGCCTCCGCGTTGGGGAGCAGCCAGCGCATGGCGTCGCCCGCCACATCCCGCGGGATCTCGATCTGCTCGTAGTCGCGGCTGTCCATGAACACCGCCGCATCGCCCGAGTCGTAGAGGTATTGCATCTTCCGGGACTCGGTCCGCACCGGCCGGAACTTCTCCCCCGCCCTGAAGGTCTTGTCCTGGACGCTTCCATCGTCGACCTTGCGCAGCTTGGTTCGCACGAAGGCTCCGCCCTTGCCGGGCTTGACGTGCTGGAAATCGAGGATCCGGAAGATCGAGCCGTCGATCTCGATGTGGCTGCCGCTCTTGAACTGGTTCGTGCTGATCACGGCGGAGAAGGCTAGCGGCGCGGCAGAGCACTTCGGTTGCCCCCGGCATCGCCACGGGATAGGGTCCTGGCAGTCGAAGGTCAGGAGGGTCCATGCATCCCAGCGCATCGCCGAGGTTGTCCCGCGACAGGCACGGTGGCATCGGCCGCTCCCAGTGGACCTGGGTCGCCGCGGCCGCTCTCCTGCTCGTCGCGCTGCTGTTCATGGCGTTCGCGACGCCCTCCGCATCGGCGCATCAGCTGCCGAAGCCGTTCGCGCGGGAGCAGGCCGACAAGCTCATGGGGCGGATCTGCCACGACGACCCCCGGCCGTGCCGTGGGTGGAGCGTCGGCGCCTGCGCCCGGCGCAGCCCCCATCGGGTTGACTGCCGGACCCAGTACTCCTACCTGGAGGACGGCGTCCAGAAGACCTGCCGGATGTGGACGAAGGGCACCCTGAGCGGGAACCTGGTGACGACCCGTGTCCTGCGGGGGACGGTCAAGTGCCGGCCCGACCAGCGCGCCGGCTGACCCCGGGCGCTGAAGCAGCGGTCCCTGCGCGGGACCGGCGCCGCCGCTCGCCTAGGCTGGCGCGGTGTCAGCCGTTTGGACCGTCCTCGGCGTACTCCTGATCGGGGCCGCCCTCCGCGACATCTTCGACACGCTCTTCCATCCGGTCGGGCGCGGCCGAATCGGGCGCACGATCGTCGGCGCCGTTTCCTGGCTCTCGCGGAGGCTGATCCCGGGCGGCAGCGGCGAGGCGCTGGCCGGGCCGGTCGCCTACCTGGCGATCCTCGCGTTCTGGGCGACGACGCTGGCGGTCGGCTGGGCCTTGATCTTCCTGCCGCACCTGCCCGAGGGCTTCCTGTTCGCGAGCGGCCTCGAACCCGCCGACCACAGCGGTTTCGCCGATGCGTTCTACGTGTCCCTGGTCAACCTGACCAGCCTCGGATACGGTGACGTGACCCCTCAGGAGACGGTCCTGCGGATCCTCGGCCCGGTCGAGACGCTGTTCGGGCTGGGGCTGCTGACCGCCAGCATCTCCTGGCTGATCTCGATCTACGGGGCGATCGCGCGACGCGACGTCTTCGCCCACGAGGTCTGGCTGGCCCGCGAATCCGAGGAGCGGCTCGGCGAGAAGCTGGCGGACGCCGACCCCGAGCTGCTCGAGAGGATGCTCACGTCGTTCACCGACCAGCTCATCACGACCCGCCGCGACATCATCCACTTTCCGATCACGCACCAGTTCCGGACCGAGGGCGAGGAGCGGGAGCTCGCGAAACAGCTGCCGTTCCTCGGCCGGATGGCGGACGAAGCGGCCGAGGATGGCAGGCCCCAGGCGCTGCGGGTGCGAGCGCGGATGCTGCGGATGGCCATGGACGACTTCGCCGAGACCCTGCGCAGAAGGCTGAAGGTCCGCGGGGACTCGACGGATGCGACGCTGGATGCGTTCGGTGCGCGCTGAGGACCCGCCCGCCGAGCGGTAGGGCTGCGAGACGAAAGGAAGTGTGGCGCGGAGATGAGGGTTGCGATCGCAGGCGGGCACGGCCAGCTCGGGCAGCGGTTGATTCGCCTGTTGGCGGAGCGCGGCGACGAGGTCCGGTCGCTCGACCGCAAGGCGGAGTACGGGGACGAGCTGCGCGAGCTGGGGGCCGAGCCGGTCGTCTGCGACCTCGAGAGCGCCAGTATCAGGCAGGCCGCAAGCGCGGTTGAAGGCGTCGGGGCCGTGGTCTTCTCGGCCGGCGCCGGTCCGGGCAGCGGGATGGAGCGCAAGTGGACCATGGACTATGCGGGGGCGGTCAAGCTGATGGGTGGGGCGATGCTCGTCGGCGCCCGCCGCTACGTGATCGTCAGCTCCATCGGCGCCGATCCGAGGGCGGAAGGGGATGGGTTCGCGGTCTACCTGCGGGCGAAGGGACGCGCGGACGCCGAGCTCCAGCAGTCCGGACTCGACTACACGGTCCTGCGGCCGACCCGGCTGACCGACGACGAGGGGAGTGGCCTGGTCCAGGTGGGAGCAGGCGTCGATCGAGGTGAGATTCCTCGTGACGACGTCGCGGCGGTGGTCGCCGAGGTGCTGCGGGCGCCGAATACCGTCGGCATGACGATCGAGGTCACCGCGGGCGACGCACCAGTCGAGCAGGCGGTCACGACGCTTTAGCCGGCCGCCGCGGCGTGGACTACCCCGCGCCGGGTAGTCGAGAAGGGAATCCCGAGAGGAGGTTCCGGTGCAGGAGAGCCAGCAGGACCGCGACCCGGGCACGGAGGGGTCGAAGCCGCCCGAGGAGCCCCATCCCGACGAGCCGCGCGGAAGCACGCTCCCGCCCGCCGACGACCCCGCCACCGAGCCCGACCCGGACGGCGCCGGCGACGGCGACGACCGCGAGGACGAAGCGTCGGAGGACGAGACCTAACCCGCGGCCGACCCCGCGCGGCGCCCAAAAGGTTGGTTTTCGGTTCGGAATCCGGTCGGCGAGCCGCGAATGAAGCAGAAATGCTGGTGTTTCCATCGCCGATTTTCGCGCGGGGGATTGGCGCAGGGGGCATACTGCGGCCGGTATGGCGGAGGTCCCTGGCATTCTCGGCGCGCTGCTGCGCGCGCCGGCCCCATCCGGCTACGAGGCGCCGGCCAGTGAGGTCTGGCGCGAGGCGGCCTCGTTCGCCGACGTCTCCAGTGACGGGTTGGGCTCGAGCATCGCCGTCCTCGGCGACGAGGGCGCCGAGCCGCTCCTCGCGGTGGTGGGTCATATCGACGAGATCGGCCTCACGGTCACCCACGTCGACGAGAAAGGCTTTCTCTACTTCGCGCCGATCGGCGGCTGGGACCCTCAGATCCTCGTCGGCCAGAGGGTCGAGGTCGTCACCCGCGACGGCCGCGTCCCGGGCGTCGCCGGCCGCAAGCCGATCCACCTGCTGCGCGAGGAGGAGCGCAAGAAGGTCGTTGAGCTTCGCAACATGCACATCGACATCGGCGCCTCCGACGCGGACGAGGCGCTCGCGATGGTGCGGATCGGCGACCCCGTCGTCGTCGCCGCCGAGCCGCTCGAGCTCGCCGGCAGCCGCCTCGTCTCCAGGGCGATGGACAACCGGCTCGGCTCCTACGTCGCGGTCGAGTCGCTGCGCCGCGCCAACGAGCGCGAAGCGATCAACGGGCGCTTCGCCGCGATCGCCGCCGCCCAGGAGGAGATCGGCCTGCGCGGGGCGATGACCTCGGCCTTCGCGGTCCGGCCCGACCTGGCGATCGCGATCGACGTCACGCACGCGACTGACGCCCCCGGAATCGACGAGAAGGAGAACGGCAGCCACGCGCTCGGCTCGGGTCCCGTCATCTGTCGCGGCTCAACCCTCGCCCCGCAGGTCTTCGATCTCCTGGTCGACGCGGCCGACGAGGCCGGCATCGACTACACGATCGAGGCGACCGGCCGCGCCTCCCACACCGACGCCGATGCGATCCAGATCTCCCGCTCGGGCATCCCCACCGGCCTGGTCTCGATCCCGCTGCGCTACATGCACTCGCCGGTCGAGACCGTCGACCTGCGTGACGTCGAGGCGACCGTCGAGCTGATCGTCGCCCTCGCCTCCCGGCTCGAGCCGGGAATCGACCTCAGCCGCTGACGATCAGGGCGGCAGCTTCGACTTCCCGCCCAGCTCGGGCGGGTGGGTCCCCTGGGCGCGCAGGCGGTCGGCCTCGCGCAGGATGTCGTCCTCGCTGAACTCGCTGCGGCCGTAGACGTCCCAGGCGTTGAAGGCGACCCCGATCCCCCAGCCGAGGATCGGGAAGGCCGGCCAGAAGAACCCCGCCCCGGTCACGGCCCAAATCGCGACCAGCATGCCGTTGATCAGGACGTAGGCGAGGAGGTGGCCGCGGAAGTCCCGCTTCTTCTTCAGGTTCGCGATCGCCCGGTCGCGAAGCTCCTGCTCGCTCGGGACGTGGGCTTCCATGGGCCTTTTCTACACCTTCTCGAGGCCGGATTGAGCGGCCCCGGCCTCGAGCTCGTCGAGGCCGAATCCGTCGGCCGGACCCAGCGCTCCCTCGCCGCGCACGTCGCCGTCGGCCGCCGTCTCCGCCGCCCAGGCCATGATCCGGGCGGTGAAGTCGTAGACGTTGACCCCGCGCACCCTCGCCTCGGCGATGACTTCGCCGGCGACGTCGAGCGCCTGCGCGACGATCTCCGAGCCGGTCCTCGCCCTCACCTCTGCGTCTGGTCCCCCGGTCGACCCCTGTGTGAACCGGTCGGCCGCCGACCCGAGGGCGCGCTTCACCGGCGAGACTGCGAGGAGCGGCGCGCCGAGCGCCGACGCAACCTGGATCGCGCGCGACATCCGGCCGAACCAGCCGAGATACACCTCGACCGCCCGCAGTCCCGGCTGGAGCCGGGGCAGCGCGAACGCCTCCGAGGTCCCAACGGAGATCCCCTCCCACTCACGCTCACCGACCCGGAACGCGCCGACCCGCATGCCGCCCCGCTCGGTGACGATCTGGCCGCCTCGGTAGGCGAACTGCGGCTCGAGCAGCGCGCCGGCCAGCGAGGCGCGGGTGCCCCCGCTCATCCCGCCGGGGTTGGCGCCGCCGGTCACGAAGTAGCCGACTCGGACGCTCGCGGCCGTCGGCCCGGCGGCCCGCAGGGCCAGGGCGCCGGCAAGGTTCCCCGGCACCCAGTCGTAGCCGAAGGCGGTGAAGAGGGCGGTCCCGGCTGCCTCCGCCTTCGGACCCTCCTGCTCGAACACCCTGCGGATGAACGAGGGCTCTCCGGTCGAGTCGATGTAGATCGCGCCGGCGTCGATCGCCGCCTCCAGCGCCGGGCCGCCCCAGCGCTGGAATGGCCCCACGGTCGTCACCAGCACGTCGCCCTCTTCGACCAGCGCCCGTACCGTCGCCGGCCGCTCGACGTCGGCGACAGCGGTCTCAAGTCCGCCGAGGCGATCGGCGAGCAGCGCCAGGGAGTCGCGGTCCCGCCCGGCCAGGACGGGGCTCATGCCGCGGCCCGACATCGCCTCGGCGACCAACCGTCCCGTGTACCCCGTCGCGCCGAAGAGGACGATCCTGCCCGCCATGGGCGGACCCTATTCGACTACCCGCAGGTCCTTGCCGAGGCCGCTGAGGTTGCGCACGCCGTCCTCCTCGACGACCACCAGGTCCTCGGTGCGGACGCCGAACGCGCCGGGGACGTAGACGCCCGGCTCGACGGTCACCACCTCGCCGGCGGCGAGGACGTCTTCGGATGCCTTCGAGAGCCGCGGCGCCTCGTGCACCTCGAGCCCGACGCCATGCCCGAGGCCGTGACCGAAGCGCTCGCCGTGGCCGGCCTCCTCGATGACCGCCCTGGCCACCGCGTCGAGGTCACGCCCGTGCTCGCCAGCCCGGATCGCCTCCAATGCGGCCTCCTGCGCCCGGCCGACCAGCCCGTAGACCTCGCGCGCCTCGTCGCCCGGCTCGCCGACCGCGAATGTCCTCGTGCAGTCCGAGCAGTAGCCGTCGAGCTCAGCCCCCATGTCGAAGACGAGCAGCTCTCCGTCGCCGATCTCGCGTTCGCTTGGCTCGGCATGCGGCAGTGCCCCGTTCGGGCCGGCGGCGACGATCGGCGGGAACGCCGGCTCTGCTCCGAGCTCCCGCATCCTGGCGACCGCGGCCTTCGAGACGTCGCTCTCGGTTCGGTCGCGGAGGCCGCGCTCCAGCACCCAGGAATACACCTCGCCGGCTAGCTCTGCCGCCGCCGCGATCGCCCGGAGCTCTGCCTCGTCCTTGACCCGGCGCATCTCCTCGACGAGGCCGCCTGCGGGAGTCAGGTCAACCTCCTCGACCCGCTCGTCGAGCTTGCCGAGCGATCGCACCGAGAGGTGGTCGTCCTCGAATCCGACCTTGCCTTCCAGCCGCTCCGCGATCCCACGCAGCCAGTCGCCCTCAACCGTCACGACCTCCCAGCCCTCGGCCTCGGCCGCGGCCCGCTCGGTGTAGCGGAAGTCGGTCAGGAAGAGCCGGGCCTCGGGGCCACAGACGCAGGCGCCATTGGTCCCGCCGAAGCCCGTGAGGTAGCGGACGTTGACGAGGTGCGTCACGAGCATCAGGTCGAGCCCGCGCTCGGCTGCCTTCTCCGCCAGCCGGTCTTCGCGGCCGCGCATCAGGTCACCGCTCCCAGCTCGGTGGCGACCATCTCCAGCGCCTCGCGGTAGCCGTCCGGCCCCTTGCCGGAGACCTTGCCGAGGACCAACCCGTCGAACACCGACACGCGCCGCCACTCCTCGCGGGAGTCGACGTCGGAGAGATGCACCTCGACGGCGGGCAGACCGGTGAGTTCGAGGGCGTCCGCGATCCCGCGGCTGTAATGGGTCCAGGCGCCGGCGTTGACGACGACCGCATCGGCGATCTCAGGCAGGCGGTGAAGGTGCTCGACGAACTCGCCCCCCGAGTTGGTCTGGAAGAAGCGCGGCTCGAGCGAGAGGTCGCGGGCCCAGCGTTTGATCCTCATCTCGAGCTCGGTCAGCGACAGGCCCCCGTAGAGGTTCGGGTCGCGCCGCTCGAGGACGTCGAAGTTGACTCCGTGCATCACCTCGACTCGGTTGTGAGTGGTGGTCATGCGGTCAGCTCCTCCACGGTCGCCCGCACCCTAGCCTGGTCGACCAGGATGCCCGGCCGCGGTCGCCCCGGCTCGGGGAGGAGGACGAAACCGACGCCCGCGGCGGTCCGCTTCTTGTCCCGCGCGACCGCGTCGAGCACGTCTTCGACGCGCACGTCGCGCTCGAGCCGTCGCGGCAGACCCCAGCTCTCCAGAGCCTCCTCGACCTCGTCCCGCAGCACGTCCGCGTCGGACAGCCGCAGCGCCGCCAGGAGCCCGAGGCCGACGGCCTCGCCGTGGCGGTAGCGGCGATAGCCGGTCGCCGCCTCGATCGCGTGCCCGACGGTATGGCCTAGGTTCAGCACCTGCCGCAGCCCGGAGTCCCGCTCGTCCGCGGCCACGACCTCGCACTTGTACCGCGCGCAGGCGAAGACCACGTCCGCGTCCGGCGGCTCGCCGGGCACGGCCTCCCGCACCCGCCGCCAGAGGCCGCCGCCCGCCAGGAGCCCGGTCTTCAGCATCTCGACGAAGCCGGCGGCGAGCTCCTCGGCCGGCAGCGTCCGCAGCGTCTCGGTGTCGGCGAGCACCCCCGCCGGCAGGTGATAGGCCCCGACGTAGTTCTTGCCCTCGGGCAGGTCCACCCCGGTCTTGCCGCCGTAAGCCGAGTCGACCTGGGCGACGAGCGTCGTCGGCACCTGGACCACCGGGACGCCGCGCTGATAGGTGTGCGCGACGAACCCGCCGAGGTCGCCCACGACGCCGCCGCCGAGGGCGGCGACGTGGTCTTCCCGGGTCATCCCGGCGGCGGTCAGCTCGCGCATGACCCGCTCCGCCTCGGCCAGGGTCTTGGCGCTCTCCCCCGGCTCGACCTCCACCGTCCCCGCGACCGGTCCGATCCGGCCGCCGTAGAGCGGGCCGACGCCCCTGTCGGTGACGCAGAACCGGCGACCCTCGAGCGGCCACCACGCCGCGCCGAGCGCCCCGGCGCCGACCATCACGGGGTATTCGCCGCCGGCGCTCGCCGCCCAGAGAAGCCGGGTCCCGCCCGGCATCCCGGCCAGCGCCCGGATCGCCGGCAGGGCCCGCGCGGCGACCCCCGCGCCGGCCGGCATGACGACCGCGTCGGCGAGCCGCTCGTAGAGCGGCAGCCGCTGGTACAGCAGCGCCGCCACCTGATCGGAGGAGCGAGCCAGCGGCCGCTCGGTCCCCTCGATCCTCCCCCAGGCCTCCTCGGCGCTGATCTGAAGCCAGACGACGACGTGGCGCTCGAGCGCCGCCCGGACCCGCTCGGACAGCACGCTGCCGCCCCCGAGGGCGATCGCTCCGCCGTCCGCCCGCTCGAGCAGGTCCCCCACGACCTCCGCCTCACGCGCCCGGAACGCTTCCTCGCCGAGGGTCTCGAATGCCTCGCGGATCGGCATCCCGAGCTCGCGCTCCATGAGCTCATCGACCTCGGTGCTCTCCAGCCCGGCGTCCCGCGCGGCCGCGAGCGCGGAGGACTTGCCGGCCCCCATGAAACCGATGAAGACGACGGCCGGCAACCTCTGCTCTCGCTCGCCCGCGCTGATCAGCTCCGAGGGCCGATCCGTCGTTTGTACGCCTCCACGGCCTCGAGCACGTCGTCGATGTGGTCGCCGCCGAACTTCTCGCGGTAGGCGCGGGCCAGGGTGAGCGAGACCATCGCCTCGCCGACCACGGCGGCGGCCGGCACGACGGTGGAGTCCGTCCGCTCACGCAGCGCCTGGGCCGGCTCCTTGGTCTCGGTGTCGACCGAGCGCAACGGCTTGGTCAGGGTCGAGATCGGCTTGATCGCCGCCCGGACGAGGAGCGGCTGCCCATTCGTCATTCCGCCTTCGAGGCCGCCCGCGCGGTTGGTCTCGCGGTGGTAGCCGCGGTCCTCGGACCAGAAGATCTCGTCGTGGGCCTCGGAGCCGGGCCGTCCGGCGACGTCCCAGGCCTCGCCCAGCGCCACGCCCTTGACCGATTGGATCGACGCCACCGCCTGGGCGAGCCGGCCGTCGAGCCGGTCCGTCCAGCTGACGTGGGAGCCGAGCCCCGGCACGAGGCCGTAGGCGCGCACCTCGAAGCTGCCGCCGAGGCTCTCGTTGGCCTTGCGGAGCCGGTCGATCTCGGCGACCATCGCCGCGCTCGCCTCGGGGTCGAGGCAGCGGACCGGGTCGTCGTCGACGTGATCGAAGTGCTCGGGCGCCAGGTCCTCGCGCTCGGGCGCACTCACCGAGCCGATCTGGACGACGTGGCTGTGGACGCCGACCCCGAGCGCGGTGAGAAACCCGCGGGCGAGGCTGCCCGCGGCCACGCGCGCCGCGGTCTCCCGCGCGCTGGCCCGCTCGAGGACGTTGCGGCCGTCGCGGAACCCGTACTTCTGCATCCCCACGAGGTCGGCGTGACCGGGCCGGGGGAGGTGGACCTCCTCGACCTCGGCATCGACCGGCCACGGGTTCATCCGCTCCTCCCAGTTGGCGTAGTCCCGGTTGGCGACTAGGACGGCGATCGGGCTGCCGAGCGTGCGTCCGTGCCGCACGCCCGACCGGATCTCCACCGAGTCGGACTCGATCTTCATCCGGCCGCCGCGGCCGTGGCCGAGCTGGCGCCGCGCCATGTCGCGGTCGAGCGTCTCGCGGTCGAGGGCCAGCCCTGCGGGGAGCCCTTCGACGATCGCGACGAGGCCGGGACCGTGTGACTCCCCCGCCGTTGTGAAGCGGAAGTACATCCGCTTACAAGCTATCGGCGCGGGTGCGAGGATCCGGGCGTGGCAGCTCGGCGTCTCGTCATCGTCATGGTCGTCCTGCTCGGGCTCTCGACCCTGGCCGCGGCGCTCGTCCCCGCCCCCGACCCGCCCGCGGAGGCGCCCCCGCCGGAGCGGAACGAGAGACGCGCGCGGGCGCTGGAAGGATGGACCGGGAACGCGCCGGTCGAAGGCAGCGTCGTGACGGCCACGCTCGCGATCTCCAACAGGCCGCAGCGCGACGTCTACGTGCGGCCGGGCGACCAGCTTCGGCTCGCCGTCAGCGGCCCGGTCGGCGACGACATCGAGATCCCGGCCTTCGGGCTGACCGAGACGATGACCCCCTACGCGCCCGCCCGCTTCGACGTCCTCGTCGACCGTGCAGGCGAGTTCGCGGTGCGCGCGGTCGAGGCGGGCCGCGTGGTGGGAACGATCGTCTCCTCGCGCTGCGCTAGGAGTGCAGCTCGCGGGGGCGGATCGACAGCTCCAGGCTGCGACCGTCACGGTGGGCCCGCAGCGGCAGGCTCCTCCCGATCCGCTCGGCCGACATCAGGCGCTGAAGGTCGCCGACGTCGGTCAGCGGGATCCCGTCAAGCTCGGTGATCAGGTCCTCCGGCCGCAGCCCGGCGGCCGCGGCGGGGCTGCCCTCCACCACCTCGACGACCTCGACGCCCTGGTCGCGGCCTACCTCGGCCCCCACGCGCGGCGGCAGCGGTCGGGCGCCGCCGACGATGCCGATGTAGGCCCGGCGGACACGGCCCTCGCTCATCAGCGCCGCGACGATCCGCCGCGTCGCCTCGTTGATCGGCACCGCCAGGCCCAGCCCGATGCCGGCCACCGCCGTGTTGATGCCGACCACCCGCGCCATGCCGTCGGCGAGGGCCCCGCCGGAGTTGCCGGGGTTGAGCGCCGCGTCGGTCTGGATCACGTTCTCGATCAGCCTGGTGCCAGAACGCGTCCGGGTCGGCAGCGACCGGCCCAGCGCCGAGACGACGCCGGCGGTCACCGACCCGCTGAGCCCGTTCGGGCTGCCGATCGCCACCACGAGCTGGCCCACCCGCAGTCGTTCGGCGTCTCCCAGCTCGGCGGCCGGCAGGTCGCCGGCTCGGGCGCGCAGCACCGCGAGGTCGGAGAGCGGGTCGGCCCCGATCACCTCGAACGGCACATCGCGCCCGTCCGGGAAGGCGGCGCGGCCGCCACCATCGGAGCCGGCGATGACGTGGGCGGCGCTGAGCATGAAGCCGTCGGCCGTGATCACGACTCCGCTGCCGGCGCCGGCCGCCCGGCGGCCGCCTCTGACCCGCCGCGAGACGGTCAGATGGCCGACCGACGGACCGAGGATCTCAGCCGCTCCGGCAACCGTCCGCGAGTAGGCGTCGAAGGCTTCCGCGTCGGGCAGGCTCGTGTCGATCTGGCGAACCGGCACACCGCTGAAGCTAGCAACCGCGTTTCGCCGGGCGCGACCCCTCAGCCACCCCGCGCTCCGTCGCGCATCGCGTCGAGCGGAGGCGGCCGGCCGGTCCAGATCTCGAATGCCGCGGCGCCCTGGCGGACGAGGATTTCGATCCCGTCGACAGTCGTCGCCCCGGCATCGACCGCGGCCTCGAGCAGGCGCGAGGGTCCGCCCGCGTAGACGAGGTCGACGACCACCTGTCCGTCCCGGAACGCCTCCTCCCCAAGTGGCAACTCGGCGAAGGGATCCTCATCGGCCAGCCCGACCGAGGTCGAGTTGACGACGAGGTCGTAGGCGGAGACTTCGGGTTCGTCGACCGGAGCGCCGCCGATGTCCTCGGCCAGGTGCTGGGAGCGCAGCGGAGTCCGGTTCCAGACCTCGACCGTCGCCTCCTCGCGCAGTAGCGCCCAGGCGACCGCCCGCGCCGCGCCCCCAGCGCCGAGGACCAGCGCCCGCGCACCCGCGGGGCGCTCCGGCAGGGCCGCGAGGAACCCCTCGGCGTCGGTGTTGAAGGCGCGAATGGTCCCCGGCTCGAAGACCAGGGTGTTCGCCGCCCCGATCTCCCGCACCACCTCGGAGATCTCGTCGGCGACCGAAAGCGCGGCGCTCTTGTGCGGAACGGTGACGTTGGCGCCGACGAAGCCCTGGCCGGGCAGCGAGCGGACCACCCGCTCGAATTCGTCGGGGGCTACGTCGATCGCCTCGTAGCGCCACTCGCCGTGGAGACCGAGGGCCGTGAAGGCCGCGTTCTGCATGGCGGGCGAGCGGGAGTGCTCGACGGGCCGTCCGAGCACCGCGAGCCGCCTCACGCTACGGCCGCCTCAGCATCTGGTCGGCGCCTCGCCTTCCTTCTCGAGAGCGTCGTTGTACGCGGCGGCGTTCTGCTCGAACTCGGCATAGCTCGAGGAGAAGACGTGCTCCCCGCAGGTATAGGGCTTGACGACGTAGTAGAGGTAGCTCACCCTGGCCGGGTTCGCGGCCGCCCGGATCGCCGCCTCGCCCGGGTTGCCGATCGGGCCCGGCGGCAGGCCACCGTAGATCCGCGTGTTGTACGGCGAGTCGGTCTCGAGCTCGGCCGGCGAAAGCGGCTTCGTGTAGTTGCCGACCGCGAAGCGGGTGGTCGCGTCGATCCCCAGCGGGATGTCCTGTTTCAGCCGGTTGTAGATGACCGCGGCGACCAGCCGCCGCTCCTCGGGGACCTGGACCTCGCGCTCGATCATCGACGCGATCTTGAGGACGTCGTAGACGTTCAGGTTCTTCGACTCGGCGTACGACATGTCGATGCCGGAGATCCGGTCGGAGAACGCGTCGAGCTGCCGGCCGACGAGGTCCTTGACGGTCGCGTCGGCGGGCAGCTCGTAGGTCGCCGGGAAGAGGAACCCCTCCAGGTTCTTCGCTCCCGCGGCGCCGTAGCGCTTGGCGACGAAGTCGCCGAACCGATCGGTCAGCCTCATGTAGTCGCCTTCGACCCCGGCGTCGTTGACGATCGGAGCGACCTGGGCCCGGCTCAGGCCCTCCGGAATCGAGATCACGATCGTCCGCTTCTTCGGCGGCGTGCTGATCGCGTCGATCGCGTCGCCGTAGCTCATGCCCGAAGCCAACGTGTAGGTGCCCGGATAGAGCTCGGAACGCTTGCCCGCGAGGGTGACCCGGCCCTGGAAGAGGGTCGCGCTCGAGATCACCCCGTTCTCGTCGAGCAGGTCGGCGACGTCGCTGACGCTCGCGCCCTTGGGGATCTTGACTACGACCCGGCCGGTGCCGTCGCCGTGGAAGGGCTGGAAGAAAGCCCACAGGAACCAGACGAAGGCGAGGGCGACCAGCGCAAGGATGACCGTGGCCGGCCGCAGGAGGTTCGCGGCGCCGCCGCTCCGGCGCGGAGCGCCGCGCGCCGCCCGGGCGCGGAGCGCGGCGACGCGCTCGCCCAGCGGGGGCCCGGCGGACCGCCGCGGCCTCTGCGCGCGGGGCGCCGTTTCCTCCATGGGCGATTCGACGGGCGCCGGCGGCGGCTCCTCCATGGGCGATTCGACGGGCGCCGGCGGCCCC
>DATFPK010000124.1:0-4363 GCA_035264885.1 Solirubrobacterales bacterium
GAACACGGCCGGAGACATCGTCGTCTTCGCCGTCGCCCTGGTCGTCGTGCCGCCGCTCCTGCTGCTCCTGATCGAGGCGATCTGGGCGGCCGTCGACCGCCGGGCCTACCGGATCCTGCACATGCTCCTGATCGGCCTCATCTTCGCCGTCTTCGTCGTCCAGCTCGAGAAGCGGGTCTTCAGCGGGCCGGCATCGGTGATGATCTTGCTCGCCCTGGCGGCGGGCGGACTGTTCGCCTTCGCCCTGGTCCGGGTCGCCTTCGTCCGCAGCCTCCTCGACGTGCTGGCGGTCGCCCCCCTCCTCTTCCTGGGGCTCTTCCTGTTCGCCGGCGACACCTCCGAGCTCGTCCTGCCGCACGAGGAGAAGGGGGCGCTCGGCGTGAAGGTTCCTAGCGACACGCCGGTCGTGGTGCTCGTCTTCGATGAGCTGCCGACCGCGACGCTGATGGACCAGAAGGGCGACATCGACCGTCAGCGCTACCCCAGCTTCGCGCGGCTGGCGCGAGCAGGGACCTGGTACCGCAACAACACGACGGTCGCCGACTACACGGGCCGGGCCGTGCCGGCGATCTTTACCGGCACGAACCCCGGCTTCAACACGCTGCCGATCGCCGCCTCCCAGCCCAACAGCATCTTCACGCTGCTCGGCGGGACCTACGAGATGCACGCCGAGGAGGCGGTCACGCAGATCTGCCCCGAGGTTCTCTGCGGCGAGGCCGAGCGGCCGCCGCAGGAGGACCGCCTGACCGGCCTCGTCGACGACCTCAAGTACGTCGAGGGGCGGCTGATCCTGCCCCCGGCCCTGGCGAACGGACTCCCCAATGTGAGCACGACGTTCGGCGACTTCGGCAACAACGCCGGGGACGCCGAGACCCGCGGCGGTGACTTCGCCCGTGACCTCTTCGCGCCGCCCGACCCTCAGGAGTTCGAGGAGTTCCTCGACACCATCCCGGCCAAGCGACGCGCGCTCAGCCTGATCCACATGGAGCTGCCCCATGAGCCCTGGCGCTACTTCCCCAGCGGCCGCAACTGGGACGGTCGCGACATCTCGAACCTCAACACCGACAACGCCGCCCGCTGGGCGGTCGGGTCGGCCGGCATCGCGACCGCCCAGCAGCGCCACCACCTCCAGACCGGCTACGCCGACCATCTGGTCGGCCAGATGATCGATCGCCTCCAGCGGACCGGCATCTGGGACGACGCCCTGGTCGTCGTCACCGCCGACCACGGCATCTCGTTCACGCCCGGCATCCCCCGCCGTACGGCAACGGCGACCAATCTGGGCGGCGTCACCAACCCGCCGCTTTTCATCAAGTACCCAGGTCAGCGGCGAGGGAAGGTCTCCCAGGTCCACAGCCGGACCATCGACATCCTCCCGACGATCGCCGAGGTCCTCGGAATCGAGGTCCCCTTCGACATGGAGGGTGAGCCGATCTCCCGGCGCCCGCGCGGCGGCAGGATCGAGATGCTGACCGGCGGCGACAAGCAGCTCTCGGAGCCGCTCTCGCTGATGATCGCGCAGCGGCGGGCGATCGTCGCCCGTACCGCCTACCGGCTCGGCACCCGCGGCATCCTCGACCTCGGCCCGGCCTCCTACCTGCTCGGGATGCCCGCGCCGCCGCTGTCGATCGGCCTCGACCCCGACCGCGTGGCCGGCGTCGAGGAGCTCGGCTCCTACGAGGACATCGACGCCGACGCCGAGGAGCTGCCCGCCTTCGTCGCCGGGACGCTCGAGGGAATCGACCCCGGGACGCTGATCGCGATCGCCCTGAACGGCAGGGTGGAGGGGACCGCGCGCGCGTTCCTCGACGACGAGGAGGTCCGGTACGGCGCCGTCCTGCCGCCGAGCGCCTTCCACGAGGGAGCGAACCCGGTCGGGATATACGAGGTCAGCGGGACCGCGCTGATCCCGCTTGGCGGGAGCTGAGCCTCAGCGGGGGCGGATCGGCTCGTTGCGGATCGCCGGCGCGCCGGGCTCCGGCAGCGGCGGGGCCACCGCCCGGCACTCCTTGCCGACGCAGCCCTCGAGCCGGTTGATCAGGCGCTTGAGGTAGCGCTGAATGCGGTCGTAGGCGCGAGCGCGATGCCGTGACTGGAGCTCCTCGGGGTCCTTCGAAAGATCGTAGAGCTCGCGGTCACCGGTCTCGTACTCGACGTACTTGTAGGGGCCGATCCGAACGCCGAGGTAGTTCTCTGGCGGCGCCGCGATCGAGGATCCGGCGCGCCCGGTCACCTGGCGACCGTCCGGGATCCCGTCGCCGTCGATGTCGGTGGCCTTCGCGAACGACTCGAGGAGGATCGGCCGGCGGGTGCGTCGCTTGGTATGGAGCCAGAACGGGACCAGGGAGCGGCCGTCGACGCGGCGCGTCGGACGTACGTTCGCGAGGTCGAGGATCGTCGGCGCGATGTCGGCGTTCGTCGCCAGCTCGCCGCTGCGCGTATCGCGGCGGACCCCGGGCCCGGCGACGATCAGGGGGAGGTGCACGGCGGGCTCGTAGGGGAGAAACTTCGCTCGCTCGAGGCGGTGCTCGCCGAAGAAGAAGCCGTTGTCGGACGTGAAGAAGATGTAGGTGTTGCGGAGTTCGCCGGTGAACCGCAGCGCATCGATCACCCTGCCGATGCCCTCGTCGACGGCGCGGAGGCTCTCCAGCGTCTTCTGGTACTCGCGCCGGATCCGCCGGATCGTGATCGGGTCGAGCGGTGGCGCCGCGTCGCGGATGAAGCTCGGCTTGTCGGCGATGTCGCCCTCGTTGAAGCTGGGGGGGCGGGGGAGGAAGGTGTTGATCGCCGTGTCGTAGTGGCGCGGCGCGGGCTCCGGCCCGATCGGCGGCTGGCGGTCGCCGTGGGGCGCGATGTAGTCGAGCATCAGGAACAGCGGAGCGTTGTCGCTGCTCGAGGCGCCGATCTGCTCCAGCGCCCGCTGGGTCATCACGTCGGTCTGGTAATTGCAGGTCGCGAGCACCGGGGGGGCATCCGGGCAGCCGGGGTCGTCGCGCTGCCCCGAGTTCCCGTAGTCGGCGTCGCCGAAGGGCCCCTGGATCTGGCCGTTGACGTTGAGGCGGTAGCCGTAGAAGAGCCTGGTCGAGTTGTCGGTCGCAAGGGTCTGCCAGTTCGACCAGCCCGGTGGCACCTCGGTCTCCGGTGCGTCGAGGGCGCCGTAGTTGTTCATGAACTTGCCGAGGTGGACCGTCCGGTAGCCGGCACCGCGGAGCCAGGTGGCGAGGTTGTTGTTGAAGATCGCGTGGCTGCGGAAGCCGGCGTAGTAGCCGCCCCGCGGGGCGTCGTTCGACAGCACCCCGTTGCCGTGGGCGTAGCGCCCGCTGAGCAGGGTCGCCCGCGAGGGGCAGCAGAGGGGGTAGGAGACGTAGTAGCGGTTGAACGTGACGCCCCGGCCCCGCAGCTCGGTGAGCGTCCGCGGCATGGTCAGGGTGTCGATCCCTTCGGAGTTGGTCCAGGTCGAGTAGAGGGACTTGAGCGTCTGGTCGTCGGTCTGGATGATCACGAAGTTCGGCCGCCCGGCGCCGGGGGCGGTCGAGCCGCCGGAGGGGACGAGAGCGCCAAGCGCCAGCAACGCCGCGATCAGGCAGGCGAGGACCCGGCCGCGGCGGCCCCTGGCGTCCGGCCCTCGCCGGGTGTGGATGTCTGCGACTGGCGGCATCGGATGGCTCCCGGAATCCGTTCCGTGGTACCCGCCCGCGGTTGCGGGCGAACCCCCGTCCTCCTTCCGGAACCGACCCGCCGGGTCCAAGTTTCGGCCGGGCCGGCCCCCCGGGCCCGGCGAGCCTAAGATCAGCCGCGCGTGAGCCCCGATCAGGAGCCCCGGTCCGGGGCGGAGAACGGCGGGTCGGACCCGTCCCTGCTGACCGGGGCGGGCCACCTCGCGGCGCTCTGGGCACTCGCGTTCGCACAGCCCCTCTTCGACCTGCTCGGGCGCAACCCGGATTTCTTCGTCGCCCGCGGTGACACCGGCGGCGACATCGTCGTCTTCGCCCTGGTCTTCGCACTCGTTCCGCCCCTGCTGATGCTCGCGGCGGAGGCGGTCGCGTGGCGGGTCGACCCGCGGGCCCGCCGGGCACTCCACGTCGGGCTGGTCGGCCTGCTCGCCGTCGCCCTGGCCCTTCAGATCATCAAGGAGCTGATGACCCGGCCGGCGGGGGTGATGCTCGCCCTCGCGCTGCTCGCCGGGGCCGGCGTCGCCTGGCTCTACGTCCACGAGCGCTTCACGCGGGCCCTGCTCGACGTCCTGATCGTCGCGCCGGTCGTCGTCCTGGCGATCTTCCTCCTGTTCAGCGAGGCCTCCCGCCTGGTCCTGCCCCAGGAGGAGGCGAAGGCCGCGGATGTCTCGATCCCCACCCGGGCGCCG
>DATFPK010000125.1:0-32522 GCA_035264885.1 Solirubrobacterales bacterium
CAGGAGGAACAGCCCGGCGAGCGACACCAGGTGGATGACCAGCGCGAGCACGCTGTAGAAGGGGTTGCGGAGCGCGATCACTCCCACCGCGCCGCCAACGGCGCCGAGCGCACCGGCGAAGAAGGCGACGTAGACCACTACTCGCCCTCGCGACGCAGGGGCGTGCGCTCGACCGGCTCCGCGAGGAGCATCTCCTTGGTGAACACCAAGTCCTCGCGGTTGTAGTCCGCGAGCTCGTATTCGTGACCCATCGTGATCGCGTCGAACGGACACGCGACCTCGCAATAGCCACAGAAGATGCAGCGCGAGAGGTTGATCTCGTAGACCGAGGCGTAGCGCTCGCCGGCCGAAACGCGGTGGTCGGGATCGTTCTCGGCGGCGACGACCCTGATGCAGTCGGCCGGGCAGGCGGCGGCGCAGAGCGAGCAGCCGACGCACTTCTCGAGGCCGGTGTCCTCGAAGCGGTGGAGCCGGTGACGGCCGCGGAAGCGGGGGTAGACCGGCGTCTTCTCCTCGGGGTACTGGATCGTCATCGGGCCTTCGAGGATGCGCGAGAAGGTCGTCTTCAGTCCGCGCAGGGTCTCGCCGAAGGCCCGGTACGCGCCGCCGATGCCGCCGGGGTCGGGCCCGCGCTGGACCTCCACGACGTCCTCGGAGGCGAGGTAGGGGAACTCGCTCACAGAAGCACCACCAGGACCGCAGTGACCAGGACGTTGAGGGTCGCCAGCGGCAGCAGGACCTTCCAGCCGAGGCTCATGAGCTGGTCGTAGCGGAGCCGCGGGAGGGTCGCGCGGATCCAGATGAAGAAGCAGACGAGGAAGAAGATCTTCAGCGCCATCCAGACCGGGTCGAGGAACCCCGGCCCGGGCCCCATCCAGCCGCCGAGGAACATCGCCGCGGCGATCCCGGAGACGACGACGATCTCCATGTACTCGACCAGGAGGAAGATGCCGAACCGCATGCCCCCGTACTCGGTCATGAAGCCCTGGACCAGCTCGGCATCGGCCTCGGGGAGGTCGAACGGCGCGCGGTTCGACTCGGCGAACCCGGCGAGCATGAAGATCACGAAGCCGACGAGCTGCGGGAGGATGAACCAGACCTCGTCCTGCTGCTTGACGATGTCTACCAGGGAGAGCGAGCCGGCCATCATCACCACGCCGAGCAGCGACAGCCCCATCGCGACCTCGTAGGAGATCAGCTGCGCCGCCGACCTCATCGCGCCGAGGAGGCTGTATTTCGACCCCGAGGCCCAGCCGCCCAACAGCAGCCCGTAGAACGCGATCGCCCCGACCGCGAAGAAGTAGAGGATCCCGATCGAGACGTCGATCCCGTAGAAGCCGACGTCACCCTTGACGTCCCCGAAAGGGATGATCGCCAGGGCCATCACGCCGGAGAGGACCACCAGCGGCGGGCCGATCAGGTAGAGGAGCGGGATCGCCTCGGCGGGCCGGAACGCCTGCTTGGAGAGCAGCTTGCCGACGTCGGCCAGTGGCTGCATCAGCCCGAACGCGCCGACCCGGTTGGGGCCGTAGCGGTGCTGGAAGCGGCCGATCAGCTTGCGCTCGAGGACGGTCAGCAGCGGCAGCACGGCGAAGACCGCGACGAAGATCACCAGCGACTTGACGATCAGGATCCAGGTCGCCTCGGCGTAGCCGACGTCGGCGAGGGGAATCACCTGACGACCTCCACCAGGTCCGCCGGGTCGAGCTTGCGGACCGCGACCGTCTCTCCGCCACCGTTCAGCAGCGCGTTTGCGTTTGCCTCCTCCGTGCCCTCGATCAGGAAGACGGCCCCCGGGCGCGCCCGCTCGCTGACCTTGACCACCGCGCGCACGGACGCTGCGTCAACCGCCACCTCCACCTGGTCGCCGTCCGTCAGCCCGATCCTCTGTGCGTCCTCGACCGCGATCTCGACTTGCTGGCGGGGCTTGAGGAACGCGAGTGCCGGGTTCAGCTCGGTGACCGGCCCGGCCCATATGTCGCGGTACGTGCCCAGGCGGAGTCCGGTCTCAGCTTCGTCGGAGGGGCCGGCTGGTGACCCTTCTCGGAAAGCGCAGTCTTCCCTCGAAGGGCCCCCCGCCGACCCTTCCGGGCTCGAAAGCGACTCTGCCTGGACGCGTTCCTGCCAGCGGAGGCCGCGGCCCCCGATCTCCTCGTAGGTCATGCCTCCGTAGAAGGGGACGTCGGCGGCGATCGCGGCGAACACGTCGCGGGCAGCGCCCAAACCGGTCTCGTGGCCGAGGCCGGCGGCGAGCTCGGTCAGGGCTAGCCACGGCGGGCGGATGTCGCCGGGCGGTTGGGCCGACGGCCGGAGCCGCTGAAGCCGCCCGTCGGGGTGGGTGGCGGACCCCTCGTTCTCCGCGTGCGACATCAGCGGGAAGACGACGTCGGCGGCCGCGGTCGAGTCGTTGGGGAACATCGCGAAGGCGACGGTGAAGTCGGAGGCGCTGAGCGCCGCCTTCCAGGCGGCGGGATCGGGCGCGTCGCGAACCGGGTCGGCGCCGAACAGGATCAGCCCGGTCAGCTCACCCCCGGCCAGCGCGCCGGGGATCCCGTTCGCGCCGTAGCCGCCCTGGGTCTGGGAGAAGCCCGGGCCCGCGTCCGGGAGGCAGCCGACCTCGCGCAGGCCGCGAGCATTCGTCGTCTCCGGTACGCCGAGGAACCGCGCCGAGGGCAGCGCCTCGGCCAGCCGGAGCAGCGCGTCGGCGGCTCCTGCCTCGCGCAGCATCCGCTCGCCCCAGAGGACCACCGGCGCGTCGGCATCGCGCAGCGCTGCGGCGACCCCCTCGCCTGCGCTCTCGCCGGCCGCGACCGAGTCGATGAACGCGGTGGTCCCGCCCGGCGCGTAGCGAACGGTCTCGCGGGCGCCGCCGTCGAGCGTGGTCGGGCGCTCGCCGGCGACGCAGAGCGCCGCGCCCTCGCGGCGGACCGCCTTGCGGATCCGCAGGTCGAGAATCGGCGCGGCGTGCATCGGGTCGACGCCGAGGACCAGGATCGCGCCCGCTGAGTCGATGTCCCGGACGGCGGCCGAGCCGTCGGGACGGGACAGCGCGGCCAGCGTCTTGCGGCCGGCGCCGCCGCGAAGCCGCGAGTCGACATGAGGTGACCCGAGCGCCTGCCGGAGGATCCGTTGGACGAGGTAGCCCTCCTCGTTCGTGGCGTCGCCGACGAGGGCGGCGGTCTTCGCTCCAGTCCCGCGCAGGCCCGCGGCGGCGCGCTCCGCCGCCTCGGTCCAGGTTGCCTCGCGCAGCGTCCCCCCGGCGCGGACGAGCGGCGTCGTGATCCGCTCGGGGGCCGCCAGCATCTCGAAGCCGTAGCGGCCCTTGTCGCAGAGCCAGCCGTCGTCGACGTCGGAGTTGTCGCGGGCCATCACCCGGTTCACCTGCTCGTCGCGGACCGTGAAGCTGACGTTGCACTGGGAGGGGCAGAGGGTGCAGATCGACCCCGCCTGCTCGATGTCCCAGGGACGGGCGCGGAAGCGGTAGGTGTAGTTGGTCAGCGCGCCGACCGGGCAGAGCTCGGTGATGTTGCCGTGGAAGGGCGCCACGTAGGGCCGGTCCTCGAAGGTGCCGACGTAGGAGCGGTCGCCGCGCTCGAGAAGCTGGAGCTGCTCGTCCTCGGCGACCTCCTGGCTGAACCGGACGCAGCGGTAGCAGAGGATGCAGCGCTCGCGGTCGATCGCGACCAGCGGGCTGAGCGGCAGCGGCTTCTCGAAGTGCCGCTTCTGGTCGGTGAAGCGGCTGCGGCCGGGGCCCCACCCCATCGAGATGTCCTGGAGGGGGCATTCCCCGCCCTTGTCGCAGACCGGGCAGTCGAGCGGGTGGTTGACCAGGAGGAACTCGACGACCGAGTTCTGGGCCTCGCGGACCTGCTCGGTCTGCGTGTAGACGACCATGCCGTCGCGAACGGGGGTCGAGCAGGCGGTCTGGAGCTTCGGTATGCCCTCGATCTCGACCAGGCACATCCGGCAGGCGCCGACGGGCGGGCCGAGCTTCGGCTCGTAGCAGAAGACGGGGATCTCGACGTCCCCCTGCTTGGCCGCGTCGACCAGCATCGCGCCCTCGGCCGCGGTGACCTCGCGGCCATCGACGACGAACGTGATCTCGCGCGGGTCCTCGGTCACGCCGCCGCTCCCGGAGGCGAGAGCGAGGACTCGCTGACCTCGGTGTCTCTGGATGCGGGGCCGAGCGAGAGCGAGGAAGCGGCGGCTTCGAATTCCTCGCGCCACTTGCGAACCATCGCGCCGACCGGCATCGCCATCGAGTCGCCGAGGACGCAGAGGCAGTTGCCGATGATGTTCTCCTGGACCGAAGCGGTGACGTCCAGGTCCATCGGCGTCGCCTCGCCGCGGACGACGCGCTCGAGCATCTTCACGGTCCAGTTCGTCCCCTCGCGGCACGGGGTGCACTTGCCGCAGGACTCGTGGTGGTAGAAGCGCGCGGTCCGCAGCGCCATGTGCGGGATCGAGACGCCGTCGTCGGCGACGATGATCGAGCCCGAGCCGAGCATCGAGCCGGCCTCGGCCATCGCCTCGAAGCTGTACGGGAGGTCGAGGTCCTCCGGCGTCAGGACCGGGGCGGAGGACCCGCCGGGGTAGAAGGCCTTGACCTCGTGGCCCTCCTCGGGGCCGCCGGCCAGGTCGTAGATGAGCTGCCTGGTCGGGATGCCCAGCTCGACCTCGTAGTTCCCCGGTCGCCGGACGCAGCCGGACACCGAGACGACCTTCGTGCCCGGCGACTCCTCGGTGCCGAAGCCGCGGAACCACTCGGCCCCGTTGGCGACGATGTGGGGGACGTTCGAGAGCGTCTCGACGTTGTTGATCAGCGTCGGGCCCCCGTAGAGACCCTGGACGGCCGGGAACGGCGGCTTGAGCCGGGGATTCCCCCGCTTGCCCTCGAGCGCGTCGAGCAGGGCGGTCTCCTCCCCGCAGATGTAGGCGCCGGCGCCGCGATGCACGACCAGCTCGAGGTCGCGGCGGCTGCCGAGGATGTCCTTGCCGACGAAGCCGGCGTCGTAGGCGTCGGCGACGGCTTCGTCGAGGATGTCGCCCTGGAGGTCGTACTCGCCGCGGATGAAGATGAAGGCGTGGGTCGCCTCGGCGGCGAGGGCCGCGATCACGATCCCCTCGATCAGCTGGTGTGGATTGCGCTGCATCAGCTCGCGGTCCTTGAACGCGCCCGGCTCGGACTCGTCGGCGTTGCAGCAGAGGTACTTCGGCATGTCGCCGCGGGGCAGGAACGAAGCCTTCTTGCCCATCGCGAAGCCGGCCCCGCCGCGCCCGCGCAGTCCCGAGTCCTCGAGTTCCTTGAGGACCTCGTCGGGCTCCATCTCCCGGTAGGCGCGCTCCAGGGCCTCGTAGCCGCCGAACCGCCGGTACACGTCGATCGTGTTCAGGCCCGGCTCCTCGGCATGGCGCAGGAGGATCCTCGTCTCGAGCGCGCTCACCGGTTCGGCCCCTTGAGGTCGGTGAGGCGGTCGTCGGGCTCCCCCTTGCCTCCGCCCGCCAGGCCGCGCTCGGTGAGGGCTCGGTCGGGCAGCGCGTCGGCGCCGCTCCGGAGCTGGTCGACCGCGGCGCGGGCGTCGTCGGCCGTCAACGGGCCGTAGTAGCGCTCGTTGATCGACGCCATCGGCGCCAGGTCGCAGCCGCCGAGACACTCGAACCCGCTGACGAAGACCTCGCCGTCGGCGGAGTTGGCCCCGCCGTGGCGGGCGTGGTCGGCCTCGCAGCCGGCGGCCTCGCAGAAGGAGTCGAGCAGCTCGTCGCCGCCCCGCATCCAGCAGGAGATGTTGGTGCAGACGAGCACCTGGTTGGGCGCGATCGGGTCGGTGCGGAGAAGGTCGTAGAAGCTGGCGACGGACTCGAGGTAGGCAGGGGTGACGCGCATGACCGCCGCCGCCTGGCGGATGCCGTCGGGGGTGCACCAGCCGTAGCGGCGCTGGACCGCCCACAGGGCCGGGATCGAGGCCGAGCGCTTGTCGGGGTAGCGCGACATCAGCTCCTCGATCCGCTGCTGGAGCTCGGGCGGGCAGTCGACCTCGTGCAGCTCTGGGATCTGCTCGGCGGCGCGCTCAGGCGCCCGGCCGGTGGTCAGGCTCGGATCGACCGGGAGGCCCCGGCCGGCGGCTCCGTCCCGTCCGCTCTCGGCTCCCTCCGAGAGGCCGGTGGGCTCGCCGCGCCTCACCTGTCGATCCCCCCGAGGATCGGGTCGAGCATGCCGAGGTTGACGATGAGATCGGCGAGGTAGCCGCCGACGCACATGTCCCGGAACGACTGGAGGTTGACGAAGGAGGAGTCGCGGTAGTGGACCCGGGCCGGCTTCGCCGACCCGTCGGCGACGACGAAGCAGCCGAGCTCGCCCCGCGGCCCCTCGATCGAGTAGTAGATCTCGCCCGGGGCGACGCGGTAGCCCTCCGTGACCAGCTTGAAGTGGTGGATCAGGGCCTCCATCGACGTCGGGAGCTCCGACCGCGGCGGCAGCACGTACTTGCGGTCGTCGGCGATGTATGGCCCCTCGGGGAGGGCGTCCAGGGCCTGCTCCATGATCCGCACCGACTCCCGCATCTCGGCGAGGCGGACCCGGTAGCGGTCGTAGGCGTCACCGACCGTCCCGACCGGGATCTTGAAGTCGAAGTCGCGGTAGGAGAGGTAGTCGAAGGCCTTGCGCAGGTCCCACGGCTCGCCGGTGGCGCGGAGGAGAGGGCCGGTCACCCCGAGCTCGAGCATCCGCTCGCGCGAGACGATGCCGACGCCCTTGGTGCGGCTGAGGAAGATCTCGTTGCGGTCGAGGAGCGCTTGGTACTGGCCGACCCGGTTCGGCATGTCGGCGATGAAGCGCCGCAGTTTCTCCTCCCAGCCGGCCGGGATGTCCTCGAAGACGCCGCCGACCTGGAAGTAGCGCGTGTGCATCCGCTGCCCCGTCGACATCTCGAAGAGGTCGAGGATCTTGTCGCGGTCGCGAAAGCAGTACCAGAGCATCGAGATCGCGCCGAGGTCGAGCGCCGTGGTCCCGAGCCAGACGAGGTGGGAGTGGATCCGGTTCAGCTCCAGGTGGATGACCCGCAGGTACTTCGCCCGCTCGGGGATCTCGAGTCCGACCAGCCGCTCCACCGCCCCGCAGAACGCCTCCATCTGGAAGAAGTAGGAGACGTAGTCCATCCGCTCCACGTAGGGGATGACCTTCCAGTAGGACTTGTCCTCGCAGTTCTTCTCGATGCCGGTGTGGACGTAGCCGATGACCGGCTTCAGGTCGAGGACGCGCTCGCCCTCGAGCTGGACGACGAGCCGCAGGACCCCGTGGGTGGCGGGGTGATGCGGGCCGAGGTTGATCGTCAGGACCTCGGTCTCCGGCTCGAGCTGGACGTCGGCCCCGGGGAGCTGCTCGTGGGCCGCGGCCGCTGTCTCTTCGAGCGTGCTCACTTCGGCCACCCGCTGGGCGAGTCCGGCTCGTCCTTGGTGAACAGGACCGGCTCGCCGCCCATCGGGAAGTCGCGCCGCTGCGGCCAGCCGACGTAGTCCTCGGGCATCAGGATCCGCCGCAGGTCGGGGTGCCCGCGGAAGAGGATGCCGAACATGTCAAACGCCTCCCGCTCCTGAAAATCGGCCGTGCGAAACAGGTCGACACAGGAATCAATCTCGGGGAGCGTTTGCTCGCTCGGGGTGGGAAGAGGCGCCGGCGCTCCTCCGAGGGAAGACTGCGCTTTCTGAGGAGGAGTGCCGGCGTCTCCATCCGCCTGCGCTTTCCGAGAGGACCCACCCGCGGCTCCCACCTCCGCGAGTTGAGCGGCCGCAGGATCGGCCAGCAGCGCCTTGACTCTGATCCGCTCGACCCTGTCGCGGCAGAGCAGCTCGTAATGCACGCCGAATCGCGGCTCGGCCGGCAGGTAATCGGCGGCGTGGAGGCTCGAGAGGAAGCGGTACTCCTGGCCGGGGGTGTCACGCAGCCAGCGCAGGATGTCGAGGACCTGGCCGGGATCGGCGATCAGCGCGCCCTGGCCCCGGTCGTGGCTGGTGTCGATGACGGCTGCGTCGTGCTTTTCGTTGATCTCGGCTCGGATCAACTCGAGGCCCGCCGCGTCAGGCACCGGCGATCTCCCTCGCCCTGGCATAGGCCTCGGATTCCTCGGGGGTCGGCTCGCTTGCCGGGCCGCCGCGCGCCCATTCCTCGGTGCCGTGGGCGTTGTAGCGGCTGCGCCAGCCCGCGTCCGGGTTGCCCATGATCTTGCGCTGGAGCTTGGTGAAGCCGTAGAGCACCGCCTCCGGGCGCGGCGGGCAGCCGGGGATGTGGAGGTCGATCGGCATGAACTTGTCGGCGCCCTGGACGACGGCGTAGTTGGAGAACATGCCGCCGCTCGACGAGCAGGCGCCCATGGACACGGCCCACTTCGGCTCCAGCATCTGGTCGTAGAGCCGGCGGACGATCGGCGCCATCTTGATCGAGACCCGGCCCGACAGGATGATGAAGTCGGCCTGGCGCGGGGAGGCGCGGAGGGCCTCGGCGCCGAACCGGGCGAGGTCGTAGCGCGGTGACCCGACCATGGCGATGGGGGCCTCGATCGCGCAGCATGCGAGGCCGAAGGTCAGGGGGAACATCGAGTTGGCGCGGGCGACGTTGAAGAGCTTCTCCAAGGTCGTGGTCATAACGCTCTGCTCGACGTAGCGCTCGAGGTCCTCGCCTTCGAGGTCGCCGCGGAGCATCTCGCGGGCCCGCATCTGCCGGGCCCGGAACTCCTCCGGCGCGGCGGGCTCCTCGAGCGGCGCGAGGCCGCGGATCTTGTGCCGTCGCACTACTTCCACTCGAGCGCTCCCTTGCGCCAGACGTAGACGAATGCCACCAGGAGGAGGAGGACGAAGAGGCCGACCTCGGCGAGCAGGAAGACGCTGTCGGCGGCGTTGAGGATGACTCCGACCGGATACAGGAAGACGACCTCGATGTCGAAGAGGATGAAGAGCATCGCGATGAGGTAGAAGCTGACGCCGAACCGGACCGCGGGACCGGTCTGGACCGGGATACCGGACTCGTAGGGCTCGGCCTGGGTCCGCTCGACCGCGGCCACCCGCTTCCGCTTGGGACCGAGGACGAGGTTGAGCGTCGCGAAGGCCCCGCCGACGATGATTCCGAGGCCGGCGAAGACGAGGACTGGCAGATAGCTCTCGAGCACCGGGCCACTCGTTATACAACGACTTTGTGGCAAATTGCTACATAGTGATTTTCCGCATCAGGAAGCCGAAAATCCCGACCCCTCCGGCGGATTTGAGCCGATGATCGCGGTCCACGTCGGGGTCGGGGTCCTGGTCCTCGGCCTGAGCCTCGCGGCCGGCGCCCTCGGCGGGCTGAGCTGGTACCGCCAGCGGCCGTCGGTGCCGTTCTGGTACCTGCTCCGCGCGGCGCAGGCCGCCGTCGTCCTGCAGTCGATGGTCGGCATGCTGCTCGTCTTCTCCGGACGCGAGGCCGTGAGTGACCTGCACTACGTGTACGGGATCCTGCCGTTGGCGGTCTCGCTGCTCGCCGAGGGGATCAGGGCGGGGGCGGCGCAGCAGGAGCTCGGCGACCTCGACTTCGAGTCACTGTCGCCGGACCGGCAGCGCACCGTCGCCCTGACGATCGTCCGCCGCGAGATGGGCGTGATGGCGATGAGCTGCATCGTCATCTTCTTCCTGGCGCTGCGGGCCGCCGAGGTCAGCCCGCTGATCTGAGCGGTCCAGCCGGACAGTCCGTCCATCGGTGCCTAGGGCGCTGGGCGCACAAGAAAGGACCCACTTGGCGAAGTCCGCGCCATCCCGGCCGCCACTTCGCTGCTCCTACGTGCTCGTTGTTCGTGCTACCCCAAGCTTCGGCGCGACCCGTCTCCGACCGTGCCGTACTCCCCCCGGTGGTACAGGAGCGGCTGGCCCTCGCCCACCGTCAACCCCTCGACCGAGCCGGTGACGATCACGTGGTCGCCGCCGGCGATCACGTCGTGGAGCTCGCAGCAGACGAAGACGAGCGCCCCGTCGATGGCCGGGACGTCGTGCGCGTCCCGCCAGGCGATGCCGTCCCACTTGTCGGCCGGCGCCGCCTTGGTGCTGAACCGCCGCGCGATGGCCTCCTGACCCGACTCGAGGACGTTGATCCCAAACCGGTTCGCCGCCTGGACCGCCAGCAGCGTTCGCGAGCCGCGGTCGAGGCAGGCCAGCATCAGCATCGGGTCGAGCGAGAGCGAGGCCACCGCGCTCGCCGTCGCCCCTGCCGGGCCCTCGGAGGCGAGCGCCGACACGACCGTCACCCCGGATGGGATCTGGGCCATCGCGGCGCGGAACTCGGCGGGGTCGGGCGCGGGCATTCGGCGGCTGCCCAGACAATATGATGCGCGCCGCGTGCGTCCCCTATGGCTCACAGCGCTCGCGGCCGCAGCCCTCGCCCTGACCGCGTGCGGGTGGGGCGAGGAGTCGCTCTCGGTCTCGCAAGACGACCCCACCTACGACGGCGCGGTTCTCTTCGCCGAGCGCTGCTCGGGCTGCCACACGCTGAAGGCCGCCGGCGCGCAGGGGACCGGCAACCGCGGCGTGCGAGCTCAGGGCCCGAACCTGGACCAGCGCCAGGAGCAGTTCGACGACGTCCTCTTCGCGATCCGCAACGGCGGCTTCTCCGGGGCGATCATGCCCCAGAACATCGTCGTCGGCAAGGAGGCCGAGCAGGTCGCCCGGTTCGTCTCCGAATACGCCGGCTCGGAGGCCGAGGAGTCGCCGCGGCCCGGGGAGTGACCGTTGCCCGCCGGCGCGCGGCCGGCCGCTGACGACGCGATGCTCGATCTGAAGCAGATCCGCGACGAGCCCGAGCGGGCCCGCGCCGCTCTCGCGCGGCGCGGAGCCGAAGAGCAGCTCGACGAGCTGCTGCGGCTGGACCAGCGGCGCCGTGAGCTCCTGCCCGAGATCGAAGGCGGCCGGGCCCGCCAGAACCAGGCGAACGACGCGATTGCCGCCGCCAAGCGCTCCGGCGAGAGCGCCGAGGCCGCGATCGCCGGGATGCGCGAGGTCTCACGGCGGGTCAAGGAGCTTCAGTCGGAGCTGACCGAGATCGAAGCCGCGCGGGACGCGGTCGCCGCCCGGCTGCCGAACCTCGCCCATCCCGAGGCGCCCGATGGTGAGACCGACGAGGACGCGGTCGTCCTGCGCGAGGTGGGGGACCACCCCGAATTCGGGTTCGAGCCCCGCAACCACCTCGACATCGGAACTGCGCTGGGCGTGATCGAGGTCGAGGCGGCGGCACGCGCGTCGGGCTCGCGGTTCGCCTACCTGCTCGGCGACCTCGTCCTGGTCGAGCTCGCGCTGGTGCGCTGGGCGGTCGAACTGCTCCGTGGCGAAGGCCACACGCCCGCGATCCCGCCGGTCCTCGTCCGCGAGGAGCCTCTCTTCGGGACCGGCCTCCTACCCGGCGACCGCGACCAGATCTACGAGATTCCCCGCGACGAGCTCTTCCTCGCCGGCACCGCCGAGGTGCCGCTGGCCTCGCTCCATGCCGACGAGATCCTCGATCCCGGCCGCCTGCCGCTGCGCTACGTCGGCTTCTCGACCTGCTTCCGCCGCGAGGCGGGCGCCGCCGGCAAGGACACCCGCGGGATCTTCCGGGTCCACCAGTTCGACAAGGTCGAGATGTTCTCGTTCGTCGAGCCGGAGAGCTCGGCCGAGGAGCACGAGCGCCTGCTCGCGCTCGAGGAGCGGATCCTCGGCGAGCTCGAGATCCCCTATCGGGTCGTCGACATCCCGGTCGGCGACCTCGGGGCGCCGGCAGCTCGCAAGTTCGACTGCGAGGCCTGGATCCCGAGCCAGGAGCGCTATCGCGAGGTGACGTCGTGCTCGAACACGACCGATTTCCAGGCTCGGCGCCTCGGATGTAGGTATCGCCCCGCCGACGGCGAATCCCCCCGGCACGTGCACACCCTCAACGGCACGGCACTTGCGGTGCAGCGAACCCTCATAGCCTTGATCGAGAACCGGCAGGAGCCCGACGGCTCGTTCACGCTACCCACTTCTTTGCATCCGTTCGGAGCCCCTGACAGAATCGCGTCCGCATGAGGAGGAAGGGATGAACGTGCGGGAGGCAAAGCGCGTCGTGCTCTGCGACGACCACGAGATCGTCCGCGAGGCGATCAAGGCGCGCATGGCCAACTCGAACATCGTCGAGATCGTCGGCGAGGCGGCCGACGGCCGCGAGGTGGTCGACGTCGTCAAGGAGCTCGAGCCCGACGTCCTGATAATCGACGTCGAGCTGCCGAAGCGCGACGGGATCGAGGCGACCAAGGAAGTCCTGAAGGCCCGGCCCCGGACCAAGGTCATCATCTTCACCGCGCACGCCCAGCCGGACCTCTTGGCGCTCGCCCTCCGCGCCGGCGCCTCCGGCTACGTGCTCAAGTCGGCGCCCTCCGAGGACATCGCCAAGGCGGTCAAGGCCGTTACCACCGGCGGCACCTTCCTGGGCGGCGACTTCGCCGGCGGCAAGCCCTCCGAAGTCGAGAAGCTGCTCGACCTCTCGCCGCGCGAGCGCCAGATCCTCGAGCTCCTCGCCGAGGGCCTCAGGGTCAAGGAGATCGCCGACCGGCTGTCGCTCAGCCCGGCCACGGTGCACACGCACGTCCGCAACGCGATCGCCAAGCTCGAGGTCGACACCCGGACCGAGGCGGTCGCGCTGGCCGTGCGGTTCAGCTACCTGGGCGCCGGCGGAACGGTTTAGCGCCGCTTCCTGGCTTCGCGTCCGGGAGCGGCTCTGACCGGTTACTCGTCGCCTTCCTCGAAGTTCAAGGCGCAGGAGTTGATGCAGTAGCGCTGGCCGGTCGGCCCGGGGCCGTCGTTGAACACGTGGCCGAGATGGGCCTCGCAATGGCGGCAGACGACCTCGGTCCGCCTCATCCCGTGGCTGCCGTCCTCGCGCAGCTCGACGTGCTCGAGGTTCACCGGCTCTGTGAAGCTCGGCCAGCCGGTCCCCGAGTCGAACTTCGTGCCCGAGGAGAAGAGCTGGGTGCCGCAGCCGATGCAGCGGTACATCCCCTCCTCGTGGTTGTCCCAGTACCGCCCGGTGAACGGAGCCTCGGTTCCCGCCAGGCGGGTCACCTCGTACTCCTCGGGCGAGAGCTGGGCCCGCCATTCCTCGTCGGTCTTGCTTACCTTCTTCGTCTCCTGGGTCATCCCGCTCCTTTCGACTCCACTCTCAAGGATAGGCGGGTGGCATCCGACCCAAGCTTCGTGGCTCTCCGCCTTGCAGCAATCGCGCTTCTGCTCCTCGCCGCCTGCGGCGCGTCCGGCGCGGCGGCGGCGCCCGGGCCTGCGGGCCTGCTGGCGCCGGTCTCCGCCTGCCCTGGCCAGCGGGACGAGAGCGCTCCGGTGGCCAACCAGGAGAGGGCGATGGCCTGCATGCACCGCTACGCGCGCAAGCGAGCGGGGCGGAGCCGGCTGCGGCGCCTCGAGGTCCTGGGCGGCTCCTCGGGGCGGAAGTCGGGTGACATCGTCCGCTGCGATGACTTCAGCCATACCGCCTGCGGCCGTGAGTTCACGTACTGGATGGAGCTGCTGGGCTACGGCGGCCGCTGCTGGTCGGCCGGCGAGAACATCGCCTACGGCACCGGCAGCTACGGGACGGTGCGGTCGATCATGCGCGCCTGGTTGAACTCACCGGGCCACCGCGACAACATCCTCGGCAGGGGATACAGCGACTTCGGCGTGGGCCTGCGGATCGGCCGGCTGGACGGCAACCCCGGCGCCCACGTCTGGACCGCCCACTTCGGCGACCGCTGCTGAGCCGGGGCGGACCTAGGATCCCGCCGTGCCCGACTCCTTTTACGTCCCCGAGGGCGACGGCGGCTTCCGGGCGACCAAGCTGACCCGCGGCCCCTGGGACGCCGGCGCGCAGCACGCCGGTCCTCCGGCCGCCCTCCTGGGGCGCGAGGTCGAGCGGCTCGACGACGGCGATGAGTTCCAGGTCGGCCGGATCACCTTCGAGATCTGCAGGTCGGTGCCGATCGCGCCGGTTCGTGCGCAGGCGCGGATCGTCCGCCCGGGCCGGCGGGTCCAGCTCGTCGAGGCGACCCTGTCGCACGGAGGCGACGTCCTGATCCGGGCCGCCGCCTGGCGTATCCGCACAAGCGCAATCGACCTGCCCGATCACCCTCGTCCCCACGACCCGCCCCTGCCGGGGCCGGAGGAGGGAGAGGAGGTCGATTTCTTCCCGACCGGGCAGCCGGTCGGCTACCACACCGCGATGGAGTACCGGTTCGTCTCCGGGTCGTTCCTGGGCCCCGGTCCGGCTACGGTCTGGATGCGCCCACGCCAGCCCCTGGTCGCGGGCGAGGAGGTGTCCCCGCTGCAGCGCGTGCTGGTGGCCGCCGATTCCGGCAACGGGGTCAGCGCGGCGCTCGACTGGCGCCGCTGGCTCTTCATCAACGTCGACCTCACCGTCCAGCTGGAGCGGCTGCCCGAGGGCGAGTGGGTCTGCCTCGACGCGGCGACGAGGCCCGGGCCGAACGGCATCGGGTCGGCCGACACCCTGCTCCACGACGAGCGGGGCCGGATCGGCCGCGCCCTCCAGACGCTCCTCGTCAGCGAGCGCTGAGCCGGGCGAGCGCCGCCCGGCCGGGGGCGGCGATCAGCAGGAAGACGGTCGCGGCGGCGGCGGCGGCCAACGAGGCGGCGACCAGGAAGGCGCCCTCGTAGCCGGAGATCGCCGCCACAGCTCCCGCCAGCGGCGCGCCAAAGCCGACGCCGGCGTCGAAGAAGGCGGTGAAGGTGCCGAGGGCGGCTCCGCGGCGGCTGTCCGGCACCCGCTCGATCACCACGAGCGAGAGCGAGGGGTAGAGGAGCGAGAAGGCGGCGCCCATCGCCAGGGCTCCGGCAAGCGCGACGGGGAGCGACCCGGCTACGGCGATCGTCGCGAGCCCCGTGGCCTCGACCAGCGCCGCACCGGTCGCGCAGCGGGCGGGCCCGACGCGGTCGGGGAGGTTGCCGCCGAGCAGGCGGGTCAGCACGACCATCGCCGCGAAGGCGCCGAACACCAGGGCGCCGTGCCCGATGCCACGCGCATCGAGGTGGAGTACGACGAAGCCCGCGACCGCCGCATACCCGACCGACGCGAGCGCGAGGACGAGGCCCGGACGCAGCGACTCCGCGGCGATCAGCGAGCCGCGCCGCGCCTCCTCGCCGCCGCCCTCGTAAGGGTCCGGAAGGCGCAGCGCGAGGATCGCTCCGACGAGGGGCGCCGCCGCCGCGAACGCCCAGACGAGGTCGTAGCTGGAGGTGTGCAGCAGCAGCTCGCCGATCGGCGGTCCGAGGCTGAGCCCGCTCCAGACCGCGAGGCCATAAAGACCGATCACCCGCCCCCGCCGCCCCGGCGTCGCCAGGTCGACGATCCAGGCCGAGCCGGCGGTGAAGACCATGCCCTCGCCGGCACCGAGCACCAGACGGGCGGCGATCAGGCCCGGCACGCCCGCCGGGACGAAGTAGAGGAGGCCGGCAAGGCACGCGAGCAGCGACCCGATCACGACGGCGGGGCGTCGCCCGCGGGCGTCCGCGAGGCGCCCGGCGAAGGGCCGGGCGATCAGCCCGGTGACTGCAAACGCGCCGATCACGAAGCCGACCGCCACGTCGCCGGCGCCCAGCGGGCCGCGGACGTAGCGCGGCAGGACCGGGAGGACCGCGCCGACCGAGAGCAGCGCCAGCAGCGTCACGGCGAAGATTCCGGCGAAGGCGGCCCGGCGGCCCGGCGCTCTGCTCCCGCGATCCATCGCCGGCGTACGGTGGCAGGTGGCGGGGGAGAGGCAGGGCCCCCCGCGGACTTGGGTGACCATGAGGCACTTCGCGGGCATCGCGCTGGCGGCCATCGCTCTCGTCGCTCCCTCGGCCGCTCCGGCCGGTGAGACGATCAGCACCGGCGCCGTCCCGCGGCTCCAATGCGAGCAGCCGCGGCGCCTCCATCTGGAGCGCTACGAGGACGGCTCGGCCCGGCTGCTCTGCGGTACCCGGCTCCTGGCCCGGGTCGGCGTCCCGTGGTGAGCGACGCTCAGCTGAGCCACATACCGGGCGCGACCGGAACCTCGACGACGCGCGGCTCCTCCGCGGCGATCGCCTCCCGGATCTGCTCGGTCAGCTGCTCGCGTCCTTCGGCCCGGGCCGCCTCGACGCCGTAGGCCCGCGCGACCTCGGCGGTCTCGAGGCGCGGCAGGTCGAGCCCCGGGGCGCCCTCGACACCCTCGAACTCCGCGAACCATTTGAGGATCGCGTACTCGTCGTTGCGGAGGACCAGGAACGTGACCGGGCTCGAGTAGGCGACGGCGCTCCAAAAAGCGGTGATCGCGTACTGCGCCGAGCCCTCGCCGATGACGCAGACGACCGGCCTGCCCGGCTCGGCCATCTGCACCCCGACCGCCGCGGGCAGCCCGTAGCCGAGCCCGCCTCCGGCGGCGAAGTAGTAGCTGCCCGGCCGGCCGATCCGGAGCTGGTTGCGCAGCGCCGCGGTGCTCGACGGCGATTCGAGGACGATGATCCCGTCCTCGGGAAACGCTTCTCGAAGGGCCGCCATCGCGGCGGTGCCGCTGATCGGGTCCATCTCCTCGGGTTCATCCGGGCCGGGCCTGGGCTCGGGCGGGTCGCGCTCCGACTCGCCGGTCTCCCCGAGCAGAGCCTCGAGCGTCAGCGCGACGTCGGCGACGATCGCGTCGCCCATCGGCGCCCGCGCCGCCTCGTCCGGGTCGCTCGTGAGCTGGATCAGCTTCGCGCCGTCGGGCAGCAGCGGCCCCGGGATGTAGGGGTAGTAGGAGAAGACCGACGCGCCGGCGACGAGGACGAGGTCGTTTCCCTCGAGCGCCTGGCTGAGCGGCGCGATCGCCGGCGGCAGGACGCCGCGGAAGTGGGAGTGGTCCTCCGGGAAGCCGAGCCGGCCCCCGCCTGGCGCGGGGATCGCCCACACCGGCAGGCGGAGACGCTCGGCCAGCGCAACCGCCGTGTCCCAACCGCCGGAGGCGTCGATCTCCGGACCCGCCACGAGCACCGGGGATGCCGCGTCGCGCAGGGATGCGGCGAGGTCCCGGACCGCGGCGGGGTCGGCCTGCGTCCTCCCGGTCGCACGCCGCTCAGTGGCATGGCGAACTGAGCCTTCGTCGACCTCGGCGGTCCAGTCGTCCATCGGGATCGAGAGGAAGACCGGCCCGCGAGGCGGAAGGGCGGCCAGGTGGCAGGCGCGGCCGAGCGCCGCCGGAACGTCCTCGGCCCGCGGCGGCTCGTAGCTCCACTTGACCAGCGGGTGGGGAAGACGGGTGGCGTCCCGGTTCGTCAGGTTCGCCTGCATCGTCATCGCCGCCCGGTGCTGCTGACCGGCGGTGACGACGAGCGGCGACTTGTTCGCCTGGGCGTTGAAGACCGCGCCCATCGCATGCCCGACGCCGGGGGCGGTGTGGAGGTTGACCAGCGTCGGCCGGCCCGATGCCTGCGCGTACCCGTCCGCCATCGCGACGACGACCGCCTCCTGGAGCCCGAGGACGTAGCGGAAGTCGCCGGGGAAGTCGCGCAGCATCGGCAGCTCGGTCGAGCCGGGGTTGCCGAACACGGTCGTCATCTTGCGGCGGCGCAGCAACTCGAAGCTGGCCTCGCGAACGTCCATCGCGCCAGCCTATCGGCGGGTCAACGATCGCCTGAGCGCTTGCGGGTCTGCGCGTCGACCAGCAGACCGGTCACGAAAGCTAGGCCCGACAGGTAGAGGTACTCGATCAGGACGAAGACCGTCGCGAGGTTGCCGAACACGGACCCGTAGTCGGCGATCTCGCTCAGGTAGAGGCCGAAGAGAAGGGACATGGCGACCCAGGAGCCGACCGCGAGCGCGGCGCCGAAGCTGACCCAGGCGAGCGGGCGCTCGCGGCTGGGGCCCAGCCTCAGGACTAGCGCCATCGCCGCGAACAGCAGCGCGACGGCGGCCGCCCAGCGCACGAGAATGGAGAGCGCCCCGACGGCAGCTCCGTCCCCGAGCAGGTCGTCGAACAGGAACGGCCCGAACTTGACCACTGCGATCGCGCTCAGCACGAGGACCGTCAGGGCCGCCGCCAGCGCGAACGAGAGAGCGAACTGTTCCTTCAGGTCGCGCTTCTCGTCGACCTCGTAGATCCGGTTGAGCGCCCGCATCGTGATCCGGACGCCGCCCGAGACCTCCCAGAGGGCCAGCAGCGCGCCGCCCGTCGCCCAGAAGACCTGCTTGTCGCCGATCACCCGGTTCACGGTGTCGTCCAGGACCTTGAAGACATCGGCGGAGACCGCCGCCTTCACGTCGGGCGCGATGTCCTCCCGCCAGACCTCGTCGAGGCTGAGGAATCCGAGCAGGCCGAAGCTGAAGAGCAGCAGCGGCGGGAGCGCCAGGAGCACGCGGAAGGAGATCGCGCTCGCGTAGAGCAACAGCTCGTGCTCCCGAAACCCATCGACCACGGCGGCCGCGAGCTCCCGCAGCCGGTCGCGGCGAAACGCCGCGCGAATCGCGTCGAGGGGGCCGTCCATCAGTGCGGGCGGGCTACACGCCCGCCCGCAAGGCGCTCACTGGTTCCACTTGTCGGCCGTCATCTTCTTGTGGCCGCTGCTCTTGGCCCGGGGGCTGGCTTCGTCCTGCGGGCGCTCGTCGGCGCGCATCTTGCCCTCCTGCGCCTTCGCCTTGGCTTCCTCCTGCTTCTCGCGCAGAGCCTCCTCGGCACGGCGGTCACTCTGGTCGGCCATCTCGTCCTCCCTCAGGCTTCGCGCTCCGACTGATCTCCCCCGCCGGCTTCCTCGGGGACGCCGGGCAGGTCCTCCTCGACGTCCTGCTCGCTGGGCACGGACGCCGGGGACGGGTCCGAGGGCCCGGGCTCATCGGCCGGGGTGTCGTCGCCCCGCTTGCTCGTCGCATCGTCCTCGCGCTCTTCCATGGCCCCTCCTTGCTCGGTGGATCCTCCCGCTACCCCGTTGGGCCGTTTCACTACCCTCGCCAGAATGTTGCCTGGCAGCGACCGCCGGGATAGGCTCGGCCCCATGAGGTCGCCCGCGATGCGCCTGCTGCCGGCGCTGCTTCTCCTGACTGCCACGTCGCTCCTCGTTCTCGCGCCGGCTGCCCAGGCGCGCGACCAGGGGGACGCGATCGTCGTGATCACCGGCGACGTCGACGTCGCCCGAGGAGAGACCGTGGGGGACATCGTCATCGCCGACGGGGATGTCGACGTGGCCGGTCGGGTCGACGGAAATGTCATCGCGGCCGCCGGTGACGTCCGGGTCGGAGGCGTGGTCGACGGCGACGTGGTCGCGTTTGCCGGCAGGGTCACCGTGCTCCCGCGAGCGCGGATCGACGGTGACGTCAACTACGGCGACGAGAAACCCTTCATCTCGCCCCAGGCGACGGTCACGGGCGACGTCAGCAAGGAAGGCTGGGACGACGTCTTCGGCTCGGCCGCGGTGATCGGGGTGATCAGCCACCTCGCCCTCTGGCTCGCGATCAGCATCTCGACCCTGATCCTCGGCGGCCTCCTGCTCGTGATCGCGCCCCAGGCGGCGGACGCGGCCCTGGCTGCGTTCGATGGGCGAGCAGGGACCTCGATCGCGGTCGGCCTCGGGTTGTTCGTCGGGTTGCCGGTGATCGCGATCGTGGCGATTGCGACCCTGGTCGGTTTGCCGCTGGGGCTGGCGCTGCTGGCGGCGCTGGTGCCGTTGTGGGCGGTCGGCTACGTAGCCGGAGCCTGGATTCTCGGCCGCCGGATCGTCGGGCCGCCGCGCCATCGGTTCGTCTCGTTCGCGGCCGGCTGGGCGATCCTGCGGGCGATCGCCCTGATCCCGATCCTCGGCTCCCTGTTCTCGCTGGCCGCGGTGGTGGTGGGGCTCGGGGCCCTCGGCCTGGCGATCGGCGACGCCCGCCGCAGCGAGGACGACCCAAGCGTCGGCAGCGCGGCGCCGGCCTGAGCGCCGAGCGCGATGCTGTCGCGGGCCGCCAGTTCGGAGAGGGGAGATCCGTGAGCAAGGTGCTGTACACGGCGGAGGCGCACGTGACCGGCGGCCGCATGCAGGGCCGCGGCGAGACCAGCGACGGCTCCCTCGCGGTCGATCTGCGGATCCCGAGCGAGCTCGGTGGTGAGGGCGACGGGACGAATCCCGAGCAGTTGTTCGCCGTCGGCTTCGGCTCTTGCTTCGAGAGCGCCGTCCAGGCCGTCGCCCGGCGGCGCAAGCTCGACGTCGATGACGTCGAAATCGACTCGAAGGTCATGCTCCTGCCGACCGACGAGCGTGGCTTCAAGCTCGCGGTTGAGCTGGACCTCAGGCTGCCGTCGGTCGCCGACCCGGAGGAGGCGGCCGACCTCGTCCGAGCCGCCCACAAGGTCTGCCCCTATTCGAACGCGACGAGGGGCAACATCGACGTGGCGCTGAAGGTCAACGGCGCGGACGTCGCGGCGGAGTGATCTCGCGTCTGAGGGTCGGCGGGTAGTCCTCGTCATGCTGTAGCCGGTGAGGATCGCGATCATCATCGGGACCACCCGCCCGAACCGGAAGTCCGAGAAGGTCGCGCGCTGGGTCCACGAGCTGGCCTCCGGGCGCGACGACGCCGAGTTTGAGCTGATCGACCTGGCCGAGGCGGGACTGCCCCTGCTCGACGAGCCGAAGCCACCGGGCGCGGGGGACTACTCCAAGGAGCACACGAAGCGCTGGGCCGGGATCGTCGACTCCTTCGACGCCTATGTCTTCGTGACCGGCGAGTACAACCACGGCATTCCGGCGGCGCTCAAGAACGCTCTCGACTTCGTCTACGCCGAGTGGAACGACAAGGCGGCCGGGTTCGTCGGCTACGGCAACACCGGCGGCGCCCGCTCGATCGAGCAGCTCCGCGGCGTCGTCGCCGAGCTCCAGATGGCCAGCGTCCGCACCACCGTCAACCTCAACATCTTCACCGACTTCGACAGGGCGAACGAGCTCACCCCCGACCCTCGCCACGAGAAGAAGCTCGGCGCCCTCCTCGACGAGCTGGTCGCCTGGGGCGGTGCCTTGCGGGAACTGCGATCCGCTGCTGAAGCCCCCTGAGTGCCGGGTCAGCGGGCAAAGCGCGCCAGTAGAGGCGTGAACACGCGCTGCAGCGCCGGCGGTGGGGAGGTCATGACCGTCTCATCCTTGAACCGCTGTGCCAGATCGGCGGCCCACACCGCGCCCCGCCAGCTCGTCGGGAGGTTGTGCCTGTTGTAAAGGCGTTCCTGTCCGGCCTTGGCGGTCTCGACCAGGAACTCCTCGAGATGGAGCGCGGGGAGGCACTCGGTGCGGCCCCGGACGAGGGTGCCGCTTTCGTTCTTCAGCTCATGGCGCACGTCGGCCAGAACCGGCACAGGCCCGTCCTCGGGCCGCAGGTCGCGCCACTTTCCGTCGAGCTTGACTCGCAAGGCGCCGTCGAGCGCTTCCCAGCGCTCCTCGCTCTGCGGGTGGAAGTGCTCGGGCAGGTGAGCGCCGTCCTTGAACCACGAGAAGACCCAGAGGTTGCAGCCATCGCGCTCGAACGCGTAGGAGACGTGATGGATCGGGTCGTCGACGGTCGGCCGGTCCGGCGGGCTCGGTCTGGTGTCGTCGGCCATGTCTGGCACCTCCGTTTTCCCTGGTTTTGGCTGGCCGGGAGTCAAGTTACCCTTCGGTAACATGATGCAACGTAGCACGCCCCGGCTGCCGGGCGCGGAACGCCGGGGCCTGATTCTCGAAGCCGCAGGGGAGCTCTTCGGTCGCGGGGGGTACGAAGGCACGCGGCTCGAGGACATCGCCCGCGCCGCGGGGGTTACGAAGCCGATTCTCTACCGGCACTTCGACTCCAAACGGGCTCTGTACCTGGCCCTGCTGGAGCGACACCGCGACGATCTCAGCCGATTCGCGGCCTGGCCGGCGGCCGGCCGGCTCGAGGAGCAGGTAAGAGCGGCGCTCGATCAGTGGGTCGACTACGTCGAGGAGCACTCCTACGCCTGGAAGCTGCTCTTCCGTGACAGCGGAGGCGGGGCGGAGATCCGCAGGTTCCGGGCCGAGGTCAATGACCGCGCGCGGACCGTATTGGCCGGGTTGATCGGGGCGTTTGGTCAGGCTCGGATCCCCGAGTCCGAGCGGGCGCCGCTGGCCGAGCTCATGAGCATGGGCATGGCCTCCCTCGTGCTCTGGTGGATCGACCATCCCGCGGTCCCGCGCCGCGTGATCGTCGACGCCATGACCCGGGTGTGGGTCGGAATCCTCGACGGCGCCACGGCGCCGTAGACCGGCTCAGCCGCAGCCGGTGTTGTTGCCGCAGCTCGAGCAGGTGTAGCAACTGCCCGTGCGCTGCATCATGCCGCCGCACTGCTCGCAGGCCGGGCCGAGGTCCATGCCGCTCATCTTCGCCGGCACCACCGGGGGCGACTCGGTGAGCGCCGCCGCCGCGGGCACCCCCTGGCCGCTGGCCGGCTTGGCCTCAGGCGCTCCGTCGCCGCCGTTGCCGTTGCCGCCGTTGGAGTGGCCGTTCGACCCGTTGCCTCCATTCCCTTCGTGGCCCTCCTCGCTGAAGAGCGCCTGCTGCGCCTCCTTGCGGGCCCGGACCTCCGGGGTCAGGATCCCGAGGTCCTCGAGGTCGTCGAGGTCCTCGATGAAGCGGCTCGCGAGCCAGCGCATGATGTAGTCGGGCATCGACTTGGCGAACGGGATCTCCGGGTTGCCGGTGATCCCCTCCGGGTCGAACCGCATGTAGGAGAACTTCTTGACGAAGACCTCGAGCGGGACGCCGTACTGCAGGCCGAGCGAGATCGCCGTCGCGAAGGCGTTCATCATTCCCCGCAGCGTCGAGCCTTCCTTGCCGATGTCGGTCAGGAAGATCTCACCGACCGACCCGTCCTCGTACTTGCCGGCGGTGATGTATCCCTCGTGGCCGGCGATCGAGAACTTGTGGGTGATCGACTCGCGCTCGCGGGGCATCTTGCGCCGGACGGGCTCCCCGGCCGCCTCGGCGAGGTCGGCGACCGCCTCCTTCTCCTCCTGGGCGTCGGTCCGCAGCGCCTGCGCGGTCTTCGACCCGTCGCGGTAGATCGCCAGCGCCTTCAGGCCGCCCTTCCATCCCCGGGTGTAGGCGTCGGCGATGTCGGCGACCGTCGCCGACTGCGGCAGGTTGACGGTCTTCGAGATCGCGCCCGAGATGAACGGCTGGGTCGCGGCCATCATGTCGATGTGGCCGGTGTGGGAGATCGCCCGCTCGCCGACCGCGACGTCGAACACGGGCAGGTGCTCGTCCTTCAGTCCCGGCGCGCCGAGAATCGTCCCCTTCTCGGCGATCCAGGCGTCGATCTGGTCGACCTCCTCCTGGGAGTAGCCAAGCGTCTGCAGGGCCAGCGGCACCGACCGGTTGACGATCGTCATCTGCCCGCCGCCGACCAGCTCCTTGAACTTGACCAGCGAGAAGTCCGGCTCGATGCCGGTCGTGTCGCAATCCATCAGGAACGAGATCGTCCCGGTCGGCGCCAGCACGGTGGCCTGCGCGTTGCGGTAGCCGTGCTCCTCACCGAGCTCGACCGCCTCGTCCCAGGCCCGCTGCGCGGACTCGAGCAGCTCGCCCTTGAGCCCCGTCTCGCCGATCTCGCGCGAGGCATCGCGGTGCATGCGCATCACGCCGTTGTGGGCCTCCCGGTTGACCGCATAGCCCTCATACGGCCCCATCGCATCGGCGATCTCGGCCGACTTCCGATAGGCGCGACCGGTCATCAGGGCGGTGATCGCCGCGGCGACGTTGCGGCCCTCGTCCGAGTCGTAGGGCAGGCCGTCCGACATCAGCAGGGCGCCCAGGTTCGCGTAGCCGAGCCCGAGCTGGCGGAAGTCCCTCGCGTTCCGGGTGATCTCCTCGGTCGGGTAGCTGGAGAACCCGACCAGGATCTCCTGGGCGAGGAAGACGATGTCGACCGCGTGCTCGAAGTCGGCGACGTCGAACCTGCCGTCGTCGCGCCGGAACTTCATGAGGTTGAGCGAGGCCAGGTTGCAGGCCGAGTCATCGATGCTCATGTACTCCGAGCACGGGTTGGAAGCGGTGATCGGGCCCGTATTCGGGTTGGTGTGCCAGCGATTGATGGTCGTGTCGTACTGGACGCCCGGATCGGCGCAGCGCCAGGCCGCGTCGGCGACCCGGTTCATCAGCTCGCGGGCCGGTAGCCGCTTGATCACGCTGCCGTCGGTGCGGGCGGTGAGCTCCCAGTCGGCGTCTCCCTCGACCGCCTGCATGAACTCGTCGGTCACGCGAACCGAGTTGTTGGCGTTCTGGAACTGCACCGAGCTGAAGCCGCTGCCGTCGATCCGCATGTCGAAGCCGGCCTCGCGCAGGGCCGCGGCCTTCTCCTCCTCCTTCGCCTTGCAGGAGATGAAGTCCTCGATGTCCGGGTGGTCGATGTCGAGGACGACCATCTTCGCCGCCCGGCGTGTGCCGCCACCGGACTTGATCGCCCCGGCCCAGGAGTCGGCTCCGCGCATGAAGCTCACCGGACCCGACGCGGTGCCCCCCTTCGACAGCGGTTCCATCGAGCCGCGGATCTTCGAGAGGTTGATGCCCGATCCGGAGCCGCCCTTGAAGATGACCCCCTCCTTGGTGTTCCAGGCGAGGATCGACTCCATGTCGTCTTCGACGCTGAGGATGAAACAGGCGCTGGCCTGTTCCTTCCCGGGTTCGCGCCAGCCGACGTTGAACCACACGGGGCTGTTGAAGGCCGCGTTCTGGTTGACCAGGATCGACGTGAGCTCGGCCTCGAACGCGTCGGCATCCGCCGGCGTCGCGAAGTAGCCGGCCTCGCGTCCGGCTTCGGCGATCCGCCCGGCGACCCGCGTGACCATCTGGCGGACCGACGTCTCACGGTCGTCGCTGCCGAGCTGGCCGCGGAAGTACTTCTGGGCGACGATGTTGGTCGCGTTCTGGGACCAGGTCTTCGGGAACTCGACGCCACGCTGCTCGAAGGCGGGATCGGCCGGATCGCCGATCACGGCGTCGCGGGTCTCCCACTCGATCTCGTCGAAGGGATGGACGCCCTCGCGGGTGAACCGTCGCTCGACAGCAAGGCCCCGAAGGGTGGTTTCCTGGCTCTGAGCGGCGGTCTTGTGCATCCTCGATCTCTCCTCTGATCAGCTTTGGGGGGTAACTGCGCAGGATCCTCTCTGGACCGGACGTGATCTGTGGCCGCCGTCTCCGCAAATCGCGGAGATCAGCGGGCCGCCCTCCCGGTTCGCAGCGAGCGAAGTTCGGCCTCGAGCCCCTCGATGTCACCGTAGGCGCGGTAGACGGCGGCGAACTGGAGGTACGCGATCCGGTCGAGAGGCCGCAGCCCCTCGAGGCACATCTCGCCGATCTCCTCGGCCTGGACGTCGCCCCCGCCGCGCCGCACGACGTTCTCGATCCGGGAGGCGATCTCCTCGATGTCCTCGTCGGAGACCGGGCGCTTGTAGGCGGCCCTGGCCAGGCCGCGCCTTACCTTGGCCCGGTCGAACGCCTCGCGGCTCCCGTCCCGCTTCAGCACGTGGCACGGCGCCTCGAGCCTGCGCTCCTCGGTGCTGAACCGGTCGCCGCAGTCGCGGCACTGGCGCCGGCGCCGGACGGTCTCGCCCTGCTTGCGGGTCTCGAGGACCCGGCTTCTGGAGGCTCTGCAAGTGGGGCAATCCACTGCCTTGGATTCTACTAGACCTGGGGAGGCCCTCCTTTCAGGCCCCCTACATACAGTGTGCAGGTGAACGCGTGCCGCACTGGTTAGCGGGCGGTACCCTCTCGGGTAGGCATGAGCGATGGCTGAGATGGCGGGCATGGGCGAGAAGCAGGGCGGCGGCGAGGCCCTGAAGGAGGCGCGCGACGCGATGGGCGACCGGGCGACCGCCGCCCGGGAGGCGGTGGGGGCGAGCGCGACCGCTGCCAGGGAGGCGGCCGGCGAGGCGATCGCGGCGATCAAGCCGCGCCTTCGGGGACGCAGCCACGAGTGGGCGTTCTTCACCTCGCTCGGCCTCGGCGTCGCGCTGATCGCCGCCGCCGACACGCCCAGGGCCACCCTCGCGATGGCGATCTATGCGGTCAGCGTCTCGGCGCTGTTCGGCACGAGCGCGCTGTACCACCGGGTCGACTGGAAGCGGCCGCGGGCCCGCGCCTGGATGCGGCGCCTCGACCACTCGATGATCTTCGTCCTCATCGCGGGCACCTACACGCCGTTCGCGCTGCTGGTGCTGGAGGGCGCGATCGCCGACGCGATCCTCGCCGTCGTCTGGATCGGCGCGCTGGCCGGCTCGATCGTGGAGATGCTCTGGACGACCCATCCAAAGTGGGTGGGCGCGCTCATCTACCTGTCGCTCGGCTGGGTCGCGGTCGTAGCGTTCCCGCAGATGTGGAGCGAGATGGGGGTCGCCGGGACACTGCTGGTCGCCGGCGGCGGCCTGCTCTATACGGCGGGCGCCATCGTCTACGCGCTCCAGCGGCCGAACCCGAACCCCGCGGTCTTCGGCTACCACGAGATATTCCACCTGCTGGTGATCGCCGCCGCCGCCGCCCACTTCACGGCGGTCGCGATCTACGCGCTTCCGGCCGGGTAGCTCGGGCCGGCATCGAGCCGGCGTCAGCCGGCGAGGGCCGCCGAGTGCCGCTCCTTCGCCGCCTCGATCAGATCCAGCAGTTCGCCCTCCCGCCCCTCGCGCACGAGCCTGACGGGGTCGGGATCGCCGTTGACGATGCCCTCGAAGAACTCCTTGCGGTCCTGGTAGGTCGGCAGCGTCGCCTTGGCCCAGCCGCGCGCGTCGTTCAGCATCACCGCCAGACGGGCGTATTCCTTGCCGAAGAGGTCGGAGACCTCACGCTTCATCCGCTTCGCGAGGGCGGGGGAAGCTCCGGCGGTCGAGATCGCGATCGCCAGCGGACCGGTCCGGACGATCGCCGGCAGGATGAAGTTGCAGAGCGGCGGCACGTCGACGACGTTGACCAGCATCGCCCGGCGCTCGGCATCGTCGTAGACGCGGATGTTGACCTCCGAGTCATCGGTCGCGGCGATGACCATGAAGGCGCGGTCGAGGTCGCCCGCCCCGGCGTACTCGCGGCGCTGCCAGCGGATCGATCCCTCCGCCGCCAGCTCCTCCAGCGCCGGATGGGCATCCGGGGCGATCAGGGTCACGTCGCCGTCGCACGCCAACAGCCCCTCGACCTTCTCGAGGCCGACGTCGCCGCCGCCGACGACGACGCAGCGCCGCCCCTTCAGCTTCAGGCAGGCGATGTAGAAGGGGGTCTCGAGCATGTCGCGCACGCACGACTGGTCGCAGATCCCCTTGCGGAGCTGACAGACGCACTCCTTGCCGGCGTAGGCCTGGGCGGGCATCCCGGAAAGGGTAGTGGCCGCGGTGTCGCGCTCAGCGCTGTCGCAGCGTCGGGACGGCGGCTCGGGTACCGCCGCCCGCGACCGGCTTGCCGCGGCGGAAGAGCCAGCGCCGGAACAGGGCGTCGAGCTGCCGCCCCGACATGCGCTCCGACAGGACGATGAACTGCCGGGTCGTCGCGTTGCCATATGCGTGCTCGGCCGCCCACCGCCGCATGACCCGCAGGAAGGTCCGGGTCCCGATCTTCATCCGCAGCGCCTGGAGGGTCATCGCCCCGCGCAGGTAGGTCGACGAGGAAAAGAGCTGGCGCGGCCGGCGCAGGCGACCGGGCGGGGGGTCCCAGAGGCCGCGCCGGGACGCCGGCACCGCCAACAGACGCCGGAACGTCCGCTTCGCGCTGGGGCCGCCGTGGCGCTCGGACCAGATCCACTCCGCCCAGGTGGCGAAGCCCTCGTTGAGCCACATCTGCGGCCAGGTGCGCAGCGACACCGAGTCGCCGTACCACTGGTGGGCGAGCTCGTGGACGATCACCAGGTCGTCGGTGGCTCGGTCGTAGATCGGCCGGGTCTGGGACTCGAGCGCATAGCCGACCCGGGGAGCATGGTCGACGATCGCGCCGGTCGAGGCGAATGGGTACGGGCCGAAGACCCGCTCGAGGAAGCGCATCATCTGCGGAATCCGGGCGAGCGAGGCGCGCGACTCCCGGGCCTCCCGCGGGTCGACGAAGACCCACGAGGGGACGCCGCCCGCCCGCGACCGGCGAAGGGTGCCTCGGCCGATCGAGACCGTCGCGAGGTAGGGGCTCATCGGACTCCGCTCCGACCAGGTCCAGGTCCGCAGGCCCCCCCGGCGCCTGATCCGCATCAGCCGCCCGTTGCCGACCGCCTTGAGGGGGCGCGGGACGGTGACGCGCAGGGTCCAGCGCGCCTTGTCGCGCAGGGCGTTGTTGACCGGCGCCCAGGTCTGCGTGCCGAGCGGCTCGCCGACCACGAAGGCGCCGTCGGCGGTGCGGAACCAGCCCTCGAGCGAACCGTCGGGATCGACCATCGGCCCGGGGCGGCCGCGGTAGCGGACGCGGACGCGGAACATGCCGCCGGCGCCGAGCGGCGAGCCCGGGCGGACGGCGAGCTCGGTGCCGCGGTGGCTGAAGCGCGCCCGCTCCCCGTTCACGGCGACGCTGCGCACCCGCATTGCGCCGAGGTCGAGGTTGAAGCGCGACAGCTCGATCCGGGCCCGAGCGGCGATCCGCGCCCTCCCCGCGAGCACGCCGCTCCGCGGCCGGTAGCGGAGGGCGAGGTGGTAGGCGGCGACGTTGTAGCCGCCGTTGCCGGCCCGCGGGAAGAAGGGGTCGCCCGAGCCGGCGGAGCCCGGCTTCGCCGCCAGCGCGGCGGCTGCGCCGAGCACCGCGAGGAGCGCGCCGAGCACCCCGCCCAGGCGCGCCCCTCTAGACACTGTCCAGCGTCCTTCGCAGGCCCTCGTCGAGCCCGGTCGAGGGGGTCCATCCGAGTTCCGACTGCGCCCGCGAAGGCTCGATCGCGATCCGCTGGACCTCGCCGGGCCGGGCCGGCGCGAACTCCGGCTCGAACCCCTCTGTGCCCGACAGCCCGCGGAGCCGCCCGATCAGGTCGAGCACGCTCGTTTCCCTGCCGGTGCCGATGTTGAAGGCGCCGGTCGCTTCACCGCCGGCCGCGGCGAGGACCGCGTCCACGACGTCGCCGACATATATGTAGTCGCGCGTCTGGCGGCCGTCGCCGTACACGAGCGGGGCCTCGCCGCGCTGCAGGCGTCCGCAGAAGATCGCGACCACGCCGGCCTCGCCGAGCGGGTCCTGGCGCGGGCCGTAGACGTTGCCCAGACGCAGGCTGATCCCCGAGAGCCCGTAGAGGCGCCGGTAGAGCGCGACGTAGCCCTCGGCCGCGAACTTGCTCTGCCCGTAGGGGGAGAGCGGCTCGACCGGTGCGTCCTCGTTCAGCGGCAGGTCCTGTCCGTCGCCCTCGCCGTAGATCGCCCCGCCGGTCGAGACGAAGACGAACCGCCGCGCCCCGGCGCCGCGGCTCGCGTCGAGCAGGTTGGCGGTGCCGCCGACGTTGACCGAAGCATCGAAGTCGGGCTCTGCGACCGACCGGCGGACGTCGATCTGGGCGGCCAGATGGAAGACCACCTCGGGTCGGCGGGCCTCGAGCAGGTCGCTGATCGCGGCGCCGTCGCGGATGTCGGCCTCGACCAGCTCGGCTCCGCTCCCCAGGGCCTCCTCGAGATTCTGCCGCCGGCCGGTGGAGAGGTCGTCGACGGCGGTGACTCGGTCGCCGCGGGCGAGCAGGGCGTCGACGAGATTGGAGCCGATGAAGCCGGCGCCGCCGGTGACGAGGGTCCGCATCGGCCGCCGATCCTACGCTCGCCGAGGCGCCCGGCGCGGAGCGCCGGGCGGGCCTGAAGCCTCCCGGAGGCGCCTGAAACCCCTGCTACCCTCGCCAGCCCTCAGCGGAAGGAGAGGCCGAATTGCGCCTCATCGTCACCGAGAAGAACAACAGCGCGAAGAAGATCGCCGAGATCCTCGGCGGCAGCCCGAAGACCGAGAAGAGCTACAAGGTCCCCTATTACACCTGGTCCGACGAGGACGGGGACCACGTCGCGATCGGTCTCAAGGGGCATCTCCTCAAGCGCGAGTTCCCCGAGGGCTACGACAACTGGCAGAAGACCGACCTGCACGAGCTGATCGATGCTCAGCCGGTCGACGCGGCCACCGACAAGAACGTCCTGCGGGCCTTGAAGAAGGCGGCCGAGGACGCCGACGAGGTCGTGATCGCGACCGACTACGACCGCGAGGGCGAGCTGATCGGCCTCGAGGCCCTGCGCGAGACGCTCGACGCCAACCCGGGGATCGTCGACGGCGACGGCGCCGGGGAGCTCGATGCCGGGATGATCGAGCGCGCCCAGCCCGACGTGAAGCGGGCCCGCTACTCAGCGCTGACGAAGGATGAGATCGAGCGCGCCTTCGGCGATCTCGACGTCCTCTCCTATCCGCTCGCGTTCGCCGGCGCCGCGCGGCAGGACATCGACCTGCTCTGGGGCGCCGCCCTGACCCGCGCGATCTCCCTCGCGACCCGCCGCTTCGGCTCCAACTTCCTCTCGGTCGGCCGCGTCCAGAGCCCGACGCTCGGCCTGGTCGTCGAGCGCGAGATGGAGCGGCGCGCGCACGTCGCCAAGCCCTTCTGGGAGGTCTTCGCCAAGTTCGCCCATCCGGATGGAACCTTCGAGGCCCACCACTCGACCGACAAGTTCTGGGACCGCGCCGAGGCCGAGGCGGCGGTCGCCGCCACGGCCAGCCCCGGCGTCGTCGAGCAGATCGCCTCGCGCAAGAACACGCGCAAGCCCCCGGCCCCGTTCAACACGACCTCGTTCACGACCGAGGCGTCCAGCCGGCTCGGGATCACGCCGGCCAGCGCGATGCGGGTCGCCGAGGACCTCTACATGGACGGCTTCATCTCCTACCCGCGGACCGACAACACCGTCTACCCGCCCTCGCTGCCGATCCGCGAGCTGGTGTCCTCCCTGGTTCGCGTGCCCGACTTCTCCGCTGCCGCCGGCCTGCTCGACGGGGAGCTGAAGGCGACCCGGGGCAAGAAGGAGACGACCGACCATCCGCCGATCTACCCGACCCAGGCGGTCTACCCGGGGGCCCTGGAGGGACCGAAGCGGCGCGTCTACGAACTCGTGGCGCGGCGCTTCCTGGCGACCTTCTCGGAGCCGATGGTCACAGAGTCGACCCGGGCCGACATCAAGGCCGGCGACCAGCCCTACTTCGTCCGCGGTTCGGTCGTCGTCGATCCCGGCTTCGCCCGGATCTACACCTACTCGCGTTCCTCCGACGATGAGATCCCCAAGCTCGAGGAGGGACAGAGCCTCGACCTCGAGGGCGATCCGTGGATGATCGACAAGGAGACGCAGCCGCCGTCGCGCCTCAGCCAGGGCAAGCTGATCGAGATGATGGAGGAGCGGGGCCTGGGGACCAAGGCGACCCGCGCCGACATCATCCAGAAGCTCTACGACCGCGGCTACGTCTTCAACAACCCGCCCGAGCCCTCGGAGACGGGGATCGCGATGTATCGAGCGTTCAGCAAGCACGTCCCGGAGATGGCGACGCCGGAGATGACCGCGAAGCTCGAGTCCGACATGGACCGGATCGCGGCCGGCGAGGCCTCGAAGGACGACGTGATCGGCACCAGCCGCGAGCTCCTCCACCACACCTACGACGAGATCCACAGGCACGAGGAGGACGTCGCCAAGGAGGTCTGGGCGGGGATGGACGAGGACAAGATCCTCGGACCATGCCCGGAGTGCGAGGAGGCCGGCCGGACGCAGCCGGACGGCTCGCCGAACATGCTGCGGATCATCGAGATGCGCGGCGGCAAGCGGTTCTGCGGCTGCCAGGGCTATGACCGCGACGATCCGGACTCACCCGGCTCCTGCCGCTTCTCACGGCCGCTGCCGGGCCGGGGCTACGAGCTCTGGAAGATGGAGCCGCGCTGCCACACATGCGGGGTGACGCCCAGGCTCAAGGTCAAGCCGTTTCGCGGCCGCCCGTGGGAGCTCTGCCTGAACGACGACTGCCCGGACATGGTGGAGATGCGACGCAAGCGGGAGGAGCGCCAGGCGGCCCGGGCCGCGCGCGATGCCACCAAGGAAGCCGAGCCGAGCGATGGCGACGGCAAGCCGATTGACGCCTCGACCACCGCCACCCGCCGGCGCCGCGGCAGCCGTGCCCGACGGACCGGCACCCCCGCCAAGCGCTAGTTGTTCATCTCGCTCGAAGGCGTCGACGGCTCCGGCAAGACCACGCAGGCCCGCCTGCTCGCCGAGGAGCTCGACGGCGGAACCCTGCTGGTCCGTGAGCCCGGCGGCACCGAGGCGGCCGAGCGCGTCCGCTCGCTGCTGGCGGACCCGGCGGTCGAGCTCGACCCGATGGCCGAGCTGATGCTCTTCCTCGCCGCCCGCGCCGACCTGGTCGCCCGGGTGATCGGGCCGGCGCTCGACCAGGGACGCACGGTCGTCGCCGATCGTTACTCGGACTCGAGCATCGCCTATCAGGGCGCCGGTCGCGGTCTCGGCGGACCCGACAAGTTCGACGACGTGCTCGAGCTGACCTCACTGCTGGGCGCCACCCTCGGCGTCTCGCGGGTGGTGACAAGCGCCGGCTGGCGCCCCCACCA